>JBCCFB010000323.1:0-6534 GCA_039029995.1 Planctomycetota bacterium
AATCGTTCCTGATTCTGTTGTTGTTGACAAAGAGGATTTCATCTCGAATTTCGGTTGTTGGTGTACTCTTTCCAATCTCCGCTTTAGAACCAGTTCACCATTGAAATCGCGTTCATCTACGCAATGGGCATCAACTCGCAAGAACTGCACCGGACCATCAGGAGTCTCTTCGGTTTCAAAGCGGAGATTGGAAAGAGTACACCAACAACCGAAATTCGAGATGAAATCCTCTTTGTCAACAACAACAGAATCAGGAACGATTGAGGACTCAGCGCCTGCAGACGTACCGGGAACCGGCCTTTTATCGCAACCACTAAGGAGAACGCTTATCGAAAGCAAAACCGAAAAGATGACCAGCGTTCTACTTCTGTGGAATTTCATGTTTCAAACACCGTTGCCTTTCACCGGCCAGTATATCGCATTGGAAGGCTTGCTATTTATCCCATTTGATGGTCACAATCAGATATTCGAGCTCGTTCCGGCGGGGGGTCTGCCGTCTGATAGAGTTCAGATAATCAAAATGCTGCACCTACCAGCCATGTGAGCATTTTTTGAGTCCAGCGGGTTTCGATAGAAGGTGCGCAACAAAAAAACGCCGGACTTTCGGTCCAGCGCTTTCACGGTGTTTTCAGTTGTCGCAATCCTGCTGATGCCGAGGCTTAGCGGCGGCGTTCTTTCAGACGGACAGCTTTACCGATACGATCACGGAGATAGTAGAGCTTCGCCCGGCGGACAACAGCTCGCCGCTTGACATCGACTTTGGCGATGCGAGGGGAGTGAACCGGGAATTTTCGTTCAACTCCCTGTCCGGCGACGATACGACGGACAGTGAACATTTCCTTTGCTCCGCTACCGCTGCGAGCGATCACGGTACCGGTGAAAACCTGTGTACGCGACTTCTCCCCTTCGAGAATGATGCAGTGGACATCTACGGTGTCACCGATCTCGAACTGGGGCACATCGTCGCCTTTTTTCATGCTGGCTTCTTCAACCAGCTTCATGATTTCCTGACTCATTGTCTTATCCGGCTATGTCTAAATGACGTTTTTCTTCAGGGATTCGTAATTCGATAGTTTATTTATTTATCGAGAAGGTCGCTACGCCGAAGCCGGGTATTTTCCAGACTTTTGGCATCTCTCCAGCGTTGGATCTCCTCGTGATTTCCGCTCAGCAGGACCTCAGGAACTGCGTGACCCTCAAACTCGCGAGGGCGAGTGTACTGCGGGTACTCAAGCATTCGGTTTCCTCTGGAAAACGAGTCATCAATACTGCTGTTTTCGTCTCCCAGAACTCCCGGAATCATCCGGACCAGGGAATCCACCAGCACCATCGAAGCGACTTCGCCGCCATTGAGGATGTAGTCACCGATCGAAATCTCGGTCGGCTGTAGTATGTCAGTCACCCGCTGGTCAAATCCTTCATAACGCCCGCAAAGCAGCATCATTCTGGGTTCGACGGCAAGTTCCTCTACCAGTCGTTGATCCAGTCTTCGGCCCGAGGGCGTCAGCATGATCACTTTGGCCGGTTGCTCATCCATCTTCTGAACTTCGCGAACCGCTTTGACCACAGGTTCGACCATCAGGATCATCCCGGGGCCGCCACCAAATGGCCGATCGTCTATTTTGTTGTGTTTTCCATCAGCCCAGTCACGCATATTGTGGACGGCGATATCCACCAGTCGGCGCTCAATTGCTTTGTTGAGCAGACTCTGGCTCAGATACCCGGGAAACATATCGGGAAAAAGAGTCAGAATATCGAACCGCATGAGGGTATCAGACAAAAGCAGTAACGGACTTGAGTCGCGCTGTAGATGGCTGCAGCGTTTTGACTCGAAAGGGCCTGTCAGCCAGACTATTCGGCGGACTCTTCTGCAGGAGCTTCAGCGGCAGCCTCTTCGGCCGGGGCCTCAGCTGCAGTGTCGTCTGCTGGTGCTTCTGCAGCTGCTTCACCTTCTGCAGCTGCTTCGCCTTCTGCAGCTGCTTCGCCTTCTGCAGCTGCTTCACCTTCTGCGGGAGCCGCCTCTTCGGCAGGCTTCGGCTCTTCGGCTTTCGGCAGCTCAATTGCTTTAGAAGCCGCCAGCGCCGCTTCAATAGCCTTGCCACGACGCTCTGAAAGGCGACCGATTGCATCGGCTTGTTTGGCGAGGTGAGTTCCGTTGGTGCCGTATTTCTTGATCAAAACGGCAACTTTTTGCGTCGGCTGTGCACCCACTCCCAACCAGTAATCAATCCGCTCTCCCTTAAGGATCGCGCGGGCGTCGGTTTCCGGAACCGATGTATCATAGATGCCTAATTGCTCGATAACGCGACCATCACGTGGAGTCCGCGAGTCCATTGCACAAACACGGTAAAACGGACGATGTGTACGCCCCATCTTCTTCAAACGAATTCTAACAGCCATTTCTTTTCCCTTGGATTTGTGTTTCGACTCGGCTACGGGCGACAAGTGCCCTCCGGATCGACATGATGGCGACCACTACAATCGTGGTCATGCCGTGGGGATTGCCTCGCAAGGCGGTGCTTTTCCAGCCTCTTAAGTGCTGGGAATCGAGCATTAGACACATTTGGCTTGCCATCTGGCAAGGCGAAATACCGGGTTTTGGCGGCAAATCCAGCCTCACGCTGCCGCTCATTTTCGTCAAAATCCGGTTCAGGCGCAAACACACATGCTGTGCAGACCTACCCCGCTCCCTGATTCCACGAGACAATGTATCGGCATAGCCGCCCGGAAAACGAATCTGTTTCCTGGTTTTGGCTTCTAAATCATGCCATGGCTCTCTCACCAGTCTCATCCAGGCCATTCCAGAACGCTACTGGCTTGTTCTGACCATCTCTAAAAAGAGCAGGGAAGTCGGGTTGAAGCCGGTTTTTTTTAAGAAAAACCGGTCGTCTGGAATTCGCAGGAAATCGCGAAACAGCCGGGGGTTTCTGGAATTGACCGGTTTAGAAGCAGTTAGTCGGAAGTGCGGATAGCTCCCTGAATCGCCTCTCGAAGCTGTTTCCTTGAGAACGGCTTTGCCAGAAACGCCACGTTTGATCTTTCGATCACAGGAGGGTCGATTTTTTTATCTGTATATCCACTGACAAATAGAATCGGCAGCTCCGGGCGCATTACAAGAATCTGATTGGCCAGATCGACTCCCGAAACTTCCGGCATTGAAAGGTCGAGGATTGCGAGCCGGCACTTACGGCTGGTCTCTATATACTTGAGACTTGAACGTGCCGACTCAAATGTTTCGACGCGATGGCCAAGATCTGCCAGCAACGCCGCGGTGGATTGGAGTACGAGCGGATCATCGTCGACAAAGACGATATCAACGAATTCCGGATTTCCTTCCTGGCTGCTCACGGCATCGGGTTGTTTGTCAGGTTGTCTCGAAGCTGGAATACAGATCTGGAAACAGGTCAGATCTTCCTTCCGCTTGACGAGGATCAGCCCGCGGTGACGACTGATGATTTTCATTACGATGGCGAGCCCGAGTCCGCGCCCCATCTGCTTTGTACTGAAAAACGGATCGAAAACTCTCGCAATCACTTCCTCAGGAACACCGGGTCCGTCATCACAGACTTCGATGGAAACATAATTGCCGGGCGCAGGAGCATCGCCGACGAATCGTGAGCCTTTTAATTCGTCTCCTGTCAGCCGCATCGGTTCCACGTTGACAATAACCCGCGAGCTCGCAACTTCCGATGCGTTGACAACGAGATTGAGTACGGCTCGTCTGAGCTGATTTGTATCCACCTCGAAATAGTCGCGACCGTCTACGAATCGGGTTTCGAGATGAATCGCACCTTCGATGGCGTCGTCAAGCATCGGTCCGATTTCCCGAACCAGTGAACTTGCGGAAACGGTCTTTAATTCAAGCGGTGTTGAATCCGAGAAAGCAGCCAGCTCGCGACATAGTTCTGCGGCTGAATCAATCGCGACCGAAGAGGACTCGGTGAGCCTGGTGGCGTCCTCACCAAATTTATGAAGCACGAGATCATTATTTGCGGAAATCACGGTCAGCAGGTTGTTGAAGTCATGAGCAATTCCCGCTACGAGCGTGTCGAAACTTGCCAGACGCTCGGCTTCACTCATGCGCTTTTTGTGATCCAGCTCGGCAGATTTTTCGGCGACTTCCAGTCGGGTTCGTGCAATTTCAGCCGTGCGCTCGTTTACCAGGCGCTCCATGCGACGGTTGGCCGCTGCAAGTTGTCTTGCGCGAAGACTGCTCACTGCAAAAATGAGCCCCAGTCCGGCCAAAAAATATCCGAAGATCGCGGCACTGGAGAAGTACCACGGTTGTTGGACATAAAACGGGAACGTGACCGCAGCACCGGGTTCGCCGTCGGTTTGAATCGGACGAACTTGAAATTCATACGAGCCGCCGGGAAGTCGAGAGTAGACAGTCGTCGTTTCCTCACCCGGTTCTGTCCAGTCGTCCAGGCCCTTCAAGCGGTATTGATAAAGTGACGGGGCAGCGTGGCTGGCTCCAACAGGTGCACCGAAACTGAACCTGATATCCGCGAGCGGACCAAGCCGCGTTGTCCCGCCCTTGCTTTGGAGCAGATCATCTTCGGAAGATCCTGAAACCACAGGCGTTGACCATGCGATTTCCTCTGGCTTAAGAATGTTGACGCCAACCAACTGATCGCCGACCTGCGTCCAGAACAACTGGCGTTTAGCATCCCACGAATAGATTGCACGGAATTCGTTGCCCGCAACCCATTCGCCCGTCGCTTCGATTGAAGACGCCGGCTGTCCCGAATCCTCAAACAGCGCTAGATACCATTCCTCGAACATGACGACACCGCAGTCATCGCATGGCGTTGGAGTCATCTCTTTAAATCGCGACTGAAGTTCGTTAATAAACCTGAACTCCCCGGGGTCACCGGAGACGGGATTGCCATCACTGTCGAAATAAAGTGGCAACCATTGGTCTTCGATTCGGACTGCAATCTTTGAATTAAACTCAGATGTGAATGACGCACCATCGATCATCGGGATGTCATTGATTTCCGGAACATTTTCCCAGGATCCTCCGAAATCAACCAGCTTGAAGGTGTCTTCAGCCGGTACGACTAACAGCCGGTGATCATCCAGAACGAAAATCTTCTCGAGAGAAAATCCGCGATAAGCGTTGACCGGGCGAATTTCCGAGGCGTTCTCATCGATGGCGAAGATCTGATTTCCGGAAACGTGCGAGTCAATAAGAATGTGTTTGTCGTCGAGCCTGATTCCCGAATAGAACAGACCATTGAACAACATTTCCGTTGTATCTCCGTCAGTCCTGTAAATCCCCGTTTCGGTCGGGGCAAGAATGACCCCATCCATATTGATAAGTCGGAAACAGCGATCCCCCGTGATCTTGTCCAGTTTGAGTCCCACAGGCTTTTTGTCCCGACCGGTTCCTAAAGCCGAAGTCTCAAAAGAATAAACGCCAAGATTTGAAGCGACGAAAACATGACGTTCGCCATAGGCCAGATCGTAGACGATCGGAAACTGATCTCCGGGAAACGGGATTGCATACATACTCTGACTGAACTCAATCGTCGAGAATCCACCTCGATCAGTTGAAACCCAGGACAACCCGTTACGTAAATCTCCGAATCCTACAATGCCGTTGCCTGGAAGGCCCGTCGTCTTATCAATGACCGCTGCGATCGCGCCATCTCTGTTCAGAAGGATCAGAGCGTCCCCCGATGCACACCCGAGGAGGTCGTTCCCGATCGGAAACACCGAATCCAGTGATCCTGCTTCGAGCTCCTGTAACTCCGGTGAAAAATCACGAAAGCCGTCTCCCTCAGCGACTCTTAATCTCGAGAACTCATCTGTCACGAGGACAAGGTTATCCGGAGCACGTCCAAATGCGACCGTAGCCTCGATTGAAACTTCGGGCGACAGGGTAACGATCTGCTCATCGGTGTCGCCGAACGTCGTTACGACCGACCCCGCTTGTTTTGAAACATGCAGTTTTGGTCCATCGAATCCGACAAAAGTAGAGTCCGGCGATGCATCAAGCACCCGGTGAACCGGAGAGCTTCCGGAAGTGTCGATTTCGACGAACATCCCGGGGTCACCCAGACGAACCCCCTTCTCGTATCGAGCTGCCCAATGGGCACAGAGGTGGTAGTCTGACTCTTCTCCCAGAGGATAGGAGTGGAATTGAGGGCTGCCGAGTTCGTCGCGCTCGATGTACCCGACGCCAGAGTCCATTCCGACCCAGACACGCCCGTTAGCGTCGTCGATCAGAGAGAATGGAACCGCCGGAACATCGAGCTCAATCCAGTTCGCTCCGTCGAAGAACATCAGCAGGCGATCATCTGGAATTGCCGCATAGACAAATCCGTCGCCGTCCTGGGCAATGGCAAACACACGTCCATCGCTACCGATCTCATCAGGCGAGAAATACCTGACCAACGGCTGACTAATGTTCTGCGCATGCGTAACCGAAGTAGCAACGGCCGTGCAAGCGAGAAGCAAAACTACGAATCGGGCCATCAATCCCACATGCGAAAATCAGGCCATGGCTTTGACTTGGGATACCTGGGC
>JBCCFB010000324.1:0-6478 GCA_039029995.1 Planctomycetota bacterium
GAGTAGCCTTCACTGGTATCTCCGTTGGCTACGCCGGCCTGACACGTCATGCAAACCGGCCTGATTTCCATGAACGATCGAATCGGACCGGCGACTCCAGTAATCCAGAGCATCGCGGCTTCTCTCAGGGACTCTTCAACGCCATCCCCGATTCCAATCAAGCAGGCGTCCAGCTCTTCTTCGCCATGCTCATGCAATGCGGCAAACACGTGACAGTGAGCAACTGTTGGCTGTGACTCTCCGGTATTTGCATCCACTTCTGCGCGAAGAGTTATCCTGCCATCAAACAGTTGAAGAGACTCCTCACCGAGTCGCGTCCATCCACTCAGGTCGCCACCATGCTGAACGATGCCCTCCTCGATGAATGAGAGCAGAAGATTTGAATCAGACACAGCACCTCCTGATACCGTCAGTTGAGTCCGGTAGCGCGGTTATACAATCGCTCTCGATGACGGCACATGAACAATTCATTCCCGGCCGCCTTGAAATATAGCGATCAGGCGCTGCGAAAACAAAAAACGCCGGTCGTGAAACCGGCGAAGTCTGCGATACCAATTCTGAAAGCAGCAGCTCCTAGCCGCCGCGGTGCTGTTGATTGAAGATGTCAGCGCTATGCGGATTATCATTTCCGACGGGCGCCGCAGCGGGCACGTTCGCCGGGGAAGCCTGTCCATTCTCCATTTGCTCGATGACCGGTTGCTCAATGACTGGCAGCGACAATCCTGATTCTGATGACAACGTTACACCATCCATCAATCCTACACCGCTTCCGAATTCCGCGTCAAAATTAGCCGCGGCATCCAACGGACTGTTCTCGGTATATGGTTGTACCAGTGGCTGGGCCCCGGGAGGTGCGGGTAGTACTGCCGCCTGCTCAAGTGCCGCTCGCTCCATTGCAGGGGCAGTCATGTCATCAGGCATCGGCATCTGATGATTTCCGTTCGGATCGTTACTCACCATGATTAACCAGATCGCCAGATTCTCGAACTGCTTCGAATTCCTGTCTAGAAATTCTCCGTTATGCCTTTCGCCCGTCTCGCCATGTGGCGTAGCTGCGTTCGACAGGAGAATACTTGATAGTGGCCGGTTGGGATCCGCATACCGGATGATGTTGTAAAGATTCCGTTGACTCATCCGCCGGGGAATCGAACTGTGCCGGCTGACGCGCTGTAATGGCATCGCGTCTGCACCGGAATTGTGACAGCCGGCAGTAAAGCAACTTCTAACGAGCACAGGTTCGACCCTGCGTTTGTAAAATGCGACCGCGTCGCCGCCGAGACTCTTCGTCAAGTCATCAAGCTCGTCCGTTGACGGCCTATAGACGGCTGACTCCGGTTCAACCGTATCGGGAATTTCAACTCCCGGTTCAGAGGTCAAAGTGATCGTGCCGGGCGGGACCCTGACGTCTTCAACGAATCCGACCTGCCGAACTTCGCCCGGCACACCGTCAATCATCATGTCTGCAGGAGGGCCAGCCAGGCGACCAGTGCCACTCGTTGAGCCGGGTCGAAACCTGCCACCGGATGCAAGTTCGTTCATCGGTGGCAATGACCGGATATCAAATTCATTTGCCGAATGACCGCTGTTATTTTGTGCTATGGCGGAATCAGCCAGCTCAGGCGGGTTGTTCTGTTGCTCAGCCTGCTGAGCAATGAAGAGCTGACGATGGAGATTCTCCAACCGTGATGCCGGCAGCCGCATTTGCGAGATTATGTCGATTTGATTCGCAGCCTGCTTGTGCAACTCGTATCGCATACACCAGCGAAACAGCTCGATTTGCCCTTCAAGATCGGATGCTCTGATTCGAGCAAGCTTGTTCCAGTAAGCGTCATCATAGGTCTCGCAGGCAAACGAAATTTCTTCGCGGGGCATGACCAGCCGGCTACCTTGAGCGGTAACAAGAATGACTTTCCCATCCTCCGACAACAGCTCCCCTTCAATAGCATGACCGTTACTGAGAATTACGATCATCAAGCCTGAGTTGTAGGGAAGATCATCCGCTGATTGCTCAATCGGAGTCAGCTGCACTGTTGCCTGAACATTTGCGCAAGCCATCAGGCTGATAACACAAATTACGACTGATAGACTTCGCCCGATGCAAAGCCCTGAATACGAAAATCGGCGCGCAATGATTTCATTCATAGTGCGCGGACGTTAGAAAAACCATGTGCTGGCGTCAATGTCGCCATACAGATGCGCGGGAATGCTTGCAGTCGTTTCGAACGAGAATTCTCAGACGAATTGCGATTCTTATGACGACTTCGTCCCGGCCCGGGTGCCTCTACAGTGAATTCGCCATTACGTAGAGCTGCCAGACGACCAGCGCAAAGCCCAGAGGAATCACCCAGTAGGCAAACAAATGTAATTTGCCGCTTTCGATCCATTTCACCAGCCACTGCAATGCAAGCAGGCCGACCCCGCAGGCAACTGCGGCTCCCATCAACAACAAAACAAGCGGTGTGTGTGTCGTTCCAGCCTCGATGATATCTTTCGCTTCCAGAACCGCTCCACCGGCGATCACAGGAATCGCCAGCAGAAATGAGAACGTGGCGGCAGACTGCTGTCGCAATCCGAGTAGAGACCCGGCAACGATTGTGCTCCCACTCCGGGAAATCCCCGGTAGGATGGCGAACGCCTGTGCGATCCCGATGAGGAAGGCTTTCCAGATCGACATCTCCTGATAGTCTTTCTTACTGTCATCGTCTTTCAGCTTTGGCAGGACCATCAGGATGAATCCGGTCACCGGAAGCATGAAGCCAGTCAACAACGGACTCTCGGTAATCCACTCATAGTACATCTTGATTCCCAGACCGATCACAACGGCAGGGATCGTCCCAACAATGATCAGAGGGATGACCCTTTTGTCCTGGGTCAGCAAAGCGAAAATCCGCTTTCGATAGAACACAACAATCGCCAGCAAAGTTCCGAAATGCAGAACGATATTCAGCTCGGCGACCTTACCTTCACCGTCAATCGCGGTATTGAACAGCGCGCTAGCGGCGACCAGGTGGCCCGAGGAACTGATCGGGAGAAACTCGGCAATCCCCTGGATCACGGCGAGAATCAGCACCTGAAGCACTTCGGGTAGCTCGTACGGAGGCATGGCGGTTGACGTTTCCGGCGGGAGTGATTGATGCAGAAGAGGTTACTTTGAGCCTGGAAATGTGACAACCGAAACATTGCCGCACACAGATCATTAGGCAGGAGCAGGCCGGACCTGAGCGACCGGACCGGCAAATTCCTCACGATTAAATCCTGCCGTCCTAACCATCGGGACTCAGGATACGGCCCGGTACGAGTTATTTCCGGCGATGCTCCAGAACACCGGCCTCGTCGAGGAAATCATCCACACGCTCTTGCTCCGCAGCAGAAAGAACGGCAGCACGCACATAAATCGGCGTCTCGTAGTTTCGATCATCGACCCAGCAATGTTCCCATCCCGCGGTAGCAAGAATGAACCCGACTGGCCAATCAGAGATTCCTGTTTCAATACAG
Source organism: Planctomycetota bacterium (assembly GCA_039029995.1). Taxonomy (GTDB): domain Bacteria; phylum Planctomycetota; class Planctomycetia; order Pirellulales; family Pirellulaceae; genus Mariniblastus. Next base: position 3,496 of record JBCCFB010000324.1, read on the forward strand.
CCGATCAAACATGTGTCGACGTACGATTGCGAGAGCGGGAAATCAGAGTCGGGAAATTGAATCGCTTTTGGCTGGCAGATCCAGAATTTCCCTTCAGCAGCAGCATCAGGTACTCCCTCCGGAAACTCGACATCGGAACGTTCGACTTCCACAAAGTCATAGTATTTTTCACGTTCACGAATGTCGTCATTCAACTCTGTCGGCACGAGTACACAGTGCATTGTCGAGCCATTGTCACGAATCGCTCCTGCATGTGTGGTCAGTTCTTCAAGATGACGAACACACCAGCCTCGTTTCCAGCCCGAAACCAGGGCCGGATAAACGTCAGCGGTAATGGCCGAGTAATCAACTCGACTTTGACGGCTCAACAGACTCCCGTAACTCAAAATAAAGTCTCGGCTCATTGTCGCTCCGGATTCCTGCGTTGCCTACGCCGATTGCCCATTCAAAAGGTGTTGTACGTCTCGCTCAGACGGAGGTGTATACAACAGGAAATAAGTGCAGTTCATGCGCGGTTTCGGAATGGTCATTTTCAGAGTATAGACGTCATCAAACTCATTGTGGTCGAGTTGAACAAATTCCCCTGCACGTTCTGTTTCCGACCGGTTGATCAAATCTCCGCGAATTTCACAGGCCAACGCCTGATAATTGCGAATCGGGTAGCCAGCAGGAAAAGTCATACTGATTTCGATCTCTTCGGTCGGCTGAGTGATAAAAAGGTCCTGACCGATCATTTTGCGGTCTGCCATCACCCGGTTGCTGACCTTCCCTTCAGCAATGATTGATTGCAACTCCTCAACAGTGAACGGGAAGTAGTTGAAATGGCTTCGTCGATATGCGTACTTCACGTCCGTACTGACCGGCAGCGGCGGATCAAAATCAATCAGAAACCGGAATGACGAGTAATCGTTGACCGGCTTTCTAATCGAATAAGTTGTTTCCTGTGGACTGATGAATTTGAATTGAAATTTTTCATCATCCAATCTTACTCCGTCGCCGTTGCCACGATCGCACAAGAGCATCGCATCATGCGTATGCGAATCGAGCGGTTTTAGCGTAAATGCCTCTATTTCATTGTGTAGGCGCAGTTCAGTGTCCGAAAGGATGTCCTGCTTGACGGCAAAACGCCGGTAGAGGAAAAACGAATCGTCATTGCCGGTGCTCGAAGCGTCCAAATAGGATTCAATTCGATGTTTGAAATCGAGTAGAGCACGAATGATCTGCCTGACATTCTTGGCATCAAATGCAATCGGTTCGTCTGGTGATTTGTGCAGAGTATCAATTCGAGCAACGGTATTTGCCTGAGATCCTTGATTGGCCGTGAAATCTACGCCATTGAATGCAAATTGCTGAATCGTCTTTCCGGCACCAAGTGCCATACCGATTTCCGTTGTGACCGCAGAGCTGCAAATAAATCTTCCGTCTGCCGTCTGCTCATCAGGCGTCAACAACGCCAGAAACCCATCGCAGGACTCTATCATCTCTTGCTGTTTTTCCAGCACTGTCATCGATGACGGGAAATCGAACGGGTCAGCACGAAATCCGATGTCGTTTACCAAAGTAAGGAAAAACTCCATCAGAGGCGCATACTTTGAGTGGTAACTGATAAAGATCAGAGGTGTTTTCGACATTAAGAGAATCGCAATCTGAATTCGACGACATAAGACAAGAACGGGACTAACACTTCCCGGTAGCTGTGCGTTTGCCCCGCAGTAAGCAAGGCTGAAACTCAGTTCTACAAAGATCTGACGAGGCTAAACGTCTACATCAATACCAGACGCACATCGAAGACAGTACACGACCCGCCGCAGAATTCATACCGGATTGATAGTCCTTTGAGAAAGCTACCGTCCGAATCGTTCGATTATCATGCCCCGGCAGGTGTGCCAAACAAGCCGGCAATCGAACACATGAAAACTGGAAACCAAAGTGCAATGAGCTGCGTGATGCGGAGCTCGATCATTGCAGAATCCGGCTCGGAGTTGAACTTGATAAACTGCAGTATCAATAAAACAGCTGGAGCGATGAAGCCTGCAATCAACCAGTTGAACGGGAAGATCCACCACCCGAACTCAAAAAATAATCCCTGGCAGGCAAACATCGAGACGGCGATGGCGACGGGCAAGTGAAACCGCAGTTTCAGATATGCAGGGCAAACCGGAAAATCGACGGCGTAAGGAATCACGTACAGAAGGGGGAAAGCCAGAAGGACGATCACCGAGTAGCCCATTTCGCCGAACGGTATCAGCAATGCGATTACGGCAGCATACGTGGTGGCGGCAAGCAAATGAGTAATTCGAAAACGAAACATTAACCCCTTTCCGCCCGATAAAGTCTTCTGAAGCATGAAACGTGCCCGGGCGATTCGCTCTTTACCAATTGCGGCTTTCGGCAATTGAAAGACAGTCATATCATAGCCGGTAGTTCAGTCACACGTTTCAAGATCAACTTCGTACAAATGATCAAATCCGCACCACGAACCATGTTCAAAAAAATCTGGGACCAGCACGTTGTGCATGAGGAGCCCGGACGCCAGACGATACTGTATATCGATCTACATCTGGTTCACGAAGTAACGAGCCCGCAGGCATTTGAAGGATTGAGACTTGCCGGAAGGGCTCTTCGCAAACCGGAACTCACGGTGGCAACTCAGGATCACAACGTTCCGACAACCAGCAGAAGTCTCCCGATCGCCGACCCGATTTCGCGCCAGCAGATCGAGACGTTGCGCTCAAATTGCGCAGAATTTGGTGTTCAGCTATTTGACCTCGACTCACCCGATCAGGGAATCGTCCACGTCATCGGACCGGAGCAAGGTTTAACACAGCCCGGCATGACAATCGTTTGTGGCGATTCTCATACTTCAACCCACGGTGCGTTCGGTGCACTCGCGTTTGGAATCGGTACAAGTGAAGTCGAACATGTCATGGCAACGCAAACGCTGTTGCAAACACGGCCGCAGATGCTCTCTCGCGCATTCCGC
>JBCCFB010000325.1:0-6362 GCA_039029995.1 Planctomycetota bacterium
CGATCGTATTTCTCAACTTTGACTGGTCAATACTGGGCCTTCAGAAGCGGCAGTTTGCGGCGTTCGCTTTGGACTATCAAAGTCGCAACCGGACTGAAGGCGCTCTTTTACACTTCCTCGATTGCACGGCAAGCACCGATGGACACCAGCCACTAAAACAGCTGTCGGGCTGGAATGAGCTTCAATCCAAGCGGCAGTCGTCCCTGGTTCACGGTTCCGGTGAACTGGTATGGCTGTCAAAGGGGCAGGTCCTGGACGTGCAGCCCATCAGCAATTTTGCTTCTTCCGCCGAACTGACGAGCTTCACCGAACGACTGTTCGCTGACAACCGGATTCCGTAAGCGTTTTGCGTATCGCGCACACGGCCTGCGAAGGTTTCAGCAGATACCGGGACGATAGAGAAGGAAAGAGTTACCTCCGCACTTCTTCGTAGGATTTTCCGTAGGTCCAGTTCGGAAGCTCAAGATCCAGCCTAGCGACCATTGATGGCAACAAAGGAGCACCATCGAATACGACTTCGGAAAGCCGCTTTGACTCTTCCAGAGGTCGAAGATCCCACACGTGAGTATGGTCCAGATGGATAATGGTCAACATGTTCACTTTTTCCAGCGGGCGAAGGTCCTGAACCATGGTGTAGCTGAACCTGAGATCATTCAGTTCCTCCATATTGGAGACAGGAGCCAGATCACCGACGTTGGTTCTTGAACAACGCAACGTTTTCAAATTCAGATTGATAAGCGGATCAAGGTTTCTGATCTCTGTTCCTTCTGCGTGGACCTCCTCGAGATCGAGCAGGTTTTCGACGGCAATAAGGTCGCGCACGGGAGTGTCATTGATCGAAAGGACTTTGAGATTCCAGAGCTCTGAGATCGGTCCAAGATTCCGAACTGACGTATCATCGATGCGCAGAATTTCGAGGTCACGCAGAAACTGGATATCCGTCAGGTCATCAAATTCTTCGTCGTTGATTCTGACTTCCACAACCTTGTCGAAGAAGTATCGCCCAAAGAGAGACCTTGTCGTTTTGGATCCACCACCGGTTTCAAAACGCACGTCCGCCCCGCCAGCTTGCAGCTCCTCAACGATCCTTTTTTCCTGGGCTGAATCGTACAGGTGATTCACGAACAGGCCGGTACCGAAGCTGACACCCAGCACAGCCGTAGCGATACCAACCTGCCTCACAAAATGAATCTTGGTTTCAAGGTTGCTTCGAAAATCCTCCTGAACATCAGTGCGGCGCAGGTACATCAGGATCCAGAGAGCGAGCCCCATTCCAACGGGAGCCGCAGCTACTTTGAACAGTTCAACGTCCGCTCCCGACTTTGCCCCAATCCCGGTAAGAGCCGCAATCGCAAACGCGAGTATGAGAAGTCCCCACGCAATGGCGACGCTCAGCAGGACCATAAACGGGATGCGGACTGCGTTCAGCCGCTTGAATATTCCCACTGCAGAAATTGCACAGACTATTCCCAGAACAATGGCGGCTGTCCGTTCGGCCGCTGAACCATAGATAGATAGCCACACTGCTGCGGCGACACCAAGAACATTCAAGAGGGCAAGTAGATCAATACCCCAGATTCGTTTTGCGCGTTCGCTCATACTTCCATTTCGTCCGACCACTCATTGGATAGGAATATCATAAACCAATTGCCTCTTTTCTGCCTGTATCAGATACGGAGACAACGCGCAATTTGTCCGAGCAGTCCACTCAATGTACGAAAGGCGACACAACTTTCTGCAGCCGAAAATCAAGCAGAAAAACTCTGATGATCCCCGAACCAATTCGTCTGTTTGTTCGTAACAGCACTTTGCGTGACAACCCGCTGCGACATCCCGCCTGTGCGCGCGTACGAAGTTTCCCCCGGCGAATGTCGGAGACCCTTGTGGGGGTGAGGCCGGCATTCACAGCACCGATGCTCTAACAGGTATTTCCCATCAATTCACGGTGAGAACGCGGACAGAGAACTATCGAGTGTGAACCGACCGTCGCTTAGATTTGTAACCCGGGCAGCAATCTAACTCTGAAAGACAAGCAGTTCGATCACCGCAATCATCGACGCTTTGAACGTCAGGCTTAGATATCTCAGTCTTGGATATCTCAGTCTTAGATATCGTCGTAGAGTACTCTGCGGCGGCGCCGACGACGGGGACGACGTGGAATCGTCTCGCCTTCAATGAACCAGTAGCCGCCAAGAACCTTGTAGAACATAAGAAGTACAAAAGCTCCGCCTGAACCGACGGCGAAACCCACGAGACTGACCGGCTGAATATTTTGCGTGGGATAGAAATACTTCAACATCGCGCAACCGATCAGTGTGCCTGCGATTCCCATCAGCAGGGTCGCGATCGTTCCACCTGGATCCCGACCGGGCATGATCGCTTTCGCAGCGAGACCAACAACGGTCCCGAATCCGATCCAAGTCAGCGCAAGGTTTGAGTAGTCAGCCAGTTGTGCGAAATCCATTTTCGATCCTGTCATCCGTGAGAGGAGGGGGCAGCATTGACCGCCCAATCGATCGGATTTTTTACCAGACCCTCCATTTTCGCCCAATAGCAGTATCGTCAGCCGCACCACCTCTCCTTTCCTGTTTCTCCCTCTCCTTTCCTGTTTCTCCGCAACGTTGTATTTGACCGCAGTTGCCGGTGCTTCCTACAATCATCACGGGGCTGTAAGAGCTGAATAACAAGGACAGACTATGTTTCGAACCACTCTTTCTCTGATCGTGGCCGCGGTGATGATACCGGCGATTTCCGGTCTATCGGCTCAGCCGGTTATCGCACAAGGCATTGTCGTATCGACTCCATTCACAGGAATCAGCGACTCCTACTACGAACGAATGGGAGTCAACTTCGGATTCAGCTTTCCGGCCGCGGCCAATACCAATGGTTCGAGAATCGTCGGATTCGGCCCCGGTGGTATTCAGCCCAACGTTGCTTTTTCACAAGGCAGTTTTGGCGGCACCGCGCCTCAGATCGGTGGATACAATCCGAACGCTTCCGCCCGCTTCGGGTTCGGCAGAATCGGCCCCGGCGGCGGCGGGTTCAATCTTGGATTTGAGTTGGGTAAAGGCAGTACCCGTTCGTGGACAACAACCACGCCTTCGATCAATGTGCAAAACGGATTCGGTGGTTCAATTTTCAGTGGCGGCGCTGTTCCATTTGTCACCAGCGTGACTCCCGTCACAGGCTATGGCTATCCGAGCCCGATTGATAACGCGGTCACGCGAGCAATTGCCAGCGGCCAACTCGATACCTACGGGCAACCAACTGGATCCATGCAACGCGAGTCGCGGTACACGGGACCGGTCAATTACTCAAGTGAAGTCAGCTCGGCCGAAACGACTGACATCAGCGTTGATGCGATCGTGGCGCAGCGCGAAAGGCAGCAATCCGCCATGATCGCGCAAATCAATGAGTTGGTCCGCCAGGCGATTGAGTTTGAAGAAGCAGGCGACTTCTACCATGCACGAAAACGATATCGCGAGGCTGTACAAATCTGCACCGATCGCGACCTTGAAGAGAGGTTACGTGAAAGAATGCGTCTGGTGGGAAAACCGGCTGAAGGCGGCAACTGATTGTTTCGAGCAATCAGCTACCTCGAGCGATCAAAAACGCAGTCTCATGATGAATTGCTCCCACTCTGACTGGAAGTCATCCATGTCAGGGTTGCCGAGCACTTCCTGGAGCGTGTCATATCCGGACGGATCATCGGCAACGTTTTCACGGAAACGATGATAAAAGCTCACAAGCAATTGCTTCTCCTGCAGGTAGTAGCAGAGGTATCGCGCTTGTGCATAATTCGTACCGCGAATGTCGCCGTAGAACTCCCGTCGGGTTGTGTTACACAGTTCCAAAAACGTCCCGATCCTCTCTTCCTCAATCGCAGCCTGTAGTCCGCGCAACCGCCAGTTGGTGCTGCCCATGATTCGTCCGTCCTCTTCGCGACTTTGTTCGTAAAGAGAGGCAAGTCCTTCGTTGAACCATGATGGACACCGCGGAAAATTGCTGGCGATGAACGGATGTACAATTTCATGCACCAGCGTCCCGCCACCTGTTGATATGTTCATCACCAGGGCGCGATCAACCGGCGAATAGTAGCCGAAAGGTGTGGACGGACGCGAACCGAAGAGTTGGACGTTGTAAGCATCATAAGTCGCCTTGTCTTTGAACAGCCAGATATCAATGATCTCCTCCGGGTCATCTTCAAAATACAGCTGCTTGATCTTATCGACGGCCCATTGCACTGTTCGCTCGGCATGCCCTTCAATCTGCTCAGCGGGTTTGTTGCCGATCACCACAAACGGATGTTGAATAACAAGGTTGAAATCTTCACCGGGAATCCTCGGCCGCAATTTTCGAATATGCTGAGCATAGTCCGCCGCGGAAAATGTCTCTGACACCGCACATGCCATGATCCGGTCCGGGGCAAGCCTGATGCGGACAAGAAAGCCTTCACCGGGAGCAGTCGAAGGCAGGCATGCTGCGTCGTACCACTCCTGAAGAGTCATCTTTTTGTGATCTCCGTGCAGGTCAGCCGGATCGTGGTAATAGATTTCGTTTTCTGAAGTATCGATGCCGGTGATCAGCACAAAGCTATCAATTCCTTCGCGGCTCAGACAAGCAACCGAAGGAATTCCCTGTTCGATGTCATCGCTGATCATTTCCCAGTCACGCTGTATTGCAGTCGCCCTCTGAGCTTCACTGTACGGAAACCAGGTCTCTCCCGTCCGGAAACCGATGTTCCTCACCGCCTCGACAAGTTCCCGGGTAACGCATCCCCGACCGAGCATCGGATCAACACCTGACTGATCAAAAACGAAATCCTGGTCTGCGGACTCCCCCATCGCCTGCAGCATCATGCAGACGCAGGCTTCACCGCCGAAATCCGGACGTTTCTGCACAAACGGAATGCGGGACAGAACAACCGCCGTTTCAGGAAACTCACCGTCACGCCGTTCTTCCTGCATCAGTTGCAGGCCTCCGGGATCCAGAGAGGTCGAATCCACTCCGGTTGCCGGCTCCGCTAATTGTGGCCCGGATTGCTGCTGATACCTCGCAAAGGCAAGAATGATGAGAATTGTGACTCCGCAAAGGAAAAGCACGAAAATCTGTCCATGTTTCACTGATTTCCTCCTATTCGTCTGCCTGATTAACGAAGCCTCGATTGCACGTTTTCGGACGAATTTGCATGACGAAAGTTCCCGGCAAACGACGTTTCCAGTGGAGACTACCCGTTTCTGCCCGTAGAGGAGTCTAGAATGTTGCAGTGCAAGTCATCGCTATGACTCCCAAACAATTTGGTGAAGCACGAAAATGAAGCCATAATGTTCTTGTCTCATAGCAAACACTTCCTCGAAAAAGGAGACACGGATGAATTTGCGACGCGGATACGCGCTTGCTGATTTGATTACAGCCCTCGCGGTTACAGGAATTGCGATCGCCCTCTTTCTTCCTGCCATTCAGCAATTGCGTGAGTCGGCAAGGTCTCAGCATTGCACCCAAAGACTCACCCAGATCGGGTTGAAGTCGCACAATTATGAAGCCATCTACGGCAGATTGCCCTGTCACCTCGGATCGAGTGGTGCAGTCAGCTGGAACGATTGGATTAACGCTTCTTCGCCTGAATACTATCTCACCAAACAACTTATCTCGCCCATTGGCTTGCTGGCTTACGTCGATGGACAGATCCAGCTCGAGCCGGAGTTTGTAGACTTCAACACCTACAATCTTCCCAGCTCGCCGTTCAACTACAACGACTTCAACGTGGCACTGCTTGTCCAACTTCCGGAATACCTTTGCCCTTCCGAGTTGAATAATCAAACAACCGAAGGCCTAAGCCTTGGAATTCAACCGGTGTACTTCGGTTCTCCCGAGACGGAGGATTCGCTGGGAACCCTCGTGGATTCAATGGGTAGCCGGGCAGCCTCGGGCATCACAAATTTCGCCGGTTGTATGGGAGCAAGTAGCGGAGGCTCTCAAAGAGCACCCGGAGACCTCTGGCAGTATCGTGGGATGATCACTTCGCGTGAAACCGTTACGACGGCACAGGTTGCAGCTTCGGACGGACTGGCCAACACACTGATGTTCGGTGAGAGCATCGGCACTTCAGACCAGGGAAACATCACACAACGGCATTCACTGCTATGCGGCGGACTGGCACGAGGTCGAGGCTCAGCCCCGTGGATGGATCCTGGAAGTGAATTCGATCCGATGCTGGGACGTCCCTTGAATGCGACTCTCGCCGGGTTCAGCGGCTCACACAGCTCCGGCGTCGGCTTCGTTCGTGGAGACGCCTCTGTCACGATCGTTGCGCGCGATGTCGACATGCTGACGTTCTATGCACTCTGCGGCGCGTTTGATAC
>JBCCFB010000326.1:0-6362 GCA_039029995.1 Planctomycetota bacterium
CGTCCTGACCTTCACCGTCCTGACCTTCACCGTCCTGACCTTCACCGTCCTGACCTTCACCGTCCTGACCTTCACCGTCCTGACCTTCACCGTCCTGACCTTCACCGTCCTGACCTTCGCCGTCCTGACCTTCACCGTCCTGACCTTCGCCGTCCTGACCGGTGCTTGCCTCTCCGCCTTCTCCCACCCGGGAGGATGGGTCGGATGCTATCTCGTCAATCAGGTTTTCAGTTTCCTGACGAATCTCGAACTGTTCATCCGCCAGCCGGTCCATAGCGCGAAGGTTGTTTCCGTCACTCCCTTCGGTTGACTGAATCAGACCTCGCTGCCGGTCGATAAGGTTGTTCAGCTCAGCCAGCTGCTGGCCAAGCCGGTTCAGGGTCTCTTCCTTGTTCCCGACTTTGCCGGTTTCACGCGTCTGATCGTTCTGCTGCCGCTGAACATCTCTGATGTCATCACGGATCGACTCAAGCATGTCGATTTCCTGCTCGCGCGTGAGGCGCTGCTGCTGGTCACGGCTCAACAGCCGGATCAGGTCATCGACATCGCGAATAACTTCGGCCAGCCGCTCTTCGGCTTCCCGCAACCTGTTCTCATTGAGTAGTGCAGTGACTTCTGCCATCTGCCGCGTAACCAGTTTTTCCCTTGCCTGCTGATACGCTTCCACCAACCGGTCAGCGCGTTCAGGTTCGCGGGGACGTATCCGGTCGGCAATGACTCGCAACTGGTCTTCCAACTCGAGCATCTTGCGTTCAACAAGTCGTTGTCGCTCACCCAGCTCGGTTCTGCGATCCTCTTCCTGCTGGATGGCGGCAATTCCAGCGCCGTAAAGTTCCGGTCCGGCGGCCGTGAGAGCGGTCGCTACGACAATCATCAAAACAATCGGAGCTCTTAGAAAAAAGAACGAACCCGAGATAGCTGTTTGAGAGCGGCTGTTCATGATTGACTCCAAAACGATTGTCCGACCGGCCGGCGTAAAGTTATTTTAACCTTTTGCAGCGCAATGGCGCTTTATTAACACTTCTATTTATCAAAGATGTCGTCTTCGTCCTCGGGATCGAAGATGTCATCCGGATTATTTCGCTCATTGATCTCAGCCTGAATTCTCTCTTCCAGTGCCTTGATTTCGAGCAGTTTGTTGATCGCTTCCTGATAGCTTTCGGATTCCATCATCGATTCAAGAATCTTTTTCATCTCAATCAGGACAGCTTCCTGAACCTGCGAGGCACTTTGTGATGCTGCTATCAGTTCAGGTTCATCCGCAACGCTTCGCCGACAGTTTTCCAGATGTCTGCCGGCCAACGTAATCAACGTCTGGTCGAGTTCGCGGATCGGCCCGATGATCTCGTTGCGGAATCTCGTTTCGATCTTCGGTCCGAGATCGCCGTCACCCTGATTCTGTTCTGCTTCGTCTTTGTCGAGTCCATTGTTCTTGACCTCCTCAAGAAAGGACTCGAAACGAACGGCGATATTTTCAAGCCTGGTTCCGATCTGTTTTTGACTTCGCGCGATATTGATCAGCCGTTCTTCGCGAGCCGCATTGAACTGATCGACGGTCATTCCGGCGCTATCCATGGCCATGGCCTGACCGAGTTCGCTGGTCAAAGCGAGCTGTAGTTCATACGCCTCTTCGAAGGCCTTGCGCTGATCCACCTCACGACGCAACAAGTGAGCCCGCAGTTCCTCCGGAGTGACAATTTGCAGAATTATCTCGTCAGAACTCCGGCTGCCGGCCTGTTCGGGGCAATTGTCGACGGCGTTCATCGTAAACCGGAAGACCATACCCGGCTTCAATTGAAGAGGTGCGAGATCGAGTCGGTTCCCCGGATCGACCGGAGCAACAACAACGGGAAACCGCGCGGGCTGGCTGCTTTCATCAAGAATGAACAGCTCATTTCTTACCGGATTGAACCACTGGGTGCCCGGGAAATCACGGTCAGGCACCTGTTCCTGAACGAAAGCGTTGCGCTGAACCTGCCAGATCACGTCGAGCAGATTCAATCGCCGTGTTGCCTCGTTGAACCAGAATGTACCGTTGGTGAAATAGCTTTTTTCAAACAGGCGGATATTGTCTCCCGGCTGGTATGCAAAATCCGCGACGTCGATTTCCATTCCCGTCTGGTCCGCCTCCTCAGCCGCGTCGGAAGCAGTCCAGTGGCAATCGTAATAGATCCGCGTCAGTCCATATTCGTCAGCTGCCGCATAGGCGATTGGAATGACCGCCTCGGGAACGACTTTGTTACCCACGCCATCCTTTTCAGCCCGGATTTTCGGAGGCTGGTCGTCTTTGATCGCAATCGAAAACCGGCTGGTCCTTTGATTCGCAAGGCCCGTGGTATCGACCATCTGAAATTCGTACTGGCCGCCTGCAATCGGCTGCGTGTCATCAACCGGCAATCTGATTGAAAATTCAGTACTGCTGCCGGCGACAGGCGTCAGCGGAAAGGACTCGCTGCCGAGCACCACTTCGCAGCTTTGCAGCGGCTTGTTTGCGTTTATCGAAACGCTCAAACGGCTGCCGGCCAAAACGTTGTGCTGTCCGGTTCCAACCAGAGCACGGGGTTCCAGACCCGTGTATTCCGGAAGATGCTCGGTAATAACGAGATCATCGATCGTCGGAGGTTGGACCAGATCAATTTCGACCCAGTCGGTGACGTCGTCGCCTCCGGTCGCTCGCATACGCCCCGCCGACGGGTAGAACGAAAACTCATGTTCACGGCCATCCAGCTTTCCGTTTGTCTGCATGGAATGCCGCGTCGTTGTTCCAGTCGTTTCAATCTCGAGGGTGACTTTCACGTCACTTCTCAGACTGTCTTCCGTAACACGAACAAGCTGCAGATGATTGGCTCCGACCGGAAGTGAAATCCGGCCATCCTCGGCACCGACGATTTCGAGGTAGGTTCGCTGCGGCCATTGATCATCGCCCAGCAGGACGTTCCTGTTGAACCAGGTTTGCATGAACGAATTGTTCATCACGCCCCACGCGAGCCCGGCCGTTAACAGAAGCCCGGCGACGAACATCACCCAGGATTTTGCATTGCCGGATTTGTCGAGTGCGGATGAAAAATCAACGCCTTCAGCGACCTTCGCGCCATGAGCGATCGTCGCCTCCGTCAGTGCGGGTGACGCACCGGTGCTTTCGTAATTTCGAGGATCCTTCCGGCGTTGCCTGGCCAACTGGTAACTGCTGATCAGGCTTTCTTCTGTTTCCGGGTTCCGGCTTTCAACAGCCAGAATCAAAGCGTCATCGCCCGGACGCGTCATCAACGGCACGATCAACTTGCGGACGAAAAAGTAAATCGCAATCGCCGCCATCGCGACCAGCATGATCAAGCGCTGGGCGTGGTCCATTTTGAACAACCGGTCGATCAGCATATCAACGCCAAGCATAGCGAATACGATGACGAACCATCGAGCCAGTCCGTGCACGACGATCCAGGCCGTCAACTTTCTACGTAGACGGCCGAGACGGGAAGCAATACTTCCCGGGACAGTTTGTGGACTGGGTGCTGTGGTCATTCAGTTAAGCTTCTTTTTGTCATCAGTGTATTTCTCAAAAGTACGGCTCTTCTTTCCCGGCTACATCAACTTGTAGTATTTCCTCAATGCCCATTCAGCAGTCAGGAGTACAACCGGTAGTGAAAAAGCGATAAACCGCATCAGCTGGCTCAAATCCCACAATGGCTGAGGAGGACTGTTGAATTCAGCCGTGGTTATCTTACGGGGAATCGTCCGCGCGAGTTCCCCGAGCTGGTCCAGACGGAACGCCTGACCGCCCGATCGGGACGCAATCTCGTTCATCAATTGTTCGTTCAACCAGAACGCACTCGACTCAACGCGGGGCGGAACGACTCGGAAGGAAACAGGATCGATAAGTTTCGCCTGTTGACCGGAATCGCTTGAGAGTTCGATGGTTGCCTGATAGTCACCGATTCTGGAGGCCTTCATGATGCCTTCGTATTGCCCTTCACGGTCCGGTAGCAGCTTCATCTCGAGTGTGTCGACTCTCCCGCCGGTGGACAGCTTGACTTCAAATGTCTCTGCCGTTGAAGGCTGAAACTCTGGATCAAGTACGCGCCCGACAAACGTGATGTCGTCACCGATCTCGTATTCGGTTTGATCCACATCGATAAAGCCCCGGCGTTCTCCCTGGAGAGACCGTGTTTCGATCAGGAATCGCACCGCCTGAATCCAGAATCGATCAAAGTATTGAGCCTGGACGCCCAGCGGTCGCCACCGCCATGTACCCTGGAAACCCATGTACATGACCGTGCCCGCTCCGTACCGTCCCGTAACCAGCAGCGGCTGGTTCTTGGCGTCGTTTCTGTTTACATCCGGAATCTCAATCAGAACTCTTGCCGTCGGCCTGGGATCACGGGTCGGGAAACTCCAGTAAACGCCCGGCATCATCGCCCAGATTTTCCGGGACTCACCGGGATCGCTTTTGAACGCCATCACCGGATGATCCATATTGTGCTCTACCGGCATCAGACGGACCGCACCCGGATTGTTGGCATCCGCCAGCGCCTGGGAGGAACGAATAAAATCTGTGTCGCCGAACCGAACGGGCAGAAGATCGCGCATCGTACTGAGCGAGTTGAGCGTCAGAAATTCAGCCGAATGCTGTGGCCCCGCAACGAACATCAATCCGCCGGCATTGTTTCGGCAGAAATCCTGAAGCTGGTCCATCCATTCGGCATTGAAGTCCTTTGTCGGATCCGGATCGAAAAGAATGATGATGTCGTAGTAGGCGAGATATTGCTCGGTAATCGTTTCGACCGCGGTGCCCGGACTGAGCACTCTCGGCAAACGACTGATCGGGAGGTTGCCGCGCTGGGGCATGGTGTTGTCCTGCGACTGCAGCCAGCAGCTCAACTCGATTGTCTGATCGCGTTCCAGAAGTCGCTGCACCTGCTGATAGTCCCAGCTCGGCTGGCCGGAAACGAGCAAAACCTGGACTTTGTCGTCCACTACTTCCAGGTCCGATGACCAACCTGTGTTGTCATCAGTCTCGACTTCGCCCTCCAGTGCCGGTGTCCGCACAGCGTACCGATAGGTTCCCGGACGTATGACGACGTGGCCGAAATCCAGATGTATTCGTCCGCCGTTTTCAGGAACAACTACGTTGTCGCGACTTTCGATGACTTCGCCGTCATCAATCGAGTTGCTGGCGGGGTCAACCAGATACTGCACCAGCTCGACTGTGATTTCTTCAGGGAGCCCCGTCTCACCACGCCGTGTTGTCTGCAGAGTTGCTTCAATTTCAAAAGGCTCGTCAGGATATGCCTTTTCGCGCACGTAGACGTCATCAACCAGAACGTTGCGCGGTGGATTCGGATCACCGATTCCGATTGCATAGATCGGAATCCCGAGGGACGCCGCTTTCTTCGCCAGCTCGACAGGGTTTTCCGATCCGTTGTGTTGAAAGTCGCTGGCGAGAATGATTGCCGAAACACGTTCTGGATCATCAAGCGTCTCGCGCAATGCCTGCCAGACATCTGGGCCACTACCGCCGGAAAGAATCGTTGGAAACGACTCCATCAGAGTCTGATCCTCATCCGCGGCTTCTTCGTCCGCGCCATCAGCGACGGAATCATCGTTTCCGGCCGCGGTTTCCTGAGGCTGCGTATCCTGCCTTGCGGTTGCCGGAATCAGCCCGATGTATTCCCGCCCCGTTGAAAAATCATAGATCTGCAACGAGCCTTTGTCCCTCAGGCTCGCGATTAATCCTTCATCGTTATTGATCGCTTCGACAAGCAATGTTGACCGGTCCACCTGCCCCGATTGAATCTGGCCAACGGGTAGCCCGGTACTTTCAGCCAGTTGCTGTGCCGTTGCGTCATCACGGTACGTATCACCACGGGCAAATGACAACGATGCGTCACGCAAAACCGTGATCATCGGCTTGATCTCATTGATCTGCTGATAAAACACCGACGGCTTCAAGAACAGGACGATCAACAAAAGCAGAACAGCAAACCGCAACGCGGCCATCAACAGTTTTACCGGCATCGGAGCCGTATTCAGTTCCCGGCGATAGAGCCAGAAAACGGCAAATCCGATAGCCGCGACGATTGCGATCAGAACGAAGACTCCCCATGATTCCGGCATACCGGCCCACTGGAGTTTCGGCGTGCCTTCTGTGGCGGCGTTCTGACCTGCCAGCCATTTAAGCACTTCGCCTTCGGCAATCATATGAAAGTTCAACATCGTTTTATTTGTGTCGCTCTATTATTATCGCTTGTTGTTTTTGTTTTCGGCTGATTCCCGTCAGTCAGACGCCGGCCAGAGTCCGTAAATCCGGTTTCCGCCGTTGACCCAGATCCGCCGTCCATCGCTGAACAGGTTCCCGACCGGAGCGC
>JBCCFB010000327.1:0-6349 GCA_039029995.1 Planctomycetota bacterium
GCGAATCAATCTCCGCATCAGCTAGTTTTTTTTTGAAGTAGCAGACGCATTTGAATCAGCGAGTTGCCGTTCAAGGTCAGCTTTCGCATTTTCAAATTCAGTTTTAACTGACTCAAGTTCGGCTGTTAGTTTTTCCGTGGTTGCTTTTTCGACAGCAAGGTCGTCTTGCAGCCTCGTCTGAATCTCATCGAATTCATTGTCCCTTGCGTACATCTGCTCGCGACCTGCAGATTCCGCTTCCTCAGCGCGCTGTTTGAGTCCCCTAATATCGATCATCATTGCCGAAAGCTGATCCTCAGCCTGTTCGAGCATTCCTTCCAGGCTGGCAATTTTCGATTCCGCTTTCTTGCGACGTTTTCGTTCATAAACGGCGCGCTTGTACAGATAAGCTGGGTCGTTCTCTTTTGAAGTGGCCCCGGTAGATGCCGTTGCCGGCTGATCGCCAGTCGCCGCCAGATCGGCAAGCGATCCGAGACTTGCCAGACCTCCAAGTCCGAGCTCTTCATTCTGCGAAGATGTCGCCTTCATTGTCGAGATCTCATTCCGGGCTGTATCTAATTCAGCTTGGGCACTGGCCAGTTTTTCCTTTGCATCCGAAAGTTCTGAGTTGACGCCGTCCAGTTGTTCCTGTGTCCTCGCAGACTCAGTCTGTGCAGACTCAAGCTGGCCTCTTAAACGCTCGGCCTCTACTGCTTTGCCCGAAACCTCTTCAATAGAATTTTCCTGTTCAGAAATTTTTGATTTCAATGAAGCAATTTCTTCTTCCATCTTTTTGCGGCCCGAGTCCGCTTCAGCGATGGCGAGTGACTTCTGTTCCAGCTCATTTTGCTTTTCATCCAGCAGCGACTGGATCTCTGCCGCTTTTGCGCCAGCCACACTTCTGGCTTCTGCGATTCCTGCTTCCGCTAGTTCCGCTCTAGCAACAGCTTCCTGTAGTTTGCCCGCAGTTTCTTCCCCGAAAACTGTCAGTTTCTCATTCGCTTTATCCAGCTCTGATTGCGCATCGGTAAGTTTCTGCGAAAGTTCATCTTTTTCCGACTGAAGAAGATCAAGGTCACGCTGAAGCGTCTCAACCTGCATCATTGAATCACGACCAAGGGCGTCATCAACTGAATCATCAACAGGCTGTGAAATTGCTGCCACCGATTCGGTGTCAACGGGCGCAGATTCGATTTCAACCGACTCTTCATCCGGATCAGCTTCGAATGAGGGGACAAATTCTTCATCATCTGATTCAATGTCGCCAATCGAATCTTCTGCATCATCCAGGTCATCGATCTCCGCTGAGCCATTCTCCGCGTCAATTCGCGCTTGGTCGATTTCGGCTTGCTCAATGGCTTTGGCTTCTTCGACTGGATCAAAAGCAATCTGCTCGAGGCCTTCGTCCATTTCTTCAGCGGATTCATCTGCAGTCAAAGAGAAAACTTCATCGTCTTCGCCTGCGACACCAGCCGCAACAGCGTCGATTACGTTGTCTCCACTGTCGTCCAGTGCGGCGAGGTCGAAATCTGACTCATCAAAGCCACTGTCCTGGTCTTGATCTTCACCAAAACTGAATGCATCCTCGTCATCCCCTGCACCAGCACCTTTCGGAGCGGAAGCTTGAAACGGCTCTTCGGATTCGACGTCGAGTGAATCATCCTGAAAATTGAACTGCTCCATATCGAGGTCAGGCTCTGCTTGCGTTTCGGGTATCGCAAATTGATTCGCTATCGGCTGGTCTAAGGACGCCACAGGTTCATCAAATGCCGGCTTTGAGGCGTTGAGATTTAGCGGCTCGTCTCTCATTGGTGTTTCATTATCATCTGTCGCCGCTACCTTCTTCTTGCCTAATACCCGCCACAAAACGAATACAAGCAGAGGAATAAGTACTGCGGGAATGATCGCATACAGCAAATTGAAGTTGTCGAAAAATGTGGGAGCTGGTGGTGTCGTTGCAGGGCGCGCAGGAGCCTGAGTCCCGCTTGATTCGACATTAGCGACTCCGGCCTCATCAGCCTCGCCGGACGTACCTTGTTCTGCTTCACCGGGAGGCGCTGGAGCTGGATCATCACTGGACGCTATGTCACTGTCATCGCCGTCACTGGCATCGCCTTCGGTTTCCGCCACGGGAGGATCGGCAAACGGATCTTCAACCGCGTTTTCGCTTTCAGGTGCCGGGTCAGCGAACGGATCTGCGTTCTGTTCAGGCTCCTGCATCGCAGGATCGGCAAACGGATCGCCGGATTCCTGCTGGACCGCCTCCGGCGGATCGGCGAACGGATCGGTAAACGGATCAGCGCCTGCATCTGAATTTTCCTGCGCCGGTGGATCGGCAAATGGATTTTCTTCCTGTTGTTGAGCATTGGCAGAATCCGCGAACGGATCCTGTCCAGCGGTTGATTCTGACGAAGTACCTTCAAACAACGAATCATCGTTGGCTACTTCTTCAATTGCCGACTCGTCAGAAAACGGATCCTGAGCCGAGGAAGGAGAATCGGAAAACGGATCTTGAAATTCACCAGGGCTGTCGCTCAGATCCTGAACGGGACGTCCGGAATTGTGAGGGACCAACATATGCGCGCTCCACGGCAATCGGGCAACTGAAAAGCATCCGTGGCTTGTTACTTAGAACGAGGAAATCCAGACCTCGCGGGCCGCAGTTTGCGGCGATTCCGGCCGGTTGTTCCAGGGGCGGGGACCGGAATCATTATTGGAGGCCCATTCTATTACACATTGCCGGCCATTTGAACAAATGGGGACGTTTTGCGCTTAAATTTGCCAGCTTGCCAGCGATCTGTACCCTCGAAAACCGTTAAAACTTTACACGGTCGCGTTCGAGGTTTTCCAAGGCAAATCACAATTAGGTGGCACCCCGTTAAAAACCGGCTGGATTCTGGTACACAATAGGGGGCCGAAACGCCGAATAGTTTGTCGTCCGCCATTCCACACCAGGGACCGAAATTGAAAGAAGCACTGGTCGATTTTTCGAAGTTTGATGTCAACACTATCATCGAAGATCTGGATGAAGTGTTGAAAGTCAATCCACATCGGTTCGAGCTGCGCCTGCTGGACGGCATCCTGTACAGTGACGAATTACACGCTGTCGGTTACAAGGACTTATCCGACGAAGAATTCTGGATTCGAGGCCACTTTCCCGAACGACCTTTGATGCCGGGCGTATTGATCTGCGAATGTGCGGCTCAACTTTCAAGCTATTATGCAATCACGGCCAAGCTTGTAGACAACGGATACGTAGGTCTCGGCGGTCTGGATGACGTCCGGTTCCGCGGCCCTGTCGTACCCGGTGACAAACTAGTCGTGATGTTGCGGCGCGGTAAAGTTCGGCGCAACCGAATGTTCTCTGCTGACTTCCAAGGGTTCGTTGACCAGAACCTCGTCGTAAGTGGTGTCATCAAAGGCGTTGCGCTCGGGGAATAGTACCGAACGGACGGAACTCCGTTTCCGGCACACATTCAATCCTGGCAACCGTTCTTCAATCCTGGCAACGGTTCTTGCTGACCGTGGCTACCTTGCTTTGGGCGGCCGGGGCAACACTACACTTCACTTCCGGTTTGAGACGCATCCGGTGTTTCGTGCGCAGTTTGATAGAAACCTGGAATCAATGCCGAGTGCTGAAATTCCGGCAAGTCGCAGGACTTTCCATGCTTTACCTGCCAACGAACGAATCAGCGGTTGAAGGTAAACTGCAGACAGGAGGCCATTCACGAAAAACTCCTTGAGTTACAGACGCGGTGCCACAACAAAGAAGTTCGTGACGCTCTTGCCGCAATCCTTGACGACGAACGTGAGCGAGAATGGCATAGAGAAAAATGGCATAGAGAAAGCGGGCTCTTCCAGCACCGGAAGAACCCGCTCGAACCGTATGAGTTCTGTCAAATCGCTTATTCGATATCAGTCAACGCCGTACCGTCATAAGCACCGCAAACAGCCATCAGCCATTCGCGATCCGGGGCGACAATGACATGGATCGAACCATCACCGAAGCAGGTATTCGCGCCCGCCGGGTGCATCGCTCCCAGTCCATAGAACTTCGCAATGAATTTGTTCCCGATATAGTTATCCCTGGGATCTCCGCCTTGCGGATAGTCCTGAGTTGGAGTCAGTCCGGGTGGGTTTGCAAAAAAACCGATACCGCCACGACCACGGAACAAACAACCGTTGGTCCAACCGTATACCCGGGTTCGATCTGAGGCACCGGATGTGACATCGGGCTCGATCGTGCCGAGACTTTCGCCGAACATAACCGTCGAAGCGGTCCCGTCATTGTTGGAAACCAGTTCCAGCGTGCATTTCTCTCGAGATGTGATCATGCCACGATGTGCGCTGTAAATTCCACCGCGGTTCGAGCCGCCAGTACCAAACCCCAGACATCCGAGGTAGTTCGAACGGCCGTGATAGATCGTTTCGCCTTCTGCAGGATCTACAAGGAATCCGAGAAAGTCCTGATCCACATTCGCAAGGTAGACCGGCTGAGCACCGTAAACGATATGTGCGGCATCTCCGTTGATTACGTCCGACGGACAGGTGAAATGTCCGATCTCGGTATAGCTGATCGCGTCCCAGTCTGGAATCGTCCAGAAGCCGGGGTACAACAAGGCACTGTTCGGATTAGTTGGATCCTGCCTGACGTCACAGAGGTTCTTTCGGAAGTTCATAAAGAACGGGTCAATCTTCTGCGTTACGTTGGTGAGTTCCATAAATGGAGCCACCATCGCGATCGGCGAAGCATACTGCTGGTGATACCACGCGGTCTCGCAACCCGTCGTGTCCCAATCTGAAAAACGCAGCGCACCGGGCACGCCGTTTGTGCACGGAAGGCGTTTATTTGCGTCATGATAGTTATGCGCAGCGATACCGATCTGACGTAATCGGTTTGCACAATCGGTCCGCCTTGCGGCTTCGCGCACTTGCTGTACAGCCGGCAACAGCATCCCGATAAGGATGGCAATGATTGCCATGACGACAAGTAGTTCAATTAACGTGAACGCAGCCCGACGGTGGCTGCTACCTGAAATCGACAACCATGGTTTGTCGCGCTCAGGCATGGGAGTAGTGTGATAAGACATTCTGGCCTCCTTGAATAAAGAAACAATGAGACCGGGCCCGGATACCGCCCGGGGCAGAATGGGCGGCTCTCAAGAGTATTAATTCGTTTTTGCAGTACTTATCTGCCAGAAAGCGCGTAGAAAAAGCGTGCTCTTTCGAGAGCACGCTTTGGATTTTCTTTCGCATTGTGCTGCGAAGTCTGGACTTGCGCTATCATCCTTTCAGAAAAAAAATCTGCGCTGAATCACTTCGCAATGTCTGCCAGCTACCGCTTGCGAGGCCTGCGCCGGCGACCGCCATTGCCACCGGACTGGTTTCCAGAAGACCGGTCACGATCTCCGCCGCGGCCGGAGTCTCCACCTCGTCCGGAATCACCTCGTCCGGAATTACCACCACGTCCTGAGTCACCGCGACTACGAGACCTGGACCCACGAGACTTCATGTTGGAATCGATCACAGTCGCAATCGCTTCCTCCCAGGTCGGAATCCGCGGTCTCTTACGAGCCCGGGGCTGATCGTCATCGTGATCCTCATTGTCATCCCTGAGATCATCCCGATCCTGGTCCTGATCCGAACGAACGTCGTCGCGATTCCTCGGGCGGCGTCGCCGACCTCTGGAACCACGCTCATTACGTTCCTCTTCGAACGACGTTTCGTTGTCGAACTGCTCGAAATCATCCTGATCCCGGTCATTTCGATTCCTGCTGTCCCGACCTCGATCATCACGTCCGCGATCATCGCGTTGCCGGTCGTTTCGACTGCGGTTGTTCCGATCGCGATCACCACGTCCACGCGTCTCGCGATCTCTGTCATCACGATCACGTTTGTCGCGGCCGCGTCCGTCACGGGCGCGAGCCGGCTCTTCATCACGGCCACGATCGTTTCCGCTCTGATCGTTTCTGTTCCGGTCGTTTCTGTTACGGTCGTTTGTGTTACCGTCGTGTTTAAAAAGGGAGGGTTGTTTTTTTGTATACCTGGCCAGCTGCATTGATGCCGAGGGTTCCTGTCTGGGAGCGCACAAGCATGGTCTCCGTCTTTGCTTCCGGCACTGTCAAACCGAACTCTCGGCAGGCCGTCACGATCACCGTCATCATCTTAAAGAGGCTTGACGATGTCCGTGAGATGATACAGGCGTCATTGGCGTACAACGTACTCCAGATGGACTCTTCCACCGCCACTGCTGTGGTCGCGTCGGGTGAGTCCCATGCCACCGCGCACTCCTGGTGGTATTCCCCCTTTTCGCGCTTCCAAACTCGCACCCGGTCCCCCGAGATGTCAGGGTCTTCGCGGAAGGTTGCTA
>JBCCFB010000328.1:0-6346 GCA_039029995.1 Planctomycetota bacterium
AGCAAAAGATAGTGGATTTTCGAGTCTTCAAGATCTGCTGACAGGCATCGCATCTCAGGCAACTGTTTATTCAGTTCGCAGACGAACTCCAGCACGTCATCTTCCCAGACGACATACTCCGGCGCGGGCGATGCCTTGCCCATCATGTGAAAAACGGTTGTTTGATTGAGCGTGTTCAATCGACCGGGGATATCGATGTTTTCCGATTCCGGATAGTAGTTGATTACGTGAGCGCCCCGTTCTGTATCGGGGTACTGCACCTGGTTGATGGCTTTTTCCAGCAACGAATCAAATGTTGTTGAGAGAAACAACCGGAACGGTTCAATCGACGCAAGATGTTTAAGCGTCGGACCGGGTTCCGGATGATTTTTCAGAATGTGATAGATCGCGTCATAGGCATCCGAGCAAGAGCCTTCACGCTGGATCAGTTTGCAGACGACGTCATGCAGACTTGCGTTGTCCGGCAGCTCATCATCAAACTCAAATTCTTCCGCCAGTTG
Organism: Planctomycetota bacterium; assembly: GCA_039029995.1. GTDB lineage: Bacteria > Planctomycetota > Planctomycetia > Pirellulales > Pirellulaceae > Mariniblastus. The sequence goes on from JBCCFB010000328.1 coordinate 501, forward strand.
CTCAGTAATCCACTCGGAAAAAAGCCGGTCATCCTCCCCCATTGTCGTCACGCCGTAGCCAACGACCGGAAGCACTTTCCCGTTTTCGATCCGGTTGATGAGCTTATCCCAGAACCGCTCTTTCGCAATCAATGCCCTGAACCCCGATATTACGTCCCGCCTGCCCAAACCTACTATGATATTAGAATTTACGCGCCTATCAAATTTGCTCGGCCAAAGCCGATTTTGTTCCCCTGCAGTTGGCAATACACCCCACAAAGGCTTGACTCGGGCGGTTGACAGAGCCTTGAAATCACGATCGCAAAACGGCTCAAATTAGGTGCATTGCTGTGACATGCACCGATGACATGCACCGCTGACTCAGCAGCATTTGCTCCCTAGATCAACGATGCCTGTCAATTCAGAGGGATTCGGGGTCGAGCTGCCAAAACTGGATCGCTCAACAGCCTGAAAACCGCTCGCCGCGAATCGCCAGTCGTTGGATTTGACGCACGCTCTGCATTCATCCAATTCGTCACCCAATCTGCTCGAATTACTTCCAACCGACCCGCCACCCCCTAACATAGGGAGGGAGCCGGGTTTGACATGTCGTGCAACGACTCAACTGCCAATCAGGTTCATTGCCACCTTGCAAACTCATTCGGTTGCTTTAAACCGATACAAATTAACGCGCCCAAAATCAGAAACGATCGGCACCAGTTTTCCTGATACCGATTTCAAAGTCCTTAGCGCTCAAATGCAATTGAATCAAAAATTGACGGCTGTTTTATATCGAGACAAACCGCAAGTCGTAGACTGCCTTATTTGCGGACAAACCAAGGTGTTTTGTGTGTGGCATGACAGTTGCGGCTTGCTCTAACGGAGTGAGCGAGTTTATTGCACTGCACACCCTGATAAACTTCGAGGCTCGCTCGCTCCACTTTTTCACGCCCATCAAAAATGCCGGTCGAATATTTCGACCGGCATTTTGTTTTTTGGTTCCTACTTTAACACTGCAACTTAACACTCCCCCATAGGGTGGTAACATGGTGTGGAGCCTGCTGTAATGTTGCAAGAGTTCAAGTCACAACCATTTCTTCATCATCGCTTGAGGCAAACTTGGTACTGAGATCGATATCATTGAGAACAACCCTACTCCTTTGCTCTGCTGCGTTTTTGTCGTTCGCAGGATGCGAGCAGGCCGCTGAAGAATCCGCCGGAACAGCCCCGGCGGCTGAGTCCAACACTGAGGACGGTTCAAGCAATTCTCAATCGGCAGAGGACTCTACTACGTCAGTTAGTTCTGCAGCCGAAGGAGAACCGGATTTGCAAAACGACGGTGTGCAAAATGTAGAAACCGTGAGGATTGGTCGCATTGACTGGTACGTCGACTACGACGCAGCGATGCAAGTCGCACGCGATACCGCTAAACCCCTCTGGCTACATTTTGGTGAAAACCCGGGATGAGCGGGCTGCCGTGAATTCGCAAGCGGTCCGCTTGTAGATGAAAAGATAGTTGCTGGTTCGGGCGACTTCGTTCCGGTGTTCATCGATACACTGACTGATCTTCCACAGACTCAACGCTTCAACGAGAACTACGGAAGCTACCCGGTTCTGCGCGTACATGACCATGAGGGCTCGGAAATCGGTGGACGAATCGACGGCAACCCTGTTGCCGGTCGTATCCCTGTCGAACAGATCCTGAGTCAGTTCAGTACCGCTTCAACGACGTTTGCGGAACAAGAATAGACGTATTCTCTGTCTGGATTGGCTCGTGAAGACATTCAGGCTTCGTCCGTGTTTGCAGCTTTGCTGTCTTCATTGAACGAATCCACTATTGATTTGAAGTAGTGCACCAATTCCACGGCACCGGCCAACCTCCTCCCCGCCCGCCCGGGGGCTTCCGGTGGGGCAGGCACCAGTCCGTGATAGTCAATCATCTTTTTAAGCGATCCGTTGCGTCTTCCTGTCTCCAGATCGATACACTTCAGAATGATGGACGGTGAAAAATCCGCATCAACGTACCGGAGCATTTCCAATGAACTCTGGTTGTAAACTGCGATGGTACTTTCAGCGCCGACGAACGCCTGCCAGCGAATTCGAAACTGTTCGTGAGAAAGCGCATCAGCGAAATGGGAAGGTTCAAGTTCAAGGTGTCGCTGTAGATCTTCTCCCACCTTCCAGTCACCGTCGACTTCAACGCAGCCGGTGGTTTTGGATTTGATCGCACAACAAAAGACCTCTCCCGTTCCCATCTTTCTGGCAACCCAGAACACTGGTGCTCTCCGGGCATTCACAGCCTCTTCACTCCTGCAACTTTCACGCCAGTGAACCGCGGCCGATTCGCCATAGGCCACGATGAGATCGTCGAACCGATGGACGATGGCGGACGGAATGTTAAACGGTGTACCGAAACGTTTCGTGTTGAACCTGACTCCGTATTGCGATTTGGGATGGGCGATCTGACGATCGATCATGATCGTGAAAGCGTTGATCAGTTCATCCCAACCCTCCGTTTCAGGTTCAAGGGCTCGCATCGCTTCGACGGTCGCTTCAATGGTTGAAAGGGCTTTTTCGTTGGGCTCTTTGCGGATGCGGTAATTGCCGGGCTGCTCCGGATCGATCCGGTAACGGGGCAGGTTTTGAAGAGGCGGCAGCTTTCGGAACAGCTGTTTGGCGTGGTGCCATGTTCCATCCAACACCACCAGTTGTTCCGGACGTTCTTCGGGCGCGAGTTCAGAGATCAGTTTCGCCTCCGGCCCGGGAAACAGGACTCCAGCGCCGGGCTTCAGCGGCAGAGTTCGCTTGATCAGCTCCTCCTGTCTGCCGACGACCAACTGAGAACGTGATAGAGCCGCGTCAACAATTCGCGCGGTATTAAAGGCGTGGAAATGCTCGCGACGATCCTGAATGATCAGCACATCAATCTTGTTGTTGATGTCCGGAATGACGTCACAGAAGCAAAGCTGGACCGGACGGTAACAGCGGTAACAGCGCTGTCGATATACGGGCGCGGTGGCTGCGTCACCACGGTCTACGCCACTTTCTACGCTAACGCCGCCGGCATCAACGGCTGTGGTGCCGCTGTCTTCAGAAACTGGTTGATTGGTGGTCAAAATCCTGGTTACCGCGGGAATTCGTTGGTTTGAAACGGCTCAAAGAACTTTTGAAGTCGTGAAGCATCTGTCGAAGAACGTAAGACTCCTGCCCGTAGATTGTCACCTTCAACTGGCTGAACAACACCCTCGAGAACGGAACCGTATAAGAACGCTCCTTTTAGACCGACACCGATTTCGTCTCCGCGTCGCAGGTCTTCATCCACGACATTCTGAGCTGTTGCCCATGCGATATTGCTCAACAGTTCTTTCGCATCGTCGTCGTATCGGCGGTACTCGGGAACATGAACCAGAAAACAACAACTGTCTTCGTTCAACTGACAATAGACGACAAAACGGTCGCCCGTCAATGAAAGCCGGTTTTCACCTTCACGCTCGAAGGCGATTTCCCTGGAGGTCGCCATCATCGTGCTGAACGACTGAGCAAGCTCATTTGCTCGAACGTTGTTTCCATGGGCTACTCCGTTATTGTCCGTTTGAATCAGCAGTTCAGCATTGTCCATCGCGGAATGGAAATCTGTAGAACTGTTCGGCGCATCCGACTGAGCATTGCGAAATGCCTCGAGTTGAGCAAAGAATGCGGGCATGGCCAGCAAGGTTGCAACAAGAAAGCCGTAGCCCATCGCCAGTCCGGTGATCGCGTTCCCGCGTCCAGTGAGAGCTCCACCGGATCGTTTGACATTGACTAGCCCCAAATGCCCGAAAACGATCGCCAGAAATGACGTCACCAGTGCAGGGAGGCAAGTACACAGGACGACGGGCGACATGATTCCGAATACCAGACTGGTCACCGCTGCAACAGATCGTGGCCGGACCTGCAAAGGAGAAACAGGATGGGGATGAGATTCTGGCTTCACGATCTTATCAAATCACGTGAGAACGACGGACAACAGTGCACTCGTAACCGGCACATTATGAATGTGTCCATGATTTTACGCCAGCTTCTCATCATGGTATGGCCGCAACTCGAAAACCGGTGTTGTAGTTGCGGCTGGATCGTACCAACAATGGTATTGTCGTGCATTCCAGCCGGGCGGTCTCCTCTTGTTCCGCCCCCGCCTTGATCAACTAATGCTCGACCGCGAAGACTATCCCCACAAAGAATCATGCTTCCATCACTGCTAAAATTACTGACCCCTCATCCGCTGAAGTCGATTTCATTGCGGCTGTTTGCGGTCGCAACTGCATTTTTTCTTCTGGTCGATTTACAGCCTGATCTGCCTGCAGGAATACAGGACCCACTGGAAGTCACCGATCAATTGATGGCTGACCAACTTTCCTCGGCGATCTCCAGTAGTGAGTGGCTGGGTATTCTCGCGCCGGTTGCGATCTCACCTTTTTTCGGAATTGCCTGTCTGTGCTTTATGTCCCAGTACGGCGAATCAATTATCGGCACCAACAACTTTGTCAGCGAAAACCCCGTTCTACAGGAACCCGTTGTGCTTTGGGTCTTCGTCGTCCTGACGCTGCTGACTTCGTTGCCGCGGCTGACCAAAGTCAGTAAGCCTGTAGCGCAGGCTTGCGATCAGATTGAAACATGGGCCGGAATCATCACCGTTATTGTCATCAAGGTTGCGGCCGCCAACGCGACGGGCGAAGCTCAGCCGGACGCCGCCACAGCCCAGATTGTTCAGATGGGCTTTTTCACGATGAGTGGTGATGTTCTGTTGAGCATCGCCGCGATCATCAACATAGTCGTTATCAATACCATCAAGTTCTTTTTCGAGGTGATGGTCTGGCTGACCCCTTTTCCGTTTGTCGATGCGTTGCTTGAAGCGGCTAACAAGATGGCGTGTGCCGGGCTGATGGCCATTTATGCGTGGTCCCCTCTGGCGGCAACGATCCTGAATCTACTTCTGTTCGCCGCCTGTGCTTTTGTATTCCTGCGTGTGCGGCGTTATTCGGAATATCTAAGAGCCGTATTGATCGATCCTCTGCGCTCGCTGCTGTCCAGTGAATTCGGCAAACCGAAATCAGCAGAGCTGATTGTATTTCCCAAAGATGAATTCGGGCCGTTTCCTGCCAAAGCGAAACTGAGTCTGCAACGAACCGATGACGGCTGGATTCTTTTCTGGCGACGCTGGCTCCTGCCCGGTCGGGAATTGCAACTGAACAGCCCCGATGTAAATCTTGAGATCGATCGTGGCCTGATCATCAATCGGATTGAGGTGACAGGCGCTCACTCAGAAACGCTGCTTTTCACACGGAGGTATAGCTCAAATATGCGGGAGCTTTCAGAATTGCTTTCGATTCCGATCGAGGACGAGAAGAAGGCTGCGAAAGTCGGGATCGCCTGACCAGATTCAGTCGCGGGAAGTCGCTTCCTCAAGAACGCTTTCCTCTACATAGATCGGCAAGTGCGGATCGCAAGTCACAGCGACAGCGATCGCGTCCGAGGGTCGTGCGTCAACTTCAATCAGCTCACCTTCGTACCTGATTCTCAAGTGAGCAAAATATGTGTGTTCGCGCAGATCACTGATCAGGATACTGTCGAGATCCCCGCCCATCTGCTCGACGATACTGACCAGCAGATCATGGGTCAGCGGTCGCGGTCTTTGAATGTCTTTGACCCTCCGATCAATGCTCGTTGCCTCAAAGATGCCGATCAGGATGGGAAACTGCCGGTTGCCGTCCACCTCTTTGAGAAAAACCACCTGGTTCTCATTGATCTCGCTGATGATGATTCTTGCGAGCTTCATTTCGACGGGCATCGGACATTCCTTCGTATTCGCATTGCTGCCGCTTGGTTCA
>JBCCFB010000329.1:0-6343 GCA_039029995.1 Planctomycetota bacterium
CGACGGACGGGCCACTGACCAACGCGCTATCGACCAACCAGTCGGCACTACCGACACCGGCGGAGTTGAGTTCGCAGAGCCCCCCGCGCCCGCAGACGTCAGCGCGCCGCTGGGTCCCCCTGTTGACGGTGTCGATTTTGGCCTGCTCGATCCTGGCAATAGTCTGGGCGACAGCCGGTAGCGGAGTCTTCTCGAACGCGCCTTCGATCGCCGATGTTCCACTTGCTACTGCCCGCGTCATCACGCTCCGCGACACGATCAAAGAACGCGGCAACCTCGAAAGTCAGCAGGCAATTGAAGGTGTCTGCAAGATGGAGGGCTATGAGCACAAAGTCATCTTCATCGTTCCAGATGGTTCTCTGGTTGAGAAAGACCAGGTCGTCGTTCGACTGGACACATCCGAGCTCGTAAAAGAAATCGAAGAGCAGGAAGTTGATGTCAATGAAGCACAGCTCGAAGTAGACGATGCTATGCAACAACTTACCGTTCAGCAGAATGAAAATATCAGCAGCATCAGGCAGGCACAGCAGGAATATGACTTCGCCCAGCTGGACCTCAATATGTACCTCGAAGGTGACTACCGCGTAAACCTCTCAGATATTCAAGGTGCGATATCAGAAGCTCAAACTGAAGTCGATCGCGCGCGAAGAGCCGAAGAAAGCATGCGGAACCTGGTTAATCGCGGCTTGCGACGATACGAACAACTCCGTGAAGCGGAACAGGTGCTCATGAGCGCGGAGTTGCGCCTGCGACGTGACCAGCTCAAACTCGACAAACTTGAAAACCACGAGCATCCAAAGAATCTGAAAGAGTTTGAAAGCAAGCTTGTAGAAGCCGAACACAAACTCAACACGGCTAAGGACACCGCAGAAGCGAAAGAAGCTCAGGCCCGCGAAAAACTCAAGCGCGAAGAACGACGCCTCGAATACGAAGAGCGCAGACTCGAGCGTCTTCAGGAAAATCTCGCCCGCTCCGAAATGACAGCGCCGGCCGCTGGAACACTCGCCTATGCTCGCAACCGCTGGCGCGGTGAGGAAATACGCGAAGGCGGCACAGTCCACGAAGATCAGACTGTGTTCACACTTCCAAACATGCGTCTCATGCAGGTTGAAGTCGGAGTACATGAATCGCTTGTCAGCAAAGTAAAGGCGGGGATGCCGGCGGCGATCCGAATTGATTCCTATTCAAGCATCCCGTTTACAGGTCGCGTCGAAAAGATCGCTCCGCTTGCTGATCACAACTGGTCTGCTGCAACGAGAACCTATGAAACGACCGTTACCATTGACTCCATCCCCGATGACGTCAGCTTAAAACCCGGAATGACGGCCCAGGTCGAGATTATCGTCGGCGAGTATCCGGATGTTCTAGCCGTCCCTGTGCAAGCCATCGCGGCTCACAAAGATGGAAAATACGTTTACGTTCTGAGCGGGAATGGATTCGAACGCCTCGAAGTCACAACCGGGCGTGACAACATTTCTTTTGTCGAGATCATCGACGGTCTTGAAGATGGAGAACAGGTCGCACTCGACGCTTATCAGCGTGCAATCGAGGATTTTGCCGATGCGGATCCTTTGAGTGACTCGATCGATTCTGAACTGGCAGAGGCTGCGTCCGAATTGTCTTCCGGTCTGATCGAAACAGACGGAGAGGATGACGAAGAGAACACGGGCTCGGACATTTCTGACTCTGGCGATGAAGAGACCGCCACTCCCGGCGGCTCGAATCCAGACGAGTCGAATCCAATCGCAGCAGAAGATGAGCCGGAAACAGATATCGAAGACAGCTCCGGAGAAGGTGAAGCACCTGAAGCTGATGCCGCCGATTCCAGTGGTGGTGCCGGTATCGAAGAAGATGGGACTCTGCAACCCGCGGACGAGAATGCCGTTGAGGACCGTGAGTCCGCGTCAGGTGAAACAAGCCTCGATGCAGGCAACGACGCCCCGAGCGAGACAGCTGATGACATCTTTGAGGACGATTAGTCCGTACCCCTTTTTGCTCGTCTCAGGCGCAGACGTGACCAGAAGACTCAAATGATCAGGCGCCTTCGACCGGCAATCCCTTCAAAAACGCCCTTGTTCAACAGCTATCAGAAACTGTTCTCACTTGTACGCATGAGCGTCCGGTCTCTCATGCTGCACAAGCTGCGCTCATTGCTGACCATCCTCGGCCTCGTTTTCGGTGTTGCGTCGGTCATCATTATGCTGGCCGTTGCCGATGGAGCCGGCAAAGAGGCGCAGCGTGAAATTGAATCTCTCGGAATCACTAATGTAATCGTTCGTAGCAAGAAGCCCTCCGAAGCTCGAAGCGATGAAGATGACGAGGACGTCCTCAGCTATGGCCTGAATTACATGGACATGAGGCGCATCCGCGAGACGCTCGAGACAATCGATACGATTGCTCCGGTCCGGGAATACACTTATCCGGCACGCCATCTCGAAAACATGGCTGAGATAAGACTGGTTGGAATCCAGCCCGAGTATGCCAAAGCCAATGACATCGAGATCGCGGTCGGCCGGTTCATCGAACCCTTTGATGTCCTCAATCAGACCAATCGCTGCGTTCTGGGGCACGAGGCAGCTCAGAAGCTGTTTCCCGGTGATTCACCATTGGACAAGGAAGTTCACGTCGCGGACAGGATGATGTTTATCGTCGTTGGCGTTACCAAGCCCAAGATGTCTTCCGCCGGAGCAGGGTCGAGTCTGTCCGCGCAGGATTTTAATCGCGACATCTACATTCCGTTGTCAACCGATCGCAATCGGATGGGCGAAGTGCTGGTCACTGTGCAGCAGGGAACCGAAAGCTTTGAGCGGTTGCTGCTCTCACAATTAACAGTAACTGTGAAGGACAAGTCTCAAGTTAAATCGACCGCGGCCGCCATTGAGAGCCTGCTCGCCTCGACGCACGAAATGGAAGATTTTGAAATCACGATTCCACTGGACCTGCTCGAAAAAGCTCAAGCCACACAACGGATCTTCAACTTCCTTTTCGGCAGTATCGCCGCCATCTCGCTGCTCGTCGGCGGTATCGGAATCATGAACATCATGCTCGCCACCGTCAGCGAAAGGACCGGGGAAATCGGTATCCGTCGTGCTCTCGGAGCGACCCGCGGAGACATAACGCTTCAGTTTCTGGTTGAAACGTCAGTCCTTTCTTTGACAGGCGCACTCGTGGGAGCCGTTGTCGGGCTGACAGCGCCGCCGCTTATCACGCTGATCTTCAATCGCGAAACCAGCATGACACTGGTTGCGCCAATGATTGCGGTACTAGTCGCCATGGCTGTCGGCCTGATCTTCGGCATCTATCCTGCAAGACGAGCTGCTTCACTCGATCCGATTGAAGCTCTCAGGCGAGTCTAGATCGCAGATTTGTTCAAGGCAAAACAATCCGCCTAACACTTGATCGTCTTGCGCTTTTTGAATGCGCGCCCGCTCTTTTCCATCTTCGCGATGTAATCCGTCGCAACGGGAACTTTGCACGACGTTTCCCCCATGTTGACTTCCACTTTGCCGAGTTTTTTAGCGAGAGCTTTAGCTTTTGCCGCTAACGGCTTCACGTAACCGCCGACTGCGATCACAAACGCGTTCATGGTGTACCTGACGCGGTTGGGCGCCTTATCGATCTCTTTCTCCACTTTCTTGAGAAGCGCTTCGACCTCTTTGAGATCAAGTTCGTCGTCGTCGGTGGTAGTTACGATTCCGGAGTACGTGTTCCAGCCACAGGATGCAACGCCCTCTTTCTTAGCCTTGATCCATTTCATCGCAAGCGCGCGTGAATGTTTGCTTTCACAGGTTACGCCCGGTACCGAATACTCGGAGACCATGTGCCACGGTGCTTTTTTCGCCCAGTCGTCGAGCTGCTTTTTCGTCATTTGCGAACCGTCGGCAACGATCCCTGCCAGATACATCGCGTCTGCGTTGCAAGTGTCATAAAGTTCGCATGCAAGATCCTGGTTTCCCTTGATCTGCTTGGCGATCACCTTCAAGTCACCGACCTTCACACCGAAGAAATTGTCCGGGCAACCGTGGCGTTCGTAGATCTTGCGTGTTTGAGCTGAGCCCTTTTTCTTCAGGGCTGTCATTACCTGGTTCACCGTTTTCATAGAATCCCCTCCGCAACATTGATTGACGTAATCCGGATTCTATCGACACACGTAATGAAATCAACAAATCGTGCGCCGCCAAACGAATTTGAAGCAAGAAATGATCAGGGCGCGACCGCCCGGGCCAGAGTCTTGAGATCGACCGGTTTGGTCAGAACAGAATCAAATACCGCTTCCTGACCATCGCGTGCACACTGGATTCCCGACGTGCCACTGCAGGCTATCAGTCGTATATTAGCAGCCCATTTGAACTTCCGGATTCGCCCTGCAAATTCAAATCCACTCATTTCAGGCATGGCGATGTCACAAAGCACGACATCGGGAAGAAACTTCTGGGCAATCTCGATTCCCTGTCGGCCGTCGGCAGCGGTCGCAACATCATGTCCGATCGCTTCGAGCACATGTTTCAATGTTGTAGCAACCGCGTCGTTGTCATCCAGAACAAGAACTTTCAACTTCTCGGGCTTTGTTGACTGTTCCTGAGGCATCGCCGCAGGAACCGCACCTGCGTTTTTCGCAGGGAGGTTGATTGTAAATTCACTACCTTGCCCGTGGCCGTCGCTGCTGACGCTGATCTCTCCGCCGAGCATCTGTATCAACGCCTTTGACACGGCCAGCCCGATACCCATTCCGGATTGATAATTGGGCAGGCATGCGTCAACCTGTGAAAACAAATCAAAGATTGAATTCTGATCTTCGGTCTTGATCCCGATACCATCGTCTTTGATTGAAACAAAGCCTCTACCAGCCGATCTACCGCAGGTGATTTCGATTAGTCCATCCTGCGGCGTGAATTTCGTCGCGTTTGCGAGGAGATTGGAGACGACCTGAATCATACGGGTTGCATCAGCTTCGACCACGACAGGCGCTGGCGCCAGATTGACGATCAGTTGCTGATTCGATTTTTCAATCAACGGCTGAACCAGTTCGATCGCCTGCTCACAGGATTCCCTGAGGTCAACATTTTCACGCGCAAGTGCCACCTTTCCCAAAGCAATTGCCGAATAGTCGTTCAGGTCTTCGGTCAGTCTCGCGATATGGCGAACCTGACGCGCCATTCGAATTCTGGCCTTCTTCAAGACATCCGGCGCAACATCGTCCATGTCCAGCAGCTCGAATCCTGCCATCAATGGAACGAGTGAATTTCTGAGTTCGTGAGCCAGTGTGGCAATGAACTCCGTTTTTATCTGATCGGTGGCAGCCGGATTCTGGCCGGCCCCTGTTGGCTGCGCTTCGTTTCCGGCCGTAAGTCGTTCCAATGCTTCGTTTTTTGAATCAATGTAAATCTCATCGTCTTCGTCTTCGACGATGAGATTTATCGCACCATTTACACGGCCGTTTTCTGAAATAAGAGGAAATACGTTAGCTCGAACATCACGGAATTCTCCGTCCGGTCTTTCAATTCTTGCCTCAACGTCTTCGAACTGTTGCCCCGACCGCAAAGCCAGGGCAACGCCACACTTGTCGTGGGGAACAACATCCCCCTCAGTCGTCAGAATCTTGTGAGACCCACAGTACCTGTCCGTAGGGTTCAGCAATTCCGGAGAGCGTCCCCAGAGAATGGACGCACGTTGATTGAAATAGGTAATAAGACCTTCGGAATCGCAAGCGCATACCGCTAAAGGGATCTTGTCCAGAATTCCCTTCAGGCATTGATCGCTAAGCACAGAACCGCTGGCGGTTCTATTCCCGGCTTCATGACCATCCATGATGTCACTCAGTTGTATCTAATCTGTTCGGACGGATGCCTCTTCCGTGCCTTGCAGTTGACCGTAGTTTAAGACTGCAACGGCGCCTAAAAAAGTATAGGGCTCACCGGGACCGGTCCCAAGCCCCGTTTCAGCGCTGGAATGTGTTCGCCAACGACTCGATTCCCGCCTCTAATACGGGACTTTACCTCCGGAATGGCAATAATCTCAGCCACTACAGCTAGCGTCTGCAGAGAAGAAAATCCGGGAATCGATCTATTCTTCGAACTCAAACGCCTCGGGATTCGAAAGGCTGCTCGGGATTCGATCCACCGATTCATCCAGGGAAGGTGTCAACTTCACAATCCTATCTTCGTAGCGAACGAAAACGGACAACCCATCGATCAGCCTCGTCCTTGCCAGGCAAAGAGACAGGCAGCCAGAGTGGCAACACCAACGACTCCTCAGACTCTGACATGGTGCTCGGACTATCCCCAGAACCCGGCTGGGCTGACCTCGTAGAGGACGCTGATGAAGAAATGAGAGATGGGGCCAA
>JBCCFB010000330.1:0-6314 GCA_039029995.1 Planctomycetota bacterium
ATTCATTCTGATAAAGCTCGTCTTTGGAATGAATCTTTTACTATACCTAATGCCGACATGGATCTGGATTTACCTTTTCAACCACCTGTTTCTCCAGCGGATATCGATCCACGCCTGGAACATGAGGAGGACTGAAGCCCTTTTCTGATGTCGACTTGATTTATCCGCCCGGGCCGAACCGTCATCGATTCAGCGCTGGTCTATTGACAGCCTGCTATGCAAACGATACTATGCTGTACATAGCAACATCCAAATGGAGCTGGGACATGAAGCTCGAACGGGAAATGATGAGAGGAGCGGGGCCGACGGCAGTCATGCACCTGCTGGCCGACGATGAGATGTACGGATACGAACTGGTTGAAAAGCTGGCGCTAAGATCCAAGGGAGTATTTGAACTGGGGCAATCGACGCTCTATCCGATGCTTTACAACCTTGAGTCGAAAGGACTTGTTTCCTCGCGGGAAAAGGCGGGGCCGAACGGCCGAAAAAGAAGGTATTACCGGCTGACCGCCAAAGGACGAAAGAAGCTGGAAAAGGACCGGGAGCAATGGGCCGCCCTGGTCAAGGGAATGGGCGCGCTGGGGTTGACCGCAAACCGCATTAACGGCGCATTCGGGTCGGGACTGGCATTGGATGGGGGTAACGGATGAGTGATGCATTGTCCGGCGGACCTTCACGCGGCCTCAATCGAATTCTTGCGTTGGTTCGTGAGAACAGCTTCGGGCCTAGCGGGTGGCAGACTCTTATTGAAGAGTCGGGACTTCCGCCTGCAGTCAAAGAAACAATATTCTCCGTCTTACGCACGGCGCGGTTGTGGCAAAGCGAAAAGCTGAGCATTGCAAAAGAGTTGATCGCTCATTTTCAGGACGGATACGACCGTGGTGTCAGCTTTGACCAGTTGCTTCGGGAGTTCGGTGATCCGGCACTGGCGTCCGCATTGATCCAACGCAGCAAGGAAAGAAACAGACCGATGATTTCAAAAATCGCGCGAGCCACCGGAATCTTTGTACTGCTGATGCTGGCCCTTGGCCTGTGCGTTTATCTTTATTTCCTTGCTGGAACTGCCGTTCCTCAAGAAGACTATCTTGCCGAAATAAATGGCCCCGCGAGAGCCGGTCAGGAACAACCGCACGCATGGCCGGTCTACCGGACTGCATGGATCGATCATGATTTTTTGAGAGCGGACACATCCGGACTGAACGTTCAATCAACCGGTGAGCTAGCCGGACCAGAGGACGCCGAATGGGCCGCGGCAATCAGTTTAGCTGACGAATATGCCGGTCTGACGGAGGCAATGCGGGAGGGTAGTCGCCTGGAAAACTTCGGGCTGAAGCTGGAACTCGACATCGCTGATTATTCTCCGGAAGACCAGGCGGCATTGTTTCCACACTGGGTGCCGCCTGCTGTTGATGCCGAACCGGTCGGAGAATTTGGAGACGACCTCATCATTGGTGTACTGCTTCCGCACGTTCATGGCTTCCAAAGCGCTGCGGACTTTTTGAGGTTTGATGCAAAGCGAGCGTCCCATGACGGCGACGCGGAAAGGGTGTGCGACAACATCCGGGCCATTTTCGGCATTGGAAGACATGCGAACGAGCGTCCGATCGTTGTCAGCACTTTCGTTGCTTTTTCGGTTCACCACAAAGGGCTCATGGCAATCGAAGACGTATTGACGGGATACCCGGACTTGCTGTCCGAAGCAGAACTTGAGGAGCTACAGTCGCTCGTTGCCGGGTACGACTATCGGCAATTCATCAAACTTGAAGGTGAACGCGCGATGGTTATGGACCTTCTGCAGCATACATATACCGACGATGGAAACGGCGACGGGCGGATGACCAACGAGGGACTTTCCGCATTTTTTTCCGTAATCCCTGCGATGACTGTGGGTCCCGACGAAGATGTGCTTACCAACGGAATCGGCGGGTTTTTCAGACTTGCCACCTCGTCGCGCAAGGATGTCGCGGAAGCGTACGACGATCTACTTGAGGTTTTTGAAGAAACACTCGACAGCCCAATCTACGAAAAAGCTCTCTCCGACGATCTGGAACGATATCGTTCAGTCATTGAAGAGGGTTCTGCTGAAGATTTAGTTCTGCGTAACCTCGCGCCATCGATGACTGGAATTCGTGCCAATTTGGAGAGAATGATCTCACGTCAATCAGCCGTAATCCTGGCTCTGTCGCTCGAGCGATTCAAGCTGACCAACGGCCAGTACCCGGAGAGCATCGATCAACTTGTGCCTGATCAGCTCGCATTGCTCCCTCGCGACCGCTGCATCGACGAAGTCTTGAAACTCAAGTTTGAATCAGGAATGCCAGTCATCTACAGCGTTGGAGTTGATGGTGTCGATGACGGCGGAGTACCTCACATGACTGTCCCCAACAAACGCTATTCGCCCGATATCCGGCTGGGCGGGACGAGTGACTGGATTCTGTGGCCGTGGATAGAAATGGAAGAAAAGTAGCGCCTGAGGCTGGGCCATCGAAAACGGGGGCGCAATTGAACAGCTACCCCATCTGAACAGCTACCCCATCGACTCAGTCGAACCGTTTTTTTGCTGATACAATGCGGCTTCGGAAATGACGTCCGTAGCCGGAAAACATGTATGAGCGAATTTGATGCTGAGGACGGTGACGATGGCGCGGTAAATGAGCCGCAAGACAACCTGTTATCGGGTGAGCAGTTGCTGCCAGTCGTGTATCGCGAACTGCGGCTTCTAGCGGCTCAACGCCTTGCCAATGAAAGCCCCGGCCAGACATTGCAGGCGACTGCGCTTGTTCATGAGGCGTTTTTGCGCGTCAGAGGATCCGACGATGCAAAACGCTGGAACAATGCCGGCCACTTCTATGCTGCTGCAGCAGAAGCTATGAGAAGGATTCTCATTGAAAATGCGCGCAAAAAGAAACGTGTCAGGCATGGAGGCGAATGGAATCGGGCTGACATTCTCGAAAAGGACCTTGCCGTCGATGTTCAGGCGGAAGAAATTTTCGCTATCGACGATGCGCTGAACTGCCTCAGCAGTATCGACCCGCAGGCTGGAGAAATCGTCAAGCTCCGCTACTTTACAGGCATGTCCATCGAGGAGATTGCCCAGGCGCGCGAAATCCCCCGCGCGACGGCTTATCGCCACTGGAAATTCGGACGAGCCTGGATTCGTCGACACATCTTTTCCACCGAAGCAGGCGATTAGAAGAATTTCTTTTTTTCCCGGATTTTCTTGAGACGAATTCCCGGTTTCTGTCGCATTCCCTTCCACAGTTTTTCAGGGAGTCCTGTGAGTGCCTGATCCTGACCAAATAAAACGTATTTTTCTGTCGGCCAGCGAACTGGAGTCCCCGGAATCACTGCGCGATTATCTATACCGGGCATGTGAGGACGACCAGGTGTTGCGACGGGAAGTTGAAGAGTTGTTGAATGCGGACAAGAAGACAGCAGGGCTTCTTGACCGGCCCGCGGTCGAACTTGATTTTCAACTCAGCGAAACGCGTGGAGAGGACTTATTCGATCAATCCGGCTCAACCATCGGTCCGTACAAACTACTGGAAAAGATCGGCGAAGGCGGCATGGGCGTCGTTTACATGGCGGAACAGCGGAAGCCCATCCAGCGTCGAGTCGCAGTAAAAGTCGTCAAGCCCGGAATGGCCTCACAGGATGTGATTGCCAGGTTCGAGGCGGAACGACAGGCGCTGGCGATGATGGAGCATCCGTCAATCGCCAGTGTCTTCGATTGCGGCGCAACGGAAGACGGTCGGCCATTTTTTGTAATGGAGCTCGTCCGCGGTATTCCCATCACCGAATACTGCGACCGGAAAAAGCTGACGCCGTCGCAGCGGTTGGGTATTTTCGTCGGAGTATGCCGGGCCGTTCAGCACGCACATCACAAAGGCATCATTCATCGCGACTTGAAGCCGTCCAATATTCTGGTCGCAGAATATGACAACGAGCCGGTTCCGAAAGTCATTGACTTTGGAATCGCAAAAGCGCTCAACCAGCAGTTAACCGGAAAGTCGTTGTTCACCCGTTTCGGCCAGGTTCTGGGAACTCTTGAATACATGAGTCCTGAGCAGGCAAAACTGAACCAACTGGATGTCGATACCCGCAGCGACGTCTTTTCTCTTGGAGTCATTCTGTATGAGTTGCTTTCCGGCACGACACCTTTTGACAAGCAGCGTCTGCGCTCGGCAGCATGGGATGAAATCCTCAGAATCATCCGCGAAGAAGATCCACCCCGTCCCAGCTACCGCCTGAGCACCGTCGGCACCGCCGCAACCGTCGCGGAGAAAAGGGCGATTGCTCCGGACGCACTGTCTTCGATTCTTCGCAACGAGCTGGACTGGATCATCATGAAATCGATGGCCAAAGAAAGGTCGGATCGATATGACTCCGCCAGCGCGCTGGCTCGCGACCTGACGCGATTTATTTCCGGTGACCCGGTAGAAGCCCGACCTCCGTCACTCTTTTATCTGGTCAGTCGATTCCTGAGAAAGAACCGCAAAGCAGTAGTCACTGCCTCACTCTGCCTGGCAGGGCTGGTGTGCACTGCGCTGCTCGTCTACTGGTCATCATCTCGAGCACAGCGTCAGAGCACCGTTGACGGTCTGGTAGGCAGCCTGGCCAATGCAGATACAAACAACGTCCCCGGCATCATCGAAAATCTAGAAGGCTACGAAGAACTTGCCAGACCGCGAATCGCACAGATGCTTGATACATCTGAATCAGGCTCCACGGCCCGGTTGCATTCAGCAATGGCTTTGCTGAGTAGTGATGCTTCGCAAGTCGACTTCCTGACTCAGGAACTCCTGTCGTCTGAAGCGGAAGACTTTGTAACAATCCGTGACTTTCTGGCGCCGTACGCAAAGGCGCAAGTGGAGAATTTATGGACGACAGCCTCTGATTATCAGAGTGAAGAGGATCTGCGCCTGCGCGCGGTCGCTGCGCTTGCGAAACTGGATCCTGCAAACGAATTATGGTCCGACTTCAATCGGGCATCCGTTGCAGCGCACATTGTCGAACTTCCGCCTCTGGAAGTTGGAATCTGGCGCTCAGCACTTGAGCCGGTTGCAGCACATTTTCGCGAACCCTTTTTCGAAATCTGCCGTGAGCCGGATCACAGCGAAACCAATCGTGTTATCGCAGCGTCGATGGTTGCCGGCTGGGATACCGAAAATTCCCCCGAGCTTCTGGAACTCATATTCGAAGTGGACGAGGGTCCGTTCCGGGTCCTGTTTGACGCACTTTGCAAGCGCCATCGAAGTGAATTGATTGCCCTGGCTCTCAGCGAGCTTGAAGCAGTCGATGAGGCCGTCTCAGACGTTCAGCAACGCGAGCGTGCCGCCATGAGAAAAGCTAACGCGGCGATAATCCTCATGCGTTTCGGATTTTTTGATCAGCTCGGCGGGTTACCTTTGCCGGCCAGTGTCCGGAACTTCGTAGTGCATCGATACAGGTCATTTGGAGGTGGATTTGAATCGTTGCTGGATGCCGGAATCTGGAAAAGGAACGGCAATGAACCACTGAAGCGCGCGTTGCTGCTGGCGATAGGAGAATTCGCAAGCGAAATAACGGAAGAGTCCCGCCAGCAAGCAATCGCAGAAACACTGCTTCCCATCTACGCAAATGAATCCGATCCCGGCATACATAGTGCGTGCAACTGGTTGCTTAAAGAACTCGACCTCTCGTCAGAATTGAATGAAGTAGTCACAACTCTTCGTCGGAATGAGTCAGATCTTGAATCGAGTGAATTCGCAGAAGCGGACTGGTATGTCAATTCCCAGGGGCAGACGTTCGCAATTGTGAATGTGTGCGATTTTCAAATGGGTTCACCGGATTCCGAGCCGGGTCGCGCCAATCAAGAAACCTTGCATCTGCGAAGAATGGATCGAAGACTAGCCGCGGCGACAACTGAAATCACGCGAGAGCAGTGGCGACAGTTTTACGAGGACAATCCGGATGTATCGGACCTTGAAAACACCCCGACACTACTGCAGGTGAGCCACACAGATGATTCGCCGATGGTTGTAATGACATGGTACGAAGCCGCAGCGTACTGCAACTGGTTGAGTCAGGTTGAGGGAATCGAAGAGGACCAATGGTGTTACAAACCCAATGGCGCCGGCATATATGGCCCGGGAATGTCAGTCCACGAGGACTTCCTGGAACGCACGGGGTATCGCCTGCCGACGGAAGCGGAATGGGAATTTCTCTGTAGAAGCGGAAGCAGCACAGCGAAGTTTACATAGGTGGGTGCATCTGCATCAGCTTCCAGTCAGAGGTCAACATCATCGTTACATAAAGGGAGGTGCTAAATGTAG
>JBCCFB010000331.1:0-6288 GCA_039029995.1 Planctomycetota bacterium
AGCCGTGGATGTCGCCGATGGCTATTGTTCGACCCATTGAACGCGTGACTCTACTTCAAAAACGGTGGTGTGACGTGACGGAGAAGTGTTGATCCGGATGACATGAACGAGTCCGCTCATTGGTACCTGATCCGCGGGTTCCGGAATTCGGAGCGGACTGCGGCGATGCGCCACTCTCCGGGGCAGGAATGTCCATGATAAGCTGCGCCCGTCTGTAGACAAGGTTAAACGATCTCCACAAATCGTATCTAGGCCAATCTTCCATGCGAGGCGGCTATCGACGAAGCAGCTAACGACGAGGCAGGACTTCCAGAATCCCCGTCACGCTTGCGGCTTCCAGCGATTCGGTTTGTTCGAGTCCCTCCAGTTCGATTCTTTCAGCACGGGTAAGACTCGGGGCTGTTTCAGATTGCTTGAGGAAAGTGCGTCCGCGCACTTTCAGAGCTGTTCTAACCGCTCCTGTCATCTGTTCGAAGTTCCGATCGCGAAAGGTCAACTCAACTGGTCCCGAGTCCTCGACATACCCGTCTTCCGTTTCGGGGAAGAGATCGAATTCAAAAGTGACCAGCACATCGACATGATGCCGCGATGATTGTTCGGCTGAAATTACAACCAGCTCCGCGGACACACCGTTGCATTCAGCGTCGATGTTTCTTGAGATGAATCCCGATACTGCTGCAGCAAAAGCTTCACGAAGCCGGGTCTCTGCTTCGACGACCGACTCGTCAGTCTCATCACCGGCCTCCATAGGTGATTCGGGAACCGGTGCAGGGCCTGTCTCGTCGCCGGCAATTTCGGAGTTTTCTGTTTCCAAATGCAACGGTTCAGAATCAGTCGAACCGGCGTCAGGGTCCGGTTCGTTTCGTTGGCCGTCGGGGGCATTGTCATTGGAGGGAACCGGCGCCGCTTCATGAGCATCCGCACCAGCTGCGTTCTCCGGTTGTGACCATCGGGCGATCAAATCATGCATCGTGTTTTCGCTGCAACCGAGCCCGTATTCGACGACGACTTTGTCATCGTGGGCGACGAGGGTTATAGACCGTTCAATGTGGCCGTCTTCAAAGTCGTGGCCGTTTGCTGCTGACAATAAATACAACTGGAATGTGAGGAACACAAGGGAGGCAACAATGTCGCGCAAACCGACGGCCCGTATCAGAAAACGACAGCGATTCAGTGATTCAAATGTCGTGGTGTTCATTTTAATCTGCGCGGCCTCGGTAATCGTTAACGGGCTGACGTTGTCGCATTCGTCACCGGACGGTCTCTGGCTCGATATATTCAAGCGGTCCGTTTATGATAGAAACAACGTGGTGATTGGTGAATGATTGTTTTCCAGCTGCGTTCCCTGCCTTTTCCGGAACAGAATTTGCCAGCGAATTCTCGAATGAACTCAAAACAAATACTCGATCGCGAATTTCTCGAAATTCGCTCCAAAATACTTGAGATTGCGGCCAGCCTTGACCGGATTGACCGGGCTGAAGGAACAGTCAGCGATGACTCAAAACTTCAACTGTTGCAGAAGGGTATAGCGATCCTGCATGGTGATGAAGCAGACCGCGCTGAAAAGGTCCAGATGCTGTTTTCCATCAATTATCTGGAACAATGGCAGAAACAGTACGAAATTTCTGAAGGTCGCTAGACCAGCGGAAACGCTTCATTTCTCAAAACAACGTACGGGACAGAAATGTACTACATCGATCCGCACCTCCACATGGTGTCGCGAACCACGGACGACTACGAGACGCTTTCCAAGATGAATTGCGTCGCCATCAGCGAGCCTGCATTCTGGGCAGGATTTGATCGCGGTAGCGGAGATAGTTTTCGTGACTACTTCCGCCAGCTGACCGAAGTTGAACCAAAACGCGCCGCAGCCTACGGCATCCAGCACTTCACATGGTTGTGTATCAATGCGAAGGAAGCCGAAAACGTTGAGCTGTCCCGTGAGGTTCTAGCCATCATTCCGGAGTTCCTGGATGCGCCGAACGTACTTGGTATAGGTGAAATCGGACTCAATAAAAACACGCGCAATGAAGCCATCGTGTTTCAGGAGCATGTGGAACTTGCAATCAAATACGAACAACAGATTCTGATTCATACTCCGCATCTGGAAGACAAATACAAAGGGACACGGATGATTCTCGATATGCTGGAAGAACACAGCCAGGTCGATCCGTCCCGCGTGCTGGTCGATCACGTTGAAGAGCATACCGTCGGGGAAGTGCTTGACCGCGGTTACTGGGCAGGAATGACGTTGTACCCCGTGACCAAGTGCACACCGGCCCGTGCCGCGGACATCATTGAGAAGTTCGGTGGAGAGCGGCTGTGTGCAAACTCTGCTGGAGACTGGGGCCCGTCAAAGCCTACGGCTATTCCTGACCTGATTCTGGAAATGCGGCGACGTGGTCATGACGAAGCCTTTATCCGCAGGGTGGTTTACGACAATCCCCGGCAGTTCTTCTCTCAAAGTGGCAACTTTACGTTTGCTGAACCAGGTACTCCACGTCAACCTTTCTAGGAGTCTGAAATGGGCGTTTCATTTCTAATGCTGGGTGGAGTCATTTTTATTGTCCTGCTGCTCATTGCGGCCGTTGCCGTGGCAGTCAGCTGGAACAAGAACAAATGACCTGCGAGATAGCGATGCACCACCTCTCACGACACGTGTGTGATTCCGTACATGGGTGATCAAGTGGTCGATGATGCCAGGTTCGCTTCGTACTCATCTTTGGCAAGTTCGAAGTACATTACATCTTTGTCGTAAAACCGATCGTCGCGCAGATACTTCAAGCCGATCTTGGTGAGGACGTTCTGTGATGCCCTGTTATTGTGAAGTGTTACCGCGACTATCTTCTCAAGACGAAGCTGTTTGAATCCGTAGCCCAGCAGCACACGCGACATTTCGGTTGCGTACCCTTTTCCCCAGTACGGTTTGTCCAGCCGGTAGCCTACCTCGATTAATTCTGTTCCATCCAGATTGGTCAGAACGAACCAGCCGATCGGATTTCCCGATTCTTTCTCGATCGCCATCCATTTTCCGTAGCCGGTGCCGTTCTCATATTGATCAAGAGATCGCTGAGTCCTTTCTCGAACGGTCGGCTCATCCCGTGGAGGACCGATGTATTTCATGACTTCAGGGTCGGTTTCCAGTTTGAATAGAAACTGAAAATCATCGAAGGACAGGCGGCGGAGAAGCAATCGCTCGGATTCCAGAAAAAAACTCATCGGACTCACTCGGTTTGAATCTAATCTGACGTGCGCGCATGCCCGTCGAACTCAGTGAGGACAATTCCGACTCGTGCAAGTTCGCTAGATTCCGGACGAATCTTGATCGGGCAGAGCCTGTCATACTCCTGCCGGTCAAAGATCGTCAACAGCCTGCGACCTTCTGTCTCAAAAAATTGCGGTCGCCAGCAGTCAATCAGGCCGGTAGCTTCTTCTGCGTTGAGTCCTTTCTCGACGAGAAGTTCCAGCAAGCGTTCTGAAACGGCATCGCCCGAAATCCGGTTTTCGTTGATGTCCAGTTCCAGCGGTTCTCGGTTGAGCAGGGAGTTGGCTTCGTCAACAGCAGAAATCGAACCGTCGGCCGCGACTTCGATGTACATGAAGTGATAGTCGCGCGGATCTCCGTGTCGCCACGGCTTTGGAACGTTCAGGGTGATGTTGTCCTCTTCAAGAACCGCTTGCACAGGTGAAGACTTCCTGGTCGGGCCGTCATAATACAGGAACTTTTCGCTTTCGCCGCGGCTACTGATCCAACTGGAAGGTACTTCGCGTAGGCGTTGCCACCACTGGAATTTCTCATCAACCACCGGCTCGAGTTCCATCCATGGTGCCTGTTCAGGCATCGCAATCAGGCTCTGCCAGCGGAACCCGATACGCTGAAGTTCCATTGAATACGCGCGTCGATGCGACGGTCCAACCCAGGGATAGCCTTCACGAACATCGGAGAGATCAGCCAACGTGGCTTGCGGCGCCCACGGTGCGTTTTCATATTCGATTGCATCCATCTCCGGCTGAAAACGCATCGACTGACCAAAAACAGAAAAGTCGTCGGGTTTCGGAAAGCCGAACCACGGTCTTCCTTCATCAATCCAGACAGACAGATCGATTGCCATCGGTTGATCCACATTAATGTGGAGTATCGGCTTGGTCACAATGATCATCGAGAACGTCCGGCCGTCGCGTATCGACGCATAGTCATCGCCAGCCTGATGCACGAAGGGCGGTATTTCGTCGATGATTGATTCGGCAAGTACCAGGTCTTCGCCTTCGTTGATCCAGACTCCCCATTCGGCAACTCGAAGCTGGTAGCCGTCATCCTGCCAGTTCACAACAGCTCTTGCAGCAGCATTGCGCACGGTTTCATCCGGATCATCAGTCATCAGTTTCAGAAACCGGCTTTGGAAGACACTACTGATCGAATGGGTGACGTCGTCCCACCGGATAAACTGCATGTTCATCACGTTGGTCTCGCCGCCGATGTGATTCCGCAAATAGCTGAGATTGATTTCCGGTTCCGACCTGAAAATGATCGGCGTCGGTATGTTGTCGAATCCTTCGGGAATGTCAAACGACGGCTCGCGAACAATACCGATGGCGTCGATAGCGGCGGCGCGAAGTTCCGCGTCGTCGGCATCCAGAAACGTCTCGAATAAATCAATGTCAGCAGGATTCCGATAGAGACTGGAAAGTAGCAGAGCTTCGCGTTGCAGGTGAGTGAATTCTGATTCTCGAGCGATGCGAATCAGTTCATCGTGAGCCTCATCCGGAAACTGCTCTACCAGAATCTTCAAGGCGCAGGTCCGCCTCTGTGGAGAGTCCAGCCATTTTGTAGCGTGCGTCAGCAGCCTTATCTGATCCTCGCGGCTGATTTCTTCAGGTCCTGGAATCAATGCAGGTTGAGGTATGAAACTACCTAGCGGTGGTTCTCCCAGAGGGTTTGCTTCGACGTCAGCCAGTACGCGATCGACCCAGTCGTCTACGATCCCGTATTCATATGAGTACTGACGCCAGACAAAGAAGATGGCACATGCGGTTATTAAGACCAGTAGCGACTTCAGGCTGAAGCTTCGCCAGCTACTTTTAGGCGGGTTCGAGATGTCATGAGCCGTATTCACAATTCATGTGATGCTGTTCTAACGGATTGGTTCCCTCGAAAACCGATATCGCTGATTGCGAATAATGAAGACTCGTTCCGTCTACGCCACAATTCATAGCGGTCGTGTCGAGGCAAAGTCACCGGGTGGTGCCTGTCGAAAGGCTAATGTACCGATGCATCGCGGGAGCGCCGCCATCACTTCGGCGTGCGAACACCGGGCAACAAAAAACAAATGAGCAAAGCAACTCTGGAGCGTCGTGAACGATGGCCGGCCGCCCTAGCCTTCACTGTCACCGTCTTCGGGGACAGGAAAGCGGCGATCACGCTGGTCAGGCTCGGACGTCTTGCCTTCATTTGAACGGAATGGCGTGTCCTGCTCATAGAGGTTTAAACGATCTCGACAGGCGGGGACGCGGTCAGCCGGGGCAAGTTCGACAGCTTTAGCAGCCCATTTTTTTGCTTCAGCAAAATCACCGGTTTCGGCACATGCGGCAGCGTAGGTGTCAACGGCTGTCCAGTTTTCCCATCGCGTCGCCTCGCAAGCCGCTTTGGCTGTGGCAAGTGCCGCTTCTCCATCACGGAATTGATCGTCCGGACAGACACAACGGAACCAGGCCAGCGAGTTCATCGCTTCGACAAGATTCGGCGCCATCTCAACCGCCTTCTCGAAGTCCTCAGCCGCGCTTTCGAAGTCGCCTTGCGTAAAGTATGCGGTTCCGCGATTGGCGTAGGTGATCGGCGAGTATTCAACGAGTTCAATTGCTCGTGAGTAATCTGTGATGGCCCGATCAAAGTTGGCAACGGCAGCGAAACAGACACCGCGGTTGTTGTAGGTAACAGGCATTCTTGGAGCGTATCGAATGGACTGGTTGTAGTCCTGCATCGCCTCCTCGAAATTGTCCATCTTGTAGAAGATCCAGCCACGAGCCCCGAGCGCCATTGCGTTTCTGGGTTGAGCTTCAAGAGCTTCATTGACGAAACTCATCGCGTTTTCCAGATCCTGGCGACCCAGGTAGACATTGCTTTTGCCGATGTAAGCGTCTGCCATGCGGCGGTCCAGCCGCAGTGACTGGTCATAGTCCGCGATAGCGCCGTCTTCATCCCCCATGCTGTGCTTTGCACTTCCACGGTTCACGAAGTACCAGGCATTTTCGTCGTTGAGAGCAATCGCGTTGTCGTAGGCTTCAATCGCC
>JBCCFB010000332.1:0-6177 GCA_039029995.1 Planctomycetota bacterium
CAACCACGCAAGCTCGTCAGCGTTCTCTTTAATCAGATCGGCACAGCGGGACACAATTTCAATTCGTTTGTCGGCGCCGGCATCCCACCAGGCCCCGAAGGCACCTCTGGCGGCATCAAATGCAGCGTCAATCTGAGCCCGGCCAGATGAACACCCGTCCCATACAACGTGTTCATCCACAGGACACAACGACTGAAACTCGCTGCCGTCGCCCGCGATAAACTCACCATTGATAAAGACCGTGCCGGCAATAGCTTCTGAAACTGCGTTGGACATGAGGGATTCTCGAAGGACTGTTTTTCCGACTTTTGCATGCCGGACTCGAATGAACTTTTTCCGACAATGCACGCCGGACTCGTTTGAAGTAAATGAAGCTACCCGGCTGCTTTGACCGGGGTCGTTCGAATGGGACTGCCTACTTTAAGGTTCAGTTGCAACGATGTCACGCGATCAATGACGGCCGTTCCGTCCTGCTCATCCCAGCTGACCCTTCCTCTACAGCAACGAAAATCGCCAAGTGCGTTTGAGATAAGTACATCTTCAGATTCGGCAACGGAATCCTCGACACTACCGACTGATCCGCGACGACTCTGCCTGACACTTCTGATTTCAGCAACGTCACAGTGCAACGCCGGACCGCCGTCGAAAATGTCCACACGATCACGAAACGCAAACCCTTCGCTCTTCAGTACCGCCATCGCGGGTTCTGTATTCCTGTGGACCTTCCCGATAACCTCGCGAGCCTCTTCAGGAAGCAGCGGAATGTAGATCGGATGCCGGGGCATCAAGTCAGCGATGAACTTCTTAGATTTGCTGGTCAACGTATCGGCTTTAGGAAGTCCGATCTGGAAAAAGTGAGACCCGAGAGCAGCCCAAAGCGGAGATTTTCCATCGCTGTCTACAACTCCTCGCATTTCCGCGATAACTTCCGATTCGAAGCGTTCGGGAAACTCAGCCATATACAGAAATCGCGCCAGGCTCAGAGTCCGCCCGTGGCCATGCCCCCAGTAGTCAGGTGAAAGAAACAGGCTGCCGATTTCGCTGGGGCCATCATGCTCTTCGCAGAGGTGGAGGACTTGAACTTCCTTCCGGATATCCAGTTCCTTTGATTCGTGAATCGATGGCTTGATCACGTACGTGTAAAACGGCTCGTAGCCACCGACTTTTGAGTAGATCGCAGAAGTACCAACGATCTGACCGCTGGCCATGTCCTCCATGACGAAGACATAGGGCTCGCCACCTGGACGTTTGACGTCACGACCGAAACCGAAAACCGAGTTTTCGATACGTGACCTCAATTTGTCCCGTTCAATCTTCAGCGTTGTCAGTCCGAACTCCGACTGCTGAATCAACTCGAATAACGACTCGATGTCGTCTTCACAAACGTTTCGAACAACTAGCATAAAGTTCCGCTAAGCTCAGGTTCCAGCATTAGGCGTTTGATTGCGCCGCCATCTCGCCGATGACTTTCTCCATAATCGACAGCGCCTGATGGATGTGATGCGCCGCAACACACCCTAGTGGCATCAGGAATCGCACACGTGTCGGATCGCCACCGGCAAAGAACGACATCAGACCGGCATCAAACATCCGGTTTACCATGTCCTTGCCCTTCTCGAACGAACCGTCAAAAGGAGTAAAGCCGACCATGGCGCCGACGCCGTACGGCCCCGCAATGCTACCCGGGAATTTGTCATTGATCGCCTTCAGACCGGCAACAAAAAGATTGTGCATGTTGACATTTCTTCCTTCGGTCCCAAAGTGCCCCGCGTCAATCAAGCCCTTCACGATCGCATGCCCGGCCATGATTGACCACGTTGCGCCGGTAAATGTCTGGCTGATCAATCCCGGCTTCGGCTTGTACTCGGGAGTGAACAGTGTCGCACAAACCTGGCTGATCTTCCCGATGGTCACAATATCGACCATTTTATTGAGTCCGAAATGCTGGAACGCGAAGGGTCGGGTTGTACGGCAGAAAGTTTGAACCTCATCGGCAATCACTGCGATGCCGTTTTCGTGGGCAACGTCGATAAGTGCCTTGAAGAATTCGTGGCTGCCCTCGTAGTAACCACCCTCACCTTGAACCAGTTCCATCCACAGTGCCGCATGTTTCCCCGGGTGCCTGTTGATGTGGTTCTTTAGATGGGCAACCGCCGACCGCGTGCTCTTTTCCGGATCTTCGTGTTTCAAGAACGGAATGTAATCCACGTCGATCGTATCCGGCAGGCCGACGCGATACTTCGCCTTGTCTGTGATTTGAGCGAGAGCAAGAGTCCGGCCGGCGAAACAATGTGAGAAAGCTAGTACGCGATTCGCCGGATGGTTCTTCTGGAAAGCCATCTTCAAAGAGTTTTCATTGGCCATCGCGCCGCTTGTGCTGAGGAAACAGTGCTGGAGATCTGCACCACTTTCACATGCCGTTTCGGTCAACAGCTTGACCAGGTCATAGCTGCCAGTGTCCTGTTGCAGGTTGCCCTGCATCACCGTGTCACAAACTGCTGCGTCCAATCCGGTCTCAATCATCTTCGGGTGACTGTGGCCGTATCCATGTACGCCGATGCCGGTAATAAAATCGAGCTTTACACTCCCGTCAGCAAGCTCAACAAAAGGGCCGTTGCCAATTCCACTTGCGAGATACGGGAAGTAAAGACTGTTCCCCCGGATTGCGCCATAGGCATCCAGCATTTCCTGATAAGCCGGCTGGAGATCAGGTGATGGACCACGAACCGAATCCAGTCCCCGCTGATGGTCGGCGACGGCTTCAAGAATCAGTTTTTTCGCCTCTGCAAGCCTCGGGTCATCCCGCAGTTGTCGAGCTTTCAGGGATGCAGTTTCAGGAGTCGATGCCATGTCCAGTTCCGGTATTTGTTCGAGGTAAGTCCAGTCGGTAAGACTGTCCAGATAGGGTACACAATCGGACGTTTTGCGGAGAGACCGAAGTCAAAAATTCGACGGTGGCACATTCGTTTCACTAGACCACCCGCTGACAGGACAGCGCGTAGGGCTAACCGTCGTTCCCCGACACCGCTGCTTCCTCTTCGGTGGTATCCGTGTTCCGTCCGGAGTTCAGCTGGGCAGCGAGGTTGATCTGCCAGATTGCCTGACGCGTGTTCTCACTGGTTACGACAATCGAATCAGAATCGCAGCTGAAACATACTGCTTCGCCCTGTCGCTGTATCGGCAATGCGATATTCTGTGGCCTTTGATTTTGCAACACCTCAGCCCATGATTCGCTCTCCTCGCGGGAATAGAGGAACCCTGCCAGGTAGGTGCGAATCAGCATTCGCCTGCCGTCGGGAGAAATGCTCATTCCTGTTACGTTCCGAACAGGAAAATCAGCGATGCGCCTCGCCTGCGGAAGCGCAACCACTCCCCTGGCGGCACGACCGAACTCCTCCTCGGACAAACCAAAATCAATGCAGTAAATTCCCGGAGGCGTCTCGCGCTGATCATCAACATACACCTTCTCCACCAGCCAGACTTTTCCGGCAGATTCGTCGTAGGCGATCGCCTCGCAGTTATGTCTTCCATCCTTGTAGGTGAACTCGAACTGCATCGCTCCTCCGGCAAACACAGTGGGCTGAAAACCCTCAACGTCTTCTCGAATTGCGGACCTGACCTCATCACTTACCGCCGGCTCTGAAATCATCAGTAGACGGTAAGAGCGGTACCTTTTGCTGTTGTCACCCACTTCGCCGATCATCAGAAATCCAGCACCGTTGAGCGAAACGCTGGTCATCGCTTCCCAGTCGCGGTTTTCAACGCCTTCAATATTCACTTCAGCAAGCAGGCGACCGTCCGGCGCAAGCAGGAAAACCACCGGAGCATTGCCGGAATCATTGTGTGTCCAATACGCACCTTCGGCAGTAAAGCTCCGCGCCAGCCCGCTGCTTTCACTGATTCGATTGTCGCGAATCGTTCCCAGCTGCACCAAAGGCTGATCGCTTTCAACCGCCGCTCCATCATTGGTTGAATCGCCCCCCGCCTGCTGCTCGTTACGCTGCTGAACCTGTGGTTCGCGAGCACAACTCGATTGAACAGGCATCAGGAAAACGACGACTAGAATTGCGATGATTTTTTTCATACTTCAAATGTTAGCTGATTCGTTGACACAGCACAGGCGTTTAAGATAGCCACATGTCGTCACATCACTCCAATCGCTACTCCAATCGCTCCGGGCATGCAATTCGCGACGACGCAATTGAGATCTGGAATGCGTCGCTAAAAGCCGTAGACGCGAGAGAGCTCGTCGCAAATTCTATTGAAGTGACCGGTGACAGACTGCAAATCTGCGATTTTACGGCGGAGCTCTCGCTGATCAAGAATGCTCTCGTTGTCGGTGCTGGAAAAGCCGCCGGCGCAATGGCCGCCGGAGTTGCGGATCAGCTTGGCGCACTCGTCACGGTAAAGGGCAGGGTCAACGTTCCTGATGGATCGGAATTCGATTGTGGCGACATTGCGATTTCAGGAACACGGCCAACCGGTATCAATCTGCCGACAGACCGCGTCGTTAATAGCACGCTCGAAATCTGCCGGCTTATTCAACATGCCCCGTCCGACAGTCTGGTCACCTTCGTAGTCAGTGGGGGGGGCTCAGCCCTGCTTGAGATCCCGGAAGTTGATTTGACCGCCACTCGGGAATTGATCACCGGACTGAGTCGTGCAGGAGCAACCATCGAGCAGCTCAATACAGTTCGAAAACACCTGAGCCAGGTCAAAGGAGGATCGCTGGGCCGCTTCTACAACAATCATTGCAACTCCCGTTTCCCACTGATTTCTCTCGCAATATCAGATGTCCCCGATGACCGGACAGACCTCATTGCCTCCGGACCGACAGTGGCCGACGATTCGACTCCCGCTGATGCTCTGCAAATCCTTGACCGGTTCAAAGGCCTGATTGAGGTGCCGGAAGCGGTTGTTGAATTCCTGGCATCTACTGCGACCCGTTCACCATGCTCAGGATCATCCGCGTCAGGACTACCGTGGACAGATCGAGTCAGGAACTATGTCATCGGCAGCAATTCAACAGCCGTCGCCGCGGCGGCCGAAACTGCGAAGTCACTCGGATACCGGGTTGAAATTATCGACCAGACAGATGCTGAGGAGAATACAACCAAAGCGGCAATGCGTTTACTAGATGCGTCAGAAGCCAGCAACGCCGATCGACTATGCGTTATTTCCGGAGGCGAACCTGTTGTGCATGTCACAGCTTCCGGAGGGCAGGGAGGACGCAATCACCATCTAGTCCTCGCTGCAATGTGCAAGCTTGCAGGAAAGCAAACGGGACCGACCAGTGCGCCATTCTGCCTGTTGTCAGGGGGAACTGACGGAGAAGATGGCAACGTTCCTTTCCCGGGGGCGTTATTTGATCATGAACTTATCGATCAGGTCGTAGAACAAGGATTACTTCGTGATGCAAAAGACTCGCTTGCAAGGTTCGACAGCCATACATTTCTGAGTCGCATAGCAGCAATCCTGCCAAAGCCGGAAATACAGACCAACGTTCGAGACATCAGAATTTTCCTTCGCGAAAGATAGCGATGAAAGTCGGTGGCTGGATTTTGGCGGCTTCAATCATCACGAAGACTGCGTTGCTGTTTTCGGGGGCGATGGCGCCGGCTCCACAGTTTGCGGCAATGTTTCGGGACTAGTAGTCTCTGTGGAGTTCGGGGAAGTCGCCTCCGGAGCCGAACGTGAGCGTTTAAACTTTTTGAGTATCACGTAGCAGCACGGCGCGAAGTAGAGCTGAGGATCCGAGATCGGCTTTCTTCATGGATCTCAGTCAACTGATCGCTAGAGTCGGCGGTGAATTTATAGTTTGTGGAGATTTCAACACTCAGATCGTGCATGACAGTCTCCAACGTTTTCTGGAGAGCCATAATCTCATTGATCTGGTGGGTACTACGGCGGAGCTTACGGGAATGGACGACATGCCTTCGACTTATCGAAGAGGACGCAATGTGATCGACTATGCCTTTGGAACAGAACACGTCTACTCGTCAATCAAATCGGTGGGACTGGCGTCTTATTCCGATGGAATTAAACCCAGCGACCATCGCGCCGTGGTCGTTGATTTTCACGAAGCAACCCTGTTCGGCGATTCTCGCCCTATTCCACCCACAAGGCCTCCGAGAGGCCTTTCCACGCGAAACGATAAGTTATGCTCACGGTTCCAAG
>JBCCFB010000333.1:0-6114 GCA_039029995.1 Planctomycetota bacterium
GTCTGGTGTCGGTCGCCCCGGTGGGGCAGTAGGAAAGACCCTTCCGTTTATTGAGAAACACCCCACATTTTAGCTGAATGTGCAAAAATGTACACGTGTCCGTATACATGGACGTAAAAGCCCCTGAGTACATGTAAGTAAGTGACAAATGACTGGCGGAAAAGTGGCTTCTGAAGAAGCGACAAAGTAATGATAGGAAAGTAACTGTAACCTTCGAAGGTGACGGCACCGCAATCGGTATTCACACCCACGGTGGCTGCTCTTCGACCGGCGGAAACAATTCGGGTACCGGTTCCAACCATACTGGCTGGCAACAGGCGCTGGCCAACCCTCAGGGCATCTGCGAAGCAGGACTCGATTTCACTTTCCCCAACGGTCGCCCGGCACTTATTGATCCTGCTGGTGGAACTACGATGCGAGTCGTCGTTTCCGATGCCGGTGAGACTCCGCAACCGGGAACCGGAATGTTGTTTTACGATGACGGCAGCGGCTTTCAGTCTGTGGGGATGAATCAGGTAAGTGCGAACGTCTACGATGCCGAATTTCCTGCAGTCAACTGCGCTACCGTCGTACGTTACTATGTCAGCGCGATGAGCACTGACGGCTTTGAATCAACAAATCCTTCGGAAGCCCCGGCATCCACCTTCAGCGTCCTCAGCGCCAACGATCTGCAAATCGCGTTTGAAGATGATTTTCAAACCAACATGGGCTGGACCGTTTCCTCGACTGCGTCCGACGGACAGTGGCAGCGCGGGATTCCAGCAGGTGGTGGTGATCGCGGTGACCCGCCGACAGATGCGGACGGCTCCGGGCAATGCTACGTAACAGATAATGCTGACGGAAACTCCGACGTAGATGGTGGCGACACGATTCTTACTTCTCCCGTTATGGACGGTTCTGAAACGGGTTCGGAAGTTGCTGTTCTTTCGTACTATCGCTGGTATTCGAACAACGTCGGAACTGTTCAGGATGATATTTTTGAAGTTGAAATCTCCAACAATGGAGGGGCTACCTGGTCGAGTCTCGAAACGATCGGACCAACTGGTTCCGAGGTCGGTGGCGGCTGGTTCCTGAAGTCATTCGTAATCAGCGATTTCATTTCGCCGACGAGCAATATGCGAGTTCGCTTTATTGCTTCAGACACCGGCGGCGGATCTGTTGTTGAAGCCGGCATTGATGGAGTGAAAATCGAAGTCATCACCTGCCAGACGACAGTTCCTGTTGTTCCGGAAAGTTATGCGATTGCTCAAGGTCAGTACGTCGACGGGGACGTTGCCGATCTGGGGCAAAGCGACAACAGTCATCTGCTGGCTCGTAAGAACCCGCAGTCTGTCGGTGGAAGTATCTTTGTTGAAATGACCGGCACAGCACACACGTTGGCGCCGACGGCGATTGACGTCCGTTTTGAGGGTTCGGTTCTGGCAAGACGAACCGTGACTCAGACACTTGAGGTCTACAACTTCGACACCGACCAGTGGGAAGTTGTCGATACGAGGAATGCGAGCCGGACTGGAGACATTGTCGTTGATGTTTCCCTTTCTGGTGACCTCTCCCGATTCGTCCAGCCGGGCACAATGGCCGTTGAAGCACGGGTCAGGTATGAGACCGCGTTCCCGCGTCAGCTGTTTGTTGCGAGACTGGACCAGCTGTTATGGACAATTACTGATTGATCAAGAATCAGTTTGTGACAATTCCGTCGGGCAGCGATCGCGTCAACCGGTCGCTGCCCGAATTGCGATTTCCTTCCGGAATTCCTGTCCTCTTCAGGAGCCAAACGCTATGCGTATTCTGACATTGCTCATCGTTTCTCTGCTTGTTCTGGTTCCTTCTTCAGCGCGAGCTCAAAGCACACTCTACGGCTATGACATCTATGAGGCTGGTGGATTGTTTTCCATGAGTCCGTCAGCCGGCGGCTCTTTTGCGGGCTTCTTCCGACCGGGAATCGGCGAAAGCGTCTACACCTGTTTTGCAATGGATTTCAACGTTGCAGGGACAGAGATCTTTGCGATCGATGACGAGTCGGGAGTCTTCGGAAGAATTGATCCGGCTACCGGCAGCTTTTTTATTGTTGCTGCAGTATCAGGTGATCTGGACTTGAACGTTGAGACTGCGACGGGCCTGACCGTCGACCACTCCAGTGGCATTGTCTACGTGAGTACAACGGATTCGTTGTTCTCTCTTGATCCCGTCACGGGGGTATGTACAGGAATAGGAACCTTCGGTGCTGCCGGTTCTGAGTCGCCTGATGTCGTCCTTGACATTGCCGCTGACAATTCCGGCAACCTCTACATTTTCGACTATGACTCTTCGACGGCCATCGACAACGGCAGGCTCTGGTCGGTAGATCCTTCGGATGCTCAATCAACACTGCTGGGTACATCCGGTGTTGATAGCGTCAATTTCGCGCAGGGTATGGATTTTGATCCGGCTACAAATGTTCTGTACGCTGCGGTTTTTTCCAACGACAACGGAGCCTATGGAGGTGAATACGGAACGTGGAATACGGCTTCGGGTTCGTTTACGCCGATCGAGTCGCTTCAAGCGGTCGTAGACAGTGAATACGAGATGACGATTTCAGGTGGTGACTGTTACGTTTTGAATTTCCTTGACGGAAACGTGCTTGCCAGTTTCCCGGTCAATCTTCCATCAGCGTATGTCGTCAACTATCGCTCACCGGCGGCGACTCCCTATGCCATGGATTTCAACGCGGATGGTTCCGAGTTGTACGCAGTCGATGTTTCTACCGGTTTTCCGTATACGCTCGGAACGGTGGACATGGCGACAGGAGGTGTAGATCGGATCAGTGATCTTTCCGGCGACTACGTCACGACAGGTGCTTCGGTGCCAGTGGGAATGACCTGTGATGATACGACAGGCACTTTCTATCTAGCTGACGTATGGAACTTGTACGAGGTGGATGTCGAGACCGGCGTCACCACGCTGGTGGGACCGTTCGGAATTGCCGGCGGACTCGCAGTCGAAATTGCAGCCAGTCCTGCAGGCGATCTTTATTGCCTCGACTCCGGAACCAACGGGCTTTACACGGTCAACAAATCCACTGGTGCAGCTTCATCGATCGGGCCGTCAACAACCAGCGTTTCAGCTTTCATTCAAGGCCTCGACTTTGATCCACGGGACGGCACTCTTTACTGTGCAAGGTTTTTCGCCGGCCCTTCCAGTGCGTCGGGAAGCTACGGCATCTGGGACACCACGACGGGTGCTTTCTCGCAGATTATGCCACTTCAATCACTGCCTGATCCGGAAGGTGACGGCCTTCAATTCAAGCTCGCCATTCAACACATTCCGGCGATCGTAGATGTAGCCCCCGACACTTTTGATGTCGTCACGGGAATTCTGCGAGACGGCAGCATTGCACAACTTCTGGAGAGTGACAACGATGACATAAGCGCGGCCAGGAACGGATCAAGCCTTCAGTCACGTGTCATCTACGATGTCGAGTCGACGTCAACTTCCTCGGCACCGTCGGCAGTTGACTTTACGATCGAAGAAAGTGTTTTTGCGCGGGGCAACGTTTCCCGCACGATCAGAATGTTCAACTTTGACACCGGGGCGTTTGAAACGGTTGATGTCAGGAACGCGTCCCGACTGGGTGATCGGGTTGATCAGATTTCGGTGAGCGGCATTCCCGGGCGGTTTGTTGAAAACGCAACGAACCGTGTCCGTGTGAGAATCCGCTATGACGGTCCAGTGGCGCGAGCGAATTTTACCTGCAACGTTGACCATATTTTCTGGACGATCACCAATTAGGGATTCGTTGCCCGGATATGTTCAGCTTGGCACGGTAGTTTGCAGCAGGTTACAATCGGGATAGTCAACGAATCTCGCATGGATCCTGTTTGTGAACCTTGGCTGGAAAAAGTTAGCCGGCGTTTTTTTGGCGACCGTATTATCGATAGCGCAGGCTGCCTTTGCGCAGGACTCCGAATTTGCTGCTTCGGATATCGAGTTTTTTGAAAACGAGATTCGACCTCTGCTCATCGAGCATTGCCTTGAATGCCATGGTGACGAACCTGAAGCAGTCCGTGGCGGTTTGTTTCTGACCAATCGGTCGGCAATTCTTTCCGGTGGCGATACTGGCCCGGCGATCGGTCCCGGCGATCCTGATGAGAGTATCCTCATGTCGGCGTTGCGGTACGAAGACTTTGATATGCCTCCCGACGGGGAATTGTCAGAAGAAGAAATCGCGCTTTTCGAAAAGTGGATTGAAATGGGGGCTCCAGATCCCCGCTCCGGTACAGATGTTCCGGAATCGTCCATGATTGACATCGAAACGGGCCGGCAATTCTGGTCCTTTCAGCCCGTTGAGAAGCCGGATGTTCCCCATTTGGACACAGGGTGGTCTGCGAGTTCGATTGACCGGTTCATCGTTGAAAAACTTCAAGAAGCGGGTATCGAACCCAATGATGAAGTTGATCGAGCGACGCTGATACGTCGAATCCATCTGACGTTGTCCGGTTTGCCGCCAACGGTTGATGAGATTCACGACTTCTGTCACAGCGACAATCCGATCCAACAGGATGTTGAGGAAGCTGTTGACCGACTACTGGATTCGCCCCGTTTTGGCGAAAGGTGGGGACGTCACTGGCTGGACGTAGCTAGATTCGCGGAATCCAGCGGTGGCGGAAGAAGCCTGATGTTTCCTGATGCGTGGCGGTACCGCGATTATGTGATCTCCTCGTACAACAATGACAAACCGTTTGATCAGTTCGTGACGGAACAGCTTGCCGGAGACTTGCTTGAATATGAATCCCATGCTCAACGATCAGAACAGTTGATTGCGACGGGATTTCTTGTACTTGGCCCCATCAATTACGAACAGCAGGACAAAGAACTTCTGCAGATGGAAGTTATCGATGAGCAGATCGATACCGTCGGCAGGGCCTTTATGGCGATGACCCTTGGCTGTGCGCGTTGCCACGATCACAAGTTTGATCCCGTCCCGGCAACAGACTATTACGCGCTTGCGGGGATCTTCAAGAGTACGGACTCGCTCGTGGACGGGAACGTCTCTCGATACGTCACAACTTCGATCGCAACGGATGCTGAAAAGGCAGCTGAGCGCGATTACAAACAGCAGGTTGCAGCTTTGACAGGCCGGCTGAACGAAGCTCGAAAAGAACTCGCTGAGTTAGGTGGCGGTCCTGAAACAGACGAGCAGACAAGAAATGTAAACTCGGCGTCACTTCGTGGTCTGGTTATTGACAACGCCAATGCGGAATTGACGGGTAACTGGACTCAATCAACCTCCGTTGCGATGTATGTCGATGGAGGGTACATCCATGACGATGGTCAGCCTGCCGGCGCAAACAACGCGAGGTTTATTCCGAAGTTCGAAAGTGGCGGGCAGTATGAAGTTCGACTTTCGTATTCGGCTGGCGGCAACCGCGCGTCGAACACAAAAGTGACGATTGATCATCAGGATGGACAGGCGGTCGTGATCGTAAATCAATCGCAAAAGCCCTCGATCGACAATCTGTTTGTTTCCCTTGGGACCTATAGATTTGAAGCTGACAATGTCGCAGCGGTAACAGTTTCAAATGAAGACGCGGACGGTGTGGTCATCGTGGACGCTGTTCAGTTTCTACCCGCCGGTGACAGTCAACGTGATCCGGGGAGCGTTGGTGATGCAGTTGTGGACGGTCCCATGGGCGAGCCGGCCGCGGAAGCACAAGCGTTGATTCGGACCAGAGCGCGCATTGAAGA
The DNA here is from genome assembly GCA_039029995.1 of Planctomycetota bacterium. Taxonomy (GTDB): domain Bacteria; phylum Planctomycetota; class Planctomycetia; order Pirellulales; family Pirellulaceae; genus Mariniblastus. The sequence goes on from JBCCFB010000333.1 coordinate 5,725, forward strand.
GCTGGATGCTCAGCTGACAGAACTGAAAAGTAACGCGCCGCATCCGACCGCAGTTGCGATGTCAGTTAAAGAGGCCGGTTCTCCGGTGAATTCCCATCTTCATATCAGGGGGAGCGTTCGCAATCTCGGTGAGGTGGTGAGCCGCGGGTTCCTGACCGTTTGCTTGACTGAATCGACTCCTGAAATTCCGGAACAGTCCAGCGGGCGGCTGGAATTGGCCGGATGGATCGCAAGTGCTGACCACCCGCTGACGGCCAGAGTTTACGTCAACCGGGTCTGGCGGCATGTTTTCGGTCAGGGACTTGTCGTAACGACAGACAACTTCGGGTTCATGGGACGTACGCCTTCCCATCCGCAACTGCTTGATTATCTGGCCGCACGGTTTGTAGA
>JBCCFB010000334.1:0-6011 GCA_039029995.1 Planctomycetota bacterium
GAATACGAAAGTATTGTTCCGACGGCCCACCCCGAAGATCCGGACCTGTTTCTGACGGGATGGGCTGAGCTTTTTGTTTGCAGGATGTCCGATCTCGAAAACAACCGGCTCGTCAAGAACCACTACTTCCGTTCCAAAGGCACACCGCAGTATTCAATTGATGGAAACATGCTCGCAATCCGAAGTAACAGCTTTGAGTTTCTCTTCCTCGACCCCGGGTCATTCGAATCTGTGGCAAAGATTCAAACGGTGGGCAATTCACGCCTGACTGAGTTCGACTTCTCGTCAGACGGGAGGCATGTAGCGATCGCATGCTTTGACAACCTGCAAATCATGAATCTGGAGCGGACACGAAAGGAACTCGAAGAACTCGGCCTTGGCTGGTAACCAGTTTCTGCGAGCCTGTATCACCTCGAATCTATCGGTTGAACGGCACTTCATTGATCCAGCGGAAACCGCGGCCGGTCAGCCGGTAGATGTTCTCATTCGGCTTCAACGTCACCTCGATATCTCCGGCAGCCGTTTTCCCGGTCAACATCCACAGCTGTGTGTTGCCTTCGGTCTGTTCATCGCCATCCTCACTTTCCAGATTTTCGAGTTGACGAAATGTGGCCTCGCCTTGAAGCATTGCCGAATTCATATGGCTATCGATTGACAGGCTTCCGCTGCCGTCAGGATCGTTGAAGTTCGCGGAATACTGGCCGACTTGCTCTTCCATCCCGACGAGAACCTTGTTGACCATTTTGTGTTCGCCGTCCATTGAGAAATCACCACCAACCAGGAAACGCACTGATTTCCATGACCAGGCTTTGCCTTCAACCGTCTCGCCATTGAGTTTGTACTCGAGAACTTCATAGGTCCCGAAGTATTCCGGTGCGGAATTCTGTTTCTGCACGAACTCCGCCTGCACTTTGTAATGCTCCCAGCAAGGCCAGACGATCATCCAACCGATTACTGTCAGCTTGAGTGCCCGCTGAATCCAGATCGACCATCGATTGGTATATGGCGGCTTCAAATCGACTGGCTCAGTCGAACGGTTGAACAACATTACGTTCAGCAAACGCCCTGCATCAGGAAGCAGAATGAAGATTGCCATGAACATCAGATGGGTCGAGAAGAGCTTGACCGGTACGTCGTAGCAGTAGTTCAGCATGACCACATTAACCATGACTCCCAGCGTGACCAGCGCACCGATGATCGCCGTCCGCCGCCACACCAGAAGCAACGCTCCCGCAGTTTCACCCAGGCCGGCAAAAATCGTGTATGCCTTTGACGAACCCATGAATGCCCAGACAACATTCATCGGAGACGAATCACCCCAGTTCTTGTTGAACTGGTACTCGCTGACCGTTGGAAACTGATTGAAGACAAGTGCGACTTTGCCCAGACCGTAGCTCAACATCCAGAAGGCCAGAACATATCTGAGGTAGCTGCGCAAAACGTCTTTCAGATAACGGTGCTCTGTTTTGCGAATCAAGTCATGAACAATTGACCAGACTGCCGCCAGAATCAGTGCCAGAAGAAATCCGACAAACAGAGTCACGTACTCCGACGTTGTGTCGCCACTGCCGTTTGCCGGAACCATCTTTCCTTCGATGCTGAAAAAACGCTCAGCCGCCCAATGAACGAGCAGATCTTTTCTCTCGCTATACCACGTTTGAAACGTTGCCCATTGTTCTGGAATCAACGGGGTCAGTAGTGTTCCCGTCAGAACAGGGAAGCTGTAAATAATCCAGTAGCAGAATGAAAACCGGAATGCGAACCGCGTAACGATCCCTGCAACAAGACTTGTTCGACTGGAGTTGCCTTGCGTGTTCGAGTCGTCACCCAACCTGGTCGGTACTGCGGAAAGTCCGAACAGCAGAACCGTCAGCGCGACCAGCCACAGCCAGTGTGTGAAGAAGGGCTGTTGTGGAGCTTTGTCCGCGTTCGCAAATGCCTCCATCACCAGTGGGTCCATTTGAAAGCGGGAAGGTGATTCGTCCTCATCGTCAGATGAGTCGCTGTCGTCGTCGCCAGTGTCTGACTCAGGATCAAGACTCTGCCCGGTCGTTGCGACCTCGTCCCCGACCTCTTCGAATGACACTCTGTCGATCCAGGCCTTCCCTGTCCCGATGACAAACATGCCGACAATGATCTGTTCCGCATCGTCGTCTACATCGAGAACGATCTCGTACTCGTCCCATTCCGTCAGACGGATGGGCCGATCCTGCATATTGTCGAACGCACCGACAAGATAGCTGTCGTCAGCCGTCTCTCGATCCACTCGAAACCAAAGGTTTGCTGTCGCATCTGGAGCCATATCAGCCGTTTTTACGCTTGCGCGGAATCGCATTCGCTTGCCTTGAAACGGCTTGCCGTCAAGCAACTGTGAAAGGTTTGCAAAAAGCCTGTCGTTTTCGTCGGATGACTCAGTCGCATCAACCAGAACCGAACGGTCGCCGGAAACAGCGTCTTCCTGGTCGATGTAGATCCTGCCACCCGATTGCGAGTTGAACTCCCAGCCATCAGGCAGGTCTTCCTCGACAGCCTCGAAGTTGCCGTTAACCAGTACGTCCGCCTGTGCACAAAGCACGGTCGGGGCGGTTGAGAAGATGAACAGAGTGATCAGCAGAAACCAGCGCATCGGTGACTCCGGAAAAGACAAGGCGCAAAAAAGTGGCGTCAATCGAACTCGACAGACGCCATTTTGACTTTTTTGGATTACGAGATTCAACAGTTACTTACAAAAAACTGTGAGCTCTTTATTTCTCAGGTATACCGGCACTGCAAACCTACCGGACCAGCGCGCCGACGGGCATACGTCCCATCCCACGTGAAAGCTCGGAGATTAGTCGCGTTCGAGTGATCACTCCAATGACCCGACCGGCCTCGATAACCCGGCAGGCATCAGCGCGCATTTCGTTCAACCAGGACGCAACCGATTCCGCTGACAAAGTGGATGGCACGTCACACTGGCGTGTAACCACGTCGTTCATCTGATCACGATCACGATTCCCCGAAAACATCCCGAATGTCCGGCCGCGCGAGCCACCTCGTTGTGGTGGCGGCGAGCCATCATCGAAATCACTCGTAACCGCGGCCAGTTCAGACTGAGCCGCAAAGAAGACGAACGCTGCGAGGAAGGCCATCATGATGTTTCCATTGAGCAGCCCGAACAACCCGAGCGCGACAGCGGCTACCTTTCCGGTTCCGGCGGCGATACGTGTCGCAAGTTTGTAATTCAAAAAGACAGCGAGCAGACTCCGGAACACGCGGCCTCCGTCCATCGGGAACGCGGGCAACATGTTAAACGCCACCAACGCGACGTTTGCAAAGATCAGCTGCTGGACGAAACCACCGGCCTCGGTTCCAAAACCAACGCCTGACAACGTTGCACCCGCAAACAGCACAGTAGCGATTACAACGTTGACCAGGGGACCCGCAACCGCGATCCAGAGCTCCTGAAGTGGACTACGCGGCATGTGTTCGAGCATCGCCACACCACCGATCGGCAGCAGCGTAATATCACGAGTTGGAATTCCGAACTGGCGCGCGGCAAGCGCATGCCCGAATTCGTGCAACAGAACACATCCGAAAACGGCCAGAATCAGCAGAACAGTCGTTGCTGCTGATGTAAAACCGCTGCCGGCCAGCACCATCGAAAAGTAGACGTAGACCGGCAAAAGCCAGAAGGACCAGTGAATACGGACGTGAATTCCTAGTATTTTCCCGAGATTGAGTGTCATTTCTCTTCTAAGCAAGGTGAGTAGCTTTGTTGATTAGACGTTGTTCGCCGCTCTCGCCTTACGCTTGTCAGGAAACTGATATTCGGCCGCATTTTTTTCTTTGTCGTATTCACCTTCCCGCCTGGCTGGACACGTGGTGAATGGACACCCGGTAGAAGTGCTGGATCTGCTGTTCACGCTGCGCGGTACATTCCCCACCGCGCCCCTGGCTGTTTTGTTGCAAAGGAATATTGTCACATCGACGGTCAAGCGTTGCTACTTCTACACAGTTGCGGGCTATTGCCGCGTTACGAAGGGCTGGCCTGACGCCGCCGTCTCATAACGAACCAGAGAGCTGAAGTATTTGAACTTCGCATCGAGAAGCTGAAGCTCTGCATCGACGACTGACGCCTCGTAAATGTTCAGCTCGATAAGATCGACATCGCCTTCTTCAAATAGAACTCGTCCCATTGAGAGCGATTGACTTGCAAGCCGGACGTTTTCGGCAGATTGTTCGACCTGTGCTGCGGCAGCGTTGACAGCGGATGCTGCGTCCTGAATTTCAGCCCGGATCTTGTCCGAAACGAGACGGATTTTGGCATCGAGCTGGCGTAGTTTTCCGCGCGCCGCCTCCATTCTCCCCTGCCCTCCTCGTCTTTGAATCGGAACTTCTGCAAGAACTCCCAACTGCAGCTCAAACGGTGTCTTGTCTCCGGTGGGGCTTGCAGCGCCGCCGACATCCTGACCCGCGAACCCCTTCAGGTCGATCCTCGGAAGTGTGTCGTTTCTTCCGAGTTCCAGTGAAATGCAAGCCTGCTCCCTCTCAGCACTGAGGGCCGCGAGTTCCGGACGGACTGCTATGGCGTTTTCAATATCAGCGAAAACCCGCCCCTGTTCCAGAAACTGCGATCCGGGAAACTGAACAGGCAGTCGGTCGTCACCTGCGATTTGCGGACTGCAGGCGGCATCTCGATAAAACAACGACATCTTGATCGCGGCCTTCTCAAGCTCACGTTCAGCCTTGATCAAGTCATTCTTCCGCTTGGCAATAAAACGGTCGTTGTCGATCTGGTCGATGTCAGCCAGTTCCCCGGCGGCGATTCTTCTGCGAATCTGATCCACGCGAGTTTCAGCCAGTTCAAGCAGTCTTCGCTGAATCAAAACAGCCCGACCGGCCGCAACCCATTGCCAGTATGACTGAGTTGCCAGGCGCTCAAGCTGCAAAAGCCGCGCGTTGACTTCGGCTCCGGTCTGATCCTGTCGGGCGATTGCCGTCAACAGTACAGCTCGACGCTTGTCGATGTTCCGATCCTTCAACAGCGGAAGAGAGAACCCGGCTTTAAACTCACCACCTTCGTTTGTCTCACGCTCGCCGAACCACGGTTCAAAATTTCCGTCTCCGATCCGGTAGGTGCCGTAAACCTCACCCCCACCGTAAAGCGGACGGGTGATGCCAGTCCCGTTGCGATAAGTCTGATAGAAGCCCAGCGGCTGTGAAATGCTGTGAGCCGAAAAGACATCGTCGAACTGCCCCATCGATTCAAGAGTCTTTCCCTGCGCCGTTTCGATCTCGCCGACTGCGATGTCTATTTCCGGGTAGCAGTTAACCACTGACTGAAGCAGTTCATCCAATGTCAGCAGTGGCGAATATGTGCCTGCCTCTGTTTCAAAAGCAGGTTGTTCGATGGCGCGGGATTCGGTTTCAAGCACCGATGAATCCACCGGGAAACCGGGTTGGGCTCCCGTCCCTTCTTGATAGGCCGATTCCTGATAAGCAGCCTGCACAACCGCGTTCTCCGGACTGGTATCCGCAGCTTGTCCGCGAACAGCAGTCTCTGGATTTTGAGAATGATTGCGCGCGGAAAACTCAGGCGCTTCGCGGCCTGCGGCTCTCAAAACCAGCGAATCAGGACCTGCTGCGCCCGAACGGCATCCTGATACGACGATTGCCGCCGTCAATAAAACAGCTGTCACTGTCTGCTTCATTATTTTGGAAGCTTGGGAGTCTTTATCTCGTCGCCGCCCGATGGCTCGCCCGACGATACGATCACTGGAAAGCCATTCAGCTGACGCCAGATTTCGTACCCGAGCGACACCTCGCGCAACATCACCCATCCGTTGGCTCTGACACCCTGTCTCAGATATCGATCCGATGGCCATTCAGCATCACCTGGTGTTACCAGTACCCGGAATTGTCCTTTTCCATTGTCTGTTGCGTCCACGCTGGCGACGACGCCACCGAATGTTCCGACTGCAACAGAAGGCCAACCTGCAAATTGCACCGCCGGCCAGCCCTCGAACTGA
>JBCCFB010000335.1:0-5992 GCA_039029995.1 Planctomycetota bacterium
AAAATCTGAATGCGATTGTTAATGACCGGCTGGACTTCAGATTGAGGTCGGCGCTGGTTCGGGAACTGCAGCCCTACATTCCCGCTGAGGACCACGTGCGACTCTCCGGTGATGTGGCGTACGTGGCTCAGGAACAACGTCGAATCGGCATTGAGTCCGTAGTCTGGATGGCAGATCAGGTCGTTTCACTTTCTGAGGAACAACATTCCCGGCTGATAGAACTCGTAGATGAGATCTGGCAGGACGACTGGACAACCGGTTCAGGTCGAATCCTGTACAGCGAAGATCCCAGACCGCCGGTAGTATTTCAGATGATCGAACTGGAAAAACTTGACGAGATCCTTGATGACAACCAGCTGGTCTGCATCATGGCGGACGAAATGTATGAGGTCCGGACCTATTTCAACAGCCCCGATGACGAAGAGCAGGAGAGATTCGTTGAGAAGTTTGTTCTTGATATGCTCGTTCCGGTGAACGCGAAGATAGATGAAATCGACGCGCTTTGTGGTTTGTCGGATGGTCAGCGACGTCGCCTGATTGTGGGCGCAAAAGGAGCCGCACTCAAAGCCGGTCTGGAACGATTTGAAGTCGGAGCTAACGAGGCCGTGACGGGTGAGACGATGCGTTCTATATGGAGCGTGCGATACGAAGTCGCAATGCAATCTCTCATGCGACAGAAAGCCTGGCAGCGGGCGATTGAATCAACGCTCAACGAGGAACAGGCGGTAATCTGGAGTGAGCGCGAATCGCTTCGCCGCTCAAGAACGCGGGACGTCATGGCAGGGTCATTCACATCCGCGATTTCGGTCTATTTCCCGATGTCGAAACAACAGTACTCGGAATTCCACGAAATGGTTCTGCGCGAGGTTCCGGAATCAGCCATGCAGGCGGGCAGATTCGAAGTCTCAATGCACATCACGTTTATGGACGAGGAAAAGTATCGGGAGATACTTGCACCTGACCAGTTTGATTTCCTTGTAGCGCGCTTTGAAGTATCCCGCGCTTCCTATCCGCCGCCGGAGCAGGATGAAGACGAGGAGTGATTCACCGCTTCGCCTGCTTATTCTTCGATTCCGGCCAGGTTGAGAAGGAAAGCGTGTCGGAAAGCAATCTCGCGATAGCGGTCGAAGCGTCCTGAGGCACCGCCATGTCCTGCTGACATGTTTGTTTTCAACAGCAGCAGGTTTTCATCGGTTTTCATTTCGCGTAATCGCGCCACCCATTTGGCTGGCTCCCAGTACTGCACTTGCGAATCGTGAAGGCCCGTCGTGACGAGGATGTTGGGATATGCCTTCGCTTCCACCTGATCATATGGAGAATACGAAAGCATGTAGTCGTAATACTGCTGGTCATTCGGGTTACCCCACTCGTCGTACTCGCTGGTGGTGAGCGGAATCGTATCGTCGAGCATTGTCGTCACCACATCCACGAACGGGACGTCAGCGATAATCCCGTTGAACAATTCCGGAGCCATATTGGCAACCGCACCCATTAACAGCCCGCCAGCGCTGCCTCCTCGCGCGTACAGTCGATCCGGATCGGCATATTCCCGTGCGACAAGATCACGTCCAACCGCGATGAAGTCAGTAAATGTGTTCTTTTTGTTGAGCAGTTTGCCGTCTTCGTACCAGTGCCGGCCCATCTCCTGTCCACCACGAATATGAGCAATGGCAAAAATGAAACCGCGATCGATAAGATTGAATCTCGATGCATTAAAACTCGCCGACATACTGATGCCATAGGAACCGTACGCATACAAGAGGCATGGAGCCGTCCCGTCCAGAGGCGTGTCTTTGTGATAAACCAGTGAAACCGGTACGGCAGTGCCGTCAGATGCCCGGGCCCAGATACGTTCAGTCTGGTAGTTGCCGCGATCAAACCCGCCGAGGATCGTCTCCTGTTTGAGCAGAGTGCTCTCGCCGGAATTCATGTCGAACTCGAACGTGCCCGGAGGCGTCGCCAGCGAACTGAACCGGTAACGCAACGAGTCCGAATCGGATTCCATTGTGGCTGCAAGTCCGGCTGAATAGCACGGTTCACCGAAATCGAGATTCTCAAATTCAGTCCCGTCGTTCCGCCGATACCGGATTTGCGCCAGACCGTTCTCCCTTTGTTCTATCACCAGCCAGTTATTGAAAAGTTCAAAACTGTCAAAGTAGATCTCTTCACTGTGCGGGACTACATCCTGCCACGACTCTTTTGTGGTATTGTCCTCTCCCGTTCGCATAAGACGGAAATTGGACGCTTCCCAGTTTGTCCGGATATAGAAGGCGCCATCGAGATGATCAATCGAGTACTCGTGATCATCTTCTCGCGGCTGAAAGATTCTGGCTTCGGATTCCGGCGTTGCCGCATCGATCAGAAGGGTTTCAGAGCTGAGCGTCTGATTGCAGTTGATGATGATGAAATCTCTCGAGCGTGTTTTGCCCAGCCGCACACTGAATTCTTCGTCCGCTTCTTCGTAGACAAGAACATCTTCACTGGAATCTGTTCCAAGACGGTGTCTGAAAATTTGAAACCATCGCAGCGTCTGCGGATCCTGGCGTGTATAGAAAAGGGTCTCGTTGTCTTCAGCCCAGACGAGATTTCCTGTCACGTCAGGAATCGAGTCTGCAAGAGTCTCTCCGGTTTCGAGACTTTTTATTCGCAAGGTGTATTTCCGGCGTCCCACGGTATCCACGGCATAGGCAAGCATGGAACTATTCGTGCTGACGTCCATGCCGGAGACGCTACAGAAGTCGTGACCCTCTGCAAGTTCGTTAACATCGAGAATGACGACTTCTTCATCAGAGCCTGTTTTTCGACGGCAGTAGATCGGATACTGAGAGCCTTCTTCGGTTCGTCTGTAGTAATCGAAACCTCTTTCCGTGACTGGAACCGAAGTGTCTTCCTGAACGATTCTTGCTCGCGTCTCAGCAGCAAGTTTTTCCTGCAACGCTTCGGTCTCTGACATGACGGCTGTCATGTAATCGTTCTCAGCATTCAAGTAGGCAATGACGTCCGGATTCTCTCTTTCTCTGAGCCAGTAGTAGTCGTCGATTCGAACCTGGCCGTGCGCTTCGAGGCGCTCCGGGCGTTTTTCGCATTCGGGAGGTTGTTGCGCAGCGGCGTGACTTTCCATAGCGATTCCTGCGGCGAATATTGCAGCAAAAACTAAAACGAACGGGCGATAACCGGCATTCATGAGCAGACTTTCCTGAAAAGAAGACGCGGAAAGGGTATCTGATCCGCGAATGAACTGCACGTGCGGTAGCAGAATGTTTAAGAATTCCGGGCTGTCAGCGACGGATTGTCCCGGGATCACTCATCAATAACGTCAAATCGACTCGCTATCTTCGTCCGCGGGAGGTTCAAATTGCTTGTGTCGCAATGACCCATCGCGCGGAAAACGAAAAAGAAATGTCACCGTCAGGGCCACGACAGCGCCGGCACAATTCGCCATCAGAATGGCCACGAGAATTGTTACGACTCGCGGGCCACCCTGCACCGAGATCGCAAGCAGAAAAGCAGCGCAGAAAACAACGAGTAAAATCGTTCTCAGACTGAACTGATTGGGCATTGAAAGTGCGCGGCTCCGCTCAAGATGATCAGTTCTGCCCGGTGGTTCCGGTCCCGGTTGCGTCCTGAGGCCTGCGAACGAGGTAGACCCAGTCTCGCATACCGTCGGCATCATCTCGACTCAATTCGATCCGGCAGGGCGCATTTACAAGCCCTGTTTCAACTCTTCCCGAGTCACCATTGGTCGGATTGAACCAGCTGATTTCAAAAAGTCCTTCACATTCAGAAATGTTCAAAATCGTCGTTTGTCCATCTGGAACATAAACGAGATAGATCTCGTCCGGTTCTGCCAGGCACCATGGTCCGAACTCGCAGTAATGATTTTCAACGAGGTAGTCCGCGTTGTGCATACGGCGCAGCGGTAATTTATTGTCGCGAATAAAACTCAGTGCGTGTCCGCAATATTCCCAACTCCTGTCGCGAGACCTGAAGTCCTCGCAGTTGAGATCGTTCTGAGGAAGCTGGTAGCCGAAGTAGTAGTTGACTCCGGCCCCGCCGGCCATGATGTTGCCCCAGAGAACGCGTTTGCGAATGTCATGAAGGTTGTAGGTGCGTTCCTCACCCATCCGGGCATAGCCATCGAAGCCCTCGTAGCCCGGATCCGGAGGCACTCCGGTGTTGGCTGGTCCCTGTTCGTCGTTTGCGACGACCCAGGGTCTTCCGGCAACGTCGGATTCCACGATTCGCAGCAGCGTCAGTAGGTGCGTTGCGTCCCAGCGGTTTTGCAGTGATGCTCCCGACAGCCTGCTCTGATTACCTGTCAGATTTCCATACACCTTATCCTGCTGGCCGGGGTAGGTGTGAATGACGATCGGGTGTTGATAGGGGTCGATCGATTCGATGTAGCCGGCCATTTCACGCTGAACGGTTGCAGATTGGGTGTTCTCCTCGCCAAGATTCCATTCCAGTCCGGGGCAATGGCCGAATCGCGCAATTAACTCACGTAGATAAAGTCTGCGCTCGACACCAAGTTCACCCTGATCCATCGCTGCGGGCACTTCGGTTGCGCGACCGGATGTGCCCGTGACCAGGTCATCATTTTCAGTTTCCTGAAGTTTGAAATGAAGGAAGAGCCCCAACTCCTGGGCGTGTTCAAAAACAATCCTCCATTGATCCAGTTTGGAGCAGTCAAACCGCAGGCGATCTTCAGAAGAAATGTGCGGCCAGACGTTCTGGCCGTCACCGCCGACGTTGTATGTCAGAAATGAGCAGGCATTCAGGCCTTTCATGGAAAGGTAGTTCATGGCTCCGATCAGACCGCGGCCCTTATCGTTCTGCCAGGTAGGGTCTCCGTCTCTGAAATCCACAACATGTGGCTCCCACGTTTTGAGAGGAGCCTTGTCCGGAAGCAGCGCAACAGTACCGTCAAAGTCGGAGTAAGCAAGAAGCGTCTCAGGCGAATCGGGACCGGCCTTTACAAAAGGAAGGTCCGTTTCAGCAAATCGAAGGTATCGGGAGCCCGCATATTCGAGGGCTCCAGTTGCGCGAAAGTCATTTCCGGTTTTGTCGCTGGATTGAACCGTGAACTGGCCGAAGCTGCCGTTGTAATACCCGTATGGCGTTCCTTCAGCCTCAGGTGTAACCGCTATCCGGTTGCCCGAGACAAAGCCGACCTTATATCTCCAGCCTCCGGCAATTGGCGGCGTGAAGTGAGCAAGCCATTGAGTGCCCCGATTCGCAGATGAATTGGCTGCATTGCCATCGGCGGCAAAATATCCGGGCACGTTGTACTCTGTCCCCGTGTCTTCGTGAACAAATGTCACCGTCATCCGGAAATCAAGAAACGGATTCGGTTCGCTGTCACGTTCATCCGCAAAAGGACCATCGAGAATGAGCGTAACCTTATGCCACTTGCGAAGCTCACCGCGGACGAAGACGCGGCCGGAGCCATCTTCGCCACGTTGTTCTTCCGGTCCTGGTTCGACTGACGCGGATGCCTGTTGCTCGCTATCTGTTGCGGCGCTGTCATCATTGCCCGGTTCGTTTGATTCCTGAACCTGATCGGAGGCCGGATCGGCTTCCACTGAATTCTCTTCCTGACAAATCCGGATGTCCGGCGCACCCGGGCAGGGAAGCGCGGCTGATTGCAAAAAGACGATTGCGATAAAAATCGAGATTTCAGGTTTCAGGTACATGGCCGTCCATCACAGGAATTCAAAAAAGTCGCACCGCTTCTATCTATGCACCGATCAACGTCGTGGCGGAACGGAGCTTCGATGCGGCCCCGCCACTTCGACGCGGCCCCGCCCCGCAGCATAACTTTATATGAAATTGAACGCCGGGACTGCATTCAAGTTTCGAAACGCGTTTTCGCAAATGTAAGTCAACGCAGCTTTAATCACTTCTAAAGGAACAAGAATTGAAGCTGCGGACAAGCTGGCCACACCGGAACGGTGCCAGTCTCCTGCGGGCGTCGTCAAATGGAAACTATCCG
>JBCCFB010000336.1:0-5979 GCA_039029995.1 Planctomycetota bacterium
ATGATTTCGTTTGTTGCGTTAACGATAGCAATGTTTCGCCCCCGAGCCACATTGCAACCAGCGTCTTGGATCGCGACAAGTTGGATGTCGTTGTCAAACGTGTAAGATTTGAGAAACTCCCATGTTCCATCTTTCGAGCCTCCGTCTACGATTACGATTTCGTCCGGAAGCCTCGTTTGGTTCTTCATTTGGGCAAAGAAATCAATGCAGCCGTCGCGGTCGTTCAGGACCGTTGTCACGAGAGAAATTTTTGATTGCTGGCCACGCACTTTTTCGGTTAAAGCTCCGAGGTTTTTGTGAAAACCATGTGATAGGCTTCTTTGATTCCGCCGGGCAGTCGTCGCCCGGAATAGCCACATTTTTCCATAAAGGAAACAAGAGAATCAACAGAAGTATCGAATGAGGCCATCATTCCGGGGTGCACTTCGACGGCGACCACCGGACTGTATTGACTGAGAATATGCTCTGCACTTCTCAGGACTTTTAGTTCTGCACCCTCGACATCAATTTTCAGAAGGTCAAATCGTCGCGAATAGCACAATTCGACATCATCAAGCCGGTGATTTGCCACTGAGATTCCGGCGCTTTTGTCTGTGATGGCGGAGCCGACCGCGCATTCGGATTCATCCACTGAGAAACAAACCGTTGCTGTGTCCAGATCGGAAACTGCTCCCGCAACAATTTCAACCCGACCATGGAATCTGTTGAATTCAAGGTTTCTGGAAATCAGGTTTAGATTTCTCACAACGGGCTCAAACGCGACTACTTTACCATTGGGCCCCACCAGCCGTGATGCGACGAGGCTGTGCATTCCGAAGTTAGCGCCGACATCGACAAACAAGCTGCCTTCACTCAACGTTTCCTTTAAAACGTCGAAGACTACGCGTTCCGACGCAAAGTCCCAGCGTCTAAGCGAAGGACAAATCCGGAAGCCCATTCCCGCTATTTCTACCGGGTACCCCTTGCGACCGTAAAGGGTTTGAAAGGCAAGCCGGGATAGTCTGGCTTTCAAGTTCAATTGATGACCTGACAATGTTTGCTCAACGTTGGTAAGTCCGTATCTGCAATTTTACTTGCTGGTGAACTCTAGCTGATGATCTTTGATAGGCCCGGTGATCAACCCGTGGCGACCAGAGACCTGATGAATTGATAAGCAGGTATTCCCAGCGCGCGACGAACCCGAGTTGTTATCCGTTGAGGGCCGGGCCGGTTGCACCGTTCACCAAGCCAGAACTTCGCCCTCTCAAGTGCGATTCGTGAAATCTCCGCTGCTTTGAGTTTTCGTGATTTCCGGTAAATGGATTCGTAGAACTGCACCAGCATTTCGCACTGTAAGCCAGTCGGTCGGGTGTGGCGTTCTTTGAGGAAATCCAGATTGCACTGGACGGCTGTGTGGCATCCCTCAAACCACGCATTCAAGTCGTCGAGTCTAGTCCGGTTTCCGGATTCAAGAATCCTGTACCTGGCCGACGACGAACTTGAATAAACGACTGAGCCCGACTGGCATAAGCGAAACCAGAAGCAGATGTCTTCCCCGAGTAAATGGTCGAGTCTTTCATTCCATCTGACTTCGACCGTCAAATCTCTGCGGACTAGTGCGGAGTGAACCGCCCATGGGGCGTGGCAGATCCCGAAAGCTTCGAGCGGGTCATCCCCGTCTTCACCTGCTGGACGTTTGGCGGTTTCTTCGCCTCCCGCATTCTCCCGGAACTCAACCCAGCCGCCTGCAATAATCGGGTCTATCCCGTTAGAACACGCAACTAGATGTTCAAGGTGAAACGGATCAATCAGATCGTCGGCGTCCAGAAACAGAACCCATTTGCCAGTTGCGCGGTCGAGTCCATAGTTTCTTGCGGCTCCGGGACCGCGAACTGCAGTCGGTGCTTCGAACAACCGGATTCTTGAATCCTCAATTTTGGAGACCTTTTGCGGGCCATCATCAGTCGAACCGTTTTCGACAACGATCAATTCCCAATCGTCAAACGTCTGACGTAATACTGATCCGATCGTCTCGGCAATGTACTCACCCTTGTTGTGAAGTGGAGTGATGATGGAAACAGTTGGAATCACAGGACCGCTAGTTCCTACCTGATTCCGGATATTGACTCAGCAAAATCATCGCGACTGTTTCTGACATTAGCAATTCCTTGATGTCGGTGTCGATCAGCAACCGCCTATCCATGGATCGGCCCGGTAAGACTGTCGGTGACGGAATCCACCGCATTGACGAAAGCCTTCTGCAGGCTCGCCGGGTTCAGTTCGGTTTCGTAGCACTGACGCGCATTCGATCCGAAACGCGCAAGCTGTTCAGGCTGAGAAGCAACCTCTCTGAGTCGTTGCAACAGCGCTTCTGGAGCAGGATCGGTTACGCAAATCGCGGCATCGTTGTCTCTCGACCATTTTACGATTGCGGCTGATTCCGGCGCCCAGATCACCACGGGTCTGCCTAGGGAGCAGTATTCCGCGAGCTTGGTTGCGAAGCAAGTGTCAACTCGTATGCGGTACTCTGGCTCAAAGAACATGACGACTAGATAAACGTGAAAGCTCTCAACCCAGCGTTCAAACTCAGGTCCATCAGCGTATCCATGCAGCCGGCCTGCTTGCTGCATTCGTTCAATCGTACCTGTGGACCAGTTCGGATGTCCTCCACGAAATTCGAAAACTACCTCGTCTTCATTGGCCGACGCCTCAACAAGCCTTTCCAGCATCGGGCCGTAGTCGTACATGTTTCCCATATAACATGCCCGAAGCGGAGTCGAATGCTCTATCGGCTGTGCAGCCACATCGCGCTGGCCGGGGATTGGCCTGACGACGTGCACGTTTCGATGATCACCGAGTTCCTGTTTCATCTCGTCAGAAATGCAAATGGCGCAGTCGGATTCCCGGTATAGTTCGCGGAAGGCGGATTCGATCTTTTTCCGGGTTGACGGACGGACATCAGGAATATCAGGCCACCAGTCGTCAAATCTAACAATCAGCGGAAGGTTGTGTTTTCGCGCATAACGTTGGGCGATCCAGCAGCTGTTGGCATGGGCAAGAGTTAAAACGACAGGCTTAATGGCATTCAGTTCATCTGGCGAAGGAATGTTGTTTTCAAATTTTGAACGCCTGTCCCGAAAGAAATCAAAGCTGGCAATCCATGAATGTAGCCGCGTATTTCGAATCCGGTCCAGGATTCGATCGAATACTCCTCTGCTCTTTTTTCTCATGTCCGGAGGGCAGAACGCATGAACCCGGAACCCGGGCCGTTCAACCATATGGCGATACATGGTCAGGCTTGCCGCGTATGATTTTTCCGGAACGGCTTCAGCGATGACGATTACGTGTCGCGGATTCTCCTCTCCCGTTGGCTGGCTACCCATTCGAACCGTCCGCATTCAGCAAAGAGCGATACAGCTCGATGTATTTGTTTGCATTTGCTCTGTAAGAGAAGCATGCCTCCGCTCTTTCTCGGCCGCACCTACCTAGAGCAAGTCGAAGTGATGGATCGTGGGTCAACTGGTCGATTGCTGTGGCGAGTCCCGCCGAATCGCCGGTCTCAACCAGTAGTCCTGTCTCCTGATCCTTAACGGTATCGGTAATTCCACCGGCCGCAAAAGCGACAACCGGTGTACCGCACGCTACGGCCTCAAGCGCCGTTTGCCCGAAAGCCTCTTCGATGCTGGGCATCACAAAAATGTCAATCGCGTTATAGGCTGCCGCCAGAAGGTGCTCGTCGGCGATACCACCAAGATACCTGTCCACTTTATCACCGAGGCTGTAAGGGAAACCTTTTCCCCAGCAGACGACTAACGGATCAGAAACAGTTTGCGTCAAAGCTTCCCTTAGTTGTCGTATGCCTTTGCGCGGATCTTCTATCGACGCTGCCGCGAATCCGATTACTGGCCTGCCCTCAGGTATGCCGAGCAGCTTTCTTGCAATCTCTTTGTGACAGGGAGTGAAGACTTCCGTGTCCAGTCCGTAATGGATCACCGTAATCTCATGATCTTTCAGCAATCCACTCTGTCTCGCCTGTTCTGCGATCCAGTTACTGTCGGCAACAAAGTGAAGTTTTTCGGATGGTCGCGTGGAATAGGCTTGTTCACGCAAACTCCAGTTGGCTCTCGAGTAGTCATTTGCAGAGGGCCGGGCAACCTGAGGACAGTTACCACAATTACCTTTGAAGCGTTCACAGGAACCCGAGTACGAACAACCACCAGTAAACGGCGACATCTCATGCAAAGTGACGACAACAGGAGTCGACGGATCCAACTGTTTCCAGAATGAAACTTGATCAAGAAAGCCATGAGCAAACTGGATGTTGTATATGTCTGCGCGCGGGAGCGACTGAACTACGTTGGCTCCGAACTCCGATCGGAAATCAAAGAACTCGCCTGAGACAGCCGATTGCCTTTGCGCTTTGTTAATCTTCCTGCGGCGCGCAAACCGCGAAATTCGGGAAGCAGTGTCATTCGACGGACCAAAAGCAACGACAGCGGGGTCGTTGGTTACCCGCGTTCCAACGTACATCGTCGAATCGACCTGCGCTCGACACAGAGCCTCGTGTTGCCGGTAGGCCGCAATACAAGCGCCGCCAATCCTGTCGAAGGTCGAAAGATGGACTACTCGCATCGTAGATTCACCGTTCGTTCAGCCACCGGCAATCTCCAGCAAGCGTGCGGCGAAGTCCTTTTCCGGTTCAGGCCCGAAAGCACTGCGCGCCTTTTCGCGAGCTGAGCGACCCATTTTCTGCCACGAGTGCCTGTTTTGCCACGCTTCTTCCAGCGCCTCATCAAACAGTTCAACCGTCGGCGCCTTTGCGACGAATCCGTTGACGCCATGTTCGACAAGCTCCGTGTGGCCGGCAACGTCGGTGACAATTGCCGGGCGACCGCAGAGCATGGCTTCAACGAGTGACAAAGGCATGCCTTCGCATCTCGACGGCATTACCACGGCATGGTTCGAAGCCCAGATAGCTTCGACGTCATTCTGATGCCCCGCGAATTCCACTAGATCGGGTGCATAGTTCGCGGCAAGCTTTCTAACGCATTCACCGTAATGTGGTCCGCTTCCGTAGCATGTAAATCGAACGTTTCTGCTTTTCCATTTGTTCTGCGAAATTGCCCGGAAGAGTATGTCCTGGCCTTTGGTCAACGGTTCGAGGCGACCAACCATTGCCAGGTTCCAGTTTTCTTCGCTTGAAGGCCACGCGGGATCGGCTTCATATCGCACATTGAAAGGATTGCGGACAATCTCGGCGTTTGATAACGGCAGGCCGATCATCATTTCAAACAATTCGCGGTTTCTGTTCGAAACAAAAAAACAGGTCGAAGCTGCCTGGTAAAAGCAGCGAAGTTCTTTGGCGAGCGAGTCCTCCGGCCACAACGTTTCGTACACCCCGTGGACAACGATTACAAAGGGAAGGCCCAGCCGAATAACAAGGTTCAGCCACATCAGCCCTGTCCGGCAGTTGGCAAGCGACAAGCAGACCAGGTCCGGATTCAGTTTCTCAAGCCATTGCGCGGCTTCGCCAAGAACAGCGCGATCGGCGGGACCGTTCTTTAATTTGTGAACGACTCGCCGCAGGAATGAGCGAGATTTCTGCCGACGATGAAAGATATCTACTCCAGCTTTTTCCAGTCGTAGAATCCCGGCAGGTTGTTGCGGCCAATGAACTGTAGATGCTGAAACATGATGCTCACGAGCAAGGTGCGTTGCTGCCCTGCTCCAGAGTTCTTCACTTCCTCCCCAGGGAACCATGTCCATCGTCGAAACAAACGCGATGTTCACTTGCGATCCAGTTGGCTGAGGATCAGTTCGACAGTCCGGTTGCACATTTTCTCAAGTGAAAATTCTTCAATAACCCTCTGTTTGTTGATTTGCCCTTGTTCATGGCAAAGTGATTTTGAATTCACAAACGAGAGAAGCTTGTCGGCCAGTTGCTCCGCATCGCCTGTTGCCGCAAGAAATGAACGCCCGCGTTGGCCGACAGCATTTCTG
>JBCCFB010000337.1:0-5958 GCA_039029995.1 Planctomycetota bacterium
GCTGAATCTACGTGACTATCCACTTGAGCCGTTTCAGGATCTCAGGCATCACGGTGATTACGCGAAGCCTGAAGGCAATGCGCTTTCGTTGCTGGAAGCATCGTTGGACTGTGATGACCTTGTTTTCGTCACTCCGGTTTACTGGTACAGCGTTCCGGCACCGTTGAAACTCTATCTGGATTACTGGAGTCATTGGATGCGTGTAGCGGAAACAGGCTTCAAAGAATCGATGCGCGGAAAGAATCTCTGGGCCGTTTCATGCTCAGCCGGTCCCGCAATCGAAGCGCAGCATATGTTCGCCTCCCTTGAACTGAGCGCGAAATATATGGAGATGAACTGGAGTGGATTCGTTCTCGGAAACGGTTCTGCTGCCGGTGACGTTCTGACGGATGACGATGCGGTGGAAAAAGCAAGAGTTCTATTTCAATAGTAAAGTTCCAATTCAATAGTGAAGAAAGCCTTTGATTTCGGAGCGCTGGCGAGGCTTGTCTTTCAGGCAGAGCGATCGTCTGCAATGATCCTGTAGCTGAAATACAGGAGGGCTTTGAACTTGAACCCCGTAGACGAAAACGATCCATTCCGGAAACTGCGCGTTTTGCCGCCGACGCCGGAGGACGAACTATGCCAATGTTCTGCCTTGAAGTCGTTGATTCTGCAGGACCGGTTAGGACCGAACCCGCTGATGTGTCTTGAGTGCAGGGGCGAGGTTGCCCCGGAGCGCGTCCGGTTTCCAGCGGTTCTGGTAGAAGACATTTCCCGCTGGCAAGCGGTTCACTCATCTCTTTACCGCTTGTGGCTGGATTCCAGTCAATACGAGGACTGGGCGAAAACTCAGTTGATGGAACCGGATGGTCAGGTTAATCGCATCGGATATGAAATTGTGAGGCAGCTTAACGAACTGCCGCACGTAACGATTTACTACCGGTTTTTTGCTGACACCGATTCCGATTCAGACCTTCCCGAAATCTGTCCTCGTTGTCGAAACGCCTTGGAGCGACTGTTTGAGGGGGAACGCGGGACTTGTGAATCGTGTAAGATTGTCGCCTGATCGAGAACATTCAAAGCGCAGAGCCTAATCTGCTGGTGGAGGCTACAGGCATGGATCAACGCCATTTCTCAGAAGAAGAGTTCAGAAGTTTTCTTGAGAGTGAAGATGACGATGGCTACGTCATGATGCTCGACCATCTGGAAAACTGCGATTCGTGTCGCGAACGGCTTAGCAGTCTGGTCGATTCACCTCGCGATGACCAGCAGACCTTTGTGGCCGCCAACTTGAAGTTCCTTGCCGAGGAAAAATCTTCGGACAGCGATCGCACATCGCTTCAGCAGTCGCTGGCCGTTTCCCAGCAGGACCGGTTCGAGATCCTCGAAGAGATAGCCGAAGGCGGCATGGGAATTATCGTCCGTGCTGTTGACCGGATTCTCAAACGGGTGGTTGCACTGAAAGTTATGAAGCCCGGCCAGGGAGCAGAACTGCTTGGTCAGGCGCGATTCGTCCGTGAAGCCAGAATCTGCGCGGCCCTGCAGCATCCCGGAGTTGTTCCAGTTCACGATCTTGGTTTACTACATGATGGACGGCCGTTTCTCGCAATGAAGCTGATCGAAGGTCGCACACTTGAGTCGATGATCAATGGAAAGGTTGCGGTTTCCCGACTGCTCGATGTCTTTGCCAGGGTCAGTCAGACACTCGCCTACGCACATTCATGCAGCGTCGTTCATCGCGATCTCAAACCGACGAACATCATGGTCGGCGAATTCGGGGAAGTGCAGGTGATGGACTGGGGGCTTGCGACGTTTTCAGGCGCAGATGAATCCGGCAAGTCACTCGTGTTACAGTCTCTCGCCGGCGCGTCGGGCTATGCCGATAACGTTTCTGAAAGAGTGGAGAACGGATTCACCGTCGTGGACTCTGACGATGCGGAGTTTGATGGCGAGGGGTATTGGAAAACGAAGTCCGGCTCCATTTTCGGCACACCGGCATACATGTCCCCTGAACAGGCGCGAGGAGACACTGACGAAATTGATCAACGGGCGGACGTTTTTGCTCTTGGTGCGATTCTTTGTGAAATTGTGACCGGCAAGCCGCCATGCGCAACAATGCCGGAAGTCAAGTTGCTCGACTTTGCGCGTGAACCTGACTACGCAAGGTTGCGCAACAGCCTCGAAGAATCTGAAGTAGACCTTGAACTGCGTGAGCTGCTGTTTGACTGTCTTGCACCGGACCGCGATAGACGCCCGGAGGATGCGGGCGCTGTAAGCGATCGCATCGACAGGTGGCGGGATTCCGGGGAACAACGCCTGCGCACGGCCGAGCTGGAGACGGTGCGGGCAGAAGCACGCGCGGTGTCCGAACAGAAGCGTCGCAAACTCGCCAGCGCGCTGACTCTGGCTGTGATGCTGGTTGCAGCGACCGTCACGGCTCTTTTGCTTTATGTCGGACAGCAGCGGATCCGCGAGTTTCGCGCTGAGCAGCAGCGGCAGGAGGAGATTCGGGAGACAGAAGGACAGATCGCGGGTTTTGTCAGGACGGCAGGAGAATACCAGGCGAACGCGATCGAAGGGAACGCGAGTGATCCTTCACTCTGGCAGGACGCGCTTCATGAAGTTGAACTTGCGCGCAACCTGGTCACCGATGATACGAGTGCGGAATTGACACAATTGATCGAAGAACTCGAGGCTGAAATCATCAGCAAGATGCAACTTGCCCGGGACGAGATGAATGAGGCGAACAGGATCACCGCGACGCTCGAACAACTTGCCGAAGCGCACAAGGACTTCGTCGCGAGAATTCCAGTGGTGGAAGTGGATAGTGAAAAACGAGTGGCCGTTGAACTATTTGAGCGCGCGTTTGCCACGTTTGGAATTTCAACGGACGTGGAACCTAAAGAAGCCAAAGTCTTATTCGATGCTGCGCCCGACGATGTCAAAGATGCGCTGGTATTTGCGCTCTGGGAATGGCATCACGCCTACCGTGACAACAATGACGCGGGCGGATATTACGGCAGCTGGTTGAGGACCTTGTTCGAATATCTGGAACACGACGAAGCACGATTCTATATCCGGCGCGCTTATCTTGCAGATGATTCAAATCTGATCGGTCGTTTGATTTCCGAAAGCGAGGGACCGGATGAAATTGAGTATCTCGTTGCTGCTGATTGCTATCGTCGCAACAACCGGCGTGCCGAAGCTGTAGCTTTGTTGCGCAAGGCCATCGAGGATCATCCCGATAGTTTCTGGCTTAACTTCTACCTTGCCGAACAATACGCGGTTCACAATGAAGTACCCATGCTTGAATCCGCGGCAAACTACTACCAGGTTTGCGCGGCGGTCGAGCCCATGAGTTTACGCGTGCTGGTGGATCAGGGAGCCGCATTGCTTCGCCAGAGCAGATACGATCGCGCGCTGGAGCATTTCGAGCGAATGGCTGAAACAGCACCAGATGTGCCTGAGGTACTGGTGAATCTTTCCGCGAGTCAGTTGGCCCTCGAAAAATATAAGGAAGCCGCCGAAAACTGCCGTCGTGCAATCGAGCTAAGACCGAAGATGCTTGAAGCATGGATCAATCTTGGCGAGTCCTGTTGGTTGATGGGGAATTTTGACGAATCCGATGATGCCTATCAACGTGCCCGCGAACTGCAGCCGGACAATCCTGAGATTTACGTTTCAATGGCACGAGCCGCACTCTACAGCGAAGAGATCGAGGAAGCGGCGAGCATTGTGGAGCCAGCGCTGTTGTTGGCACCGACGGATACACGGTTGCTGTCGACGATGGCCGAAATTCACTATCACGCGGGGCGACTTGAGGAAGCAGAAAGGATTTTGAAACTCGTGATCGAGTATGCTCCGGAAGAGACAGGCCAGTATGTAAATCTGAGCAGAGTACAGATGAAGCTCGGCGACTTTGACGAGGCAATCGTCAATCTCAAAAATGCCGAACAGATTGATCCAACGGATCTGCATGTGGTCAATGTAATGATTGATCTGTATCGAGAAACAGATGATGAAGAGAGTCTGGAAAAGGCGAAAGAGAGACGTTCAGACCTGATGCGTCATATCAAGCTCCGGGGTGAAGGAGTGCTGATCGAATATTGATGATCCCGTCGATTGCATCTGAATGCTGACGAATGTGCGAATTTTTTCTTTTGAATTTGAATTCGCGAGTGGACTCACTCTTTATTTCGCAGTGATAGATTGTCCGGCCTGTGAGATCGCTTATGGGTTTGAGGTCCGTTTATGGGTGAAGGCTGATCCGTTAGATTATTGGCCGGACCATTGAACAGTAATCTCCGGCAAATGACTGCCGGTGATTTTCACACGGATGAAATATAGAACGATTCGAGCAAGGAGTACCTTCATGCAACGCCGTCAATTTCTGAAGAACGCGGCAGCAGCTTCCGCCGTAGCGGCAACTACTGCCAGTGCATTAACTGCCTACGGTAAAGAAGACCTGAGGCAGGATCAGGAGGCAGAGGATTGTTGTCAGAACCGTACTTATGCAACACCAGCCGAGGCAATGGCGGCTCCTCCCGAAAAGGTCGCTTACGTGCCGGCGATTTATTCCGGAACTGACATTGAAAAGCCGGACTATCTTGCGACGATCGACGTTGATCCGGCATCGGAGACTTACGGTACGGTAATTTCGCGTCTTGAGATGCCCAATATCGGCGATGAACTTCATCATTTCGGCTGGAATTCGTGCAGCAGTTGTCATGGTGAGGAAGGAGCGTCGCGCCGGTTCATCGTTCTACCGGGTATCGCTTCGGGTCGAATCTATATCGTGGATACTGAAGACGAGCGGGCTCCGAAGATTCACAAGACCATTGAAGGAGATGAGATCGCACAGAAGACGAACTTGTCCGCTCCGCATACGGTCCACTGCCTTGCAGATGGAAACATCATGATTTCGATGCTCGGAGATGCTGAAGGGAACGGCCCGGGCGGCTTCCTTTTGCTTGACTCCGGGTTCAACGTCGCGGGCCGCTGGGAAAACGACATGACCGGAATGAAGTTCAACTATGACTTCTGGTACCAGCCGCGAATCAATACCATGATCTCAAGCGAATGGGGATCACCGAATACCGTCTCTCAGGGATTCAGCGTGGACGATGTTGCCGCCGGCAAGTACGGCAGTCAGCTGCATTTCTGGGACTGGCAGGAACGTCGCATCAAGCAGTCTATCGACCTCGGGGAAACAGGAATGATTCCACTTGAGGTTCGTTTCCATCACGATCCTGCCAGTTCGCACGGATTTGTCGGTGCGGCATTGAGCAGCACGATGTGGCATTACTTTATTAACGACAAAGGAATCTGGCAGGCTGATCAGGTCATTGCAGTGGATGCGGTCGAGACCGAAGGGTGGCCATTCCCTGTACCGGGTTTGATCACTGACCTGGTTCTGTCGATGGATGATAGATTCCTGTATTTCTCCAACTGGCTGCACGGTGATTTGCGTCAGTACGATGTTTCAGATCCCGCCAACCCCGTGATGACCGGACAGGTCTGGCTGGGCGGTGTAATTGGAAGAATGGCCGAGTGCAAAGGCAAGAAGCTTGAAGGTGGTCCACAGATGCTTCAGCTTTCGCTCGATGGCAAGCGGCTGTATGTCACCAACTCTCTGTCCAGCCCCTGGTAAAACCTTTTCTATCCCTATTTGAAATAAAACGGCTCCTATCTTTTGAAGCTAAATATCGATACCGAGAACGGTGGTATGTCGCTTGATGAAGAATTCATGATTGATTTCGGAAGCGAGCCCAATGGGGCTGCTCGTGCTCATGAAATACGTTTCCCCGGTGGTGACTGCACGTCAGACATCTGGAGCTAGGGCTTCGTCCACTGCAGGCACTGGAATTTCGCGGGTGCTAGCTGGGGTGTCAATGACGCGCGTCGACACGTTCTTGTATTCAGCAGGCACTGGAATTTCTCGGACGCTTGCTGGCGTGTCGATAACCTGCTTGGTCA
>JBCCFB010000338.1:0-5958 GCA_039029995.1 Planctomycetota bacterium
ACTCAATTTTGTTTTGTTTGGATGGGTAGCGGACGGAGATGTGAAGGTTGTGGTTTTTTCACAGTTCTTTGGGTCTGGAAGTGTCACTGAAATGATCAACGCTCGCTAGATAGTGTTGTCATTTGTACTTAGGGCCGTAGGAGTTTTGAGTGTGGCGCTGGAGAAAGCATTTATGGAGGCGTCTGGATTCCGGAATATGAATCAGCTAAGCGCGAAGTTGTTAGCGCCTGGTGTGTTTGTGTTTGGCCAAGCCTTCTGTTGCGACGGCTGGGCCAATGCGAGGATGTGACAGAAGTCACGCTGTCACTCTTTGAAATGAAGACGTGTTGAATTTGTCGATTGCTTCATGTGGTGACGTGAATTTCTTGGCAAAGGTGTGACCTGATCTTCACCCCTGATCTTCACCCCTGATCTTCACCCCTGCTCTTCACCCCTGCTCTCCACTCCTGCTCTCCACTCCTGCTCTCCACGACTCTGTTCTTCCATCGCCTCTATTTCATTTTTGGTGCCCTTTCGATTCACAGGCCCGAAGGGCCGACACATCCTCTGCCGGTGGCGCCAGCCACCGGTATCCAACGGCAAGAAGCATAAGGCCCGAAGGGTCGACACAAACCCTTCAAAGCAATACAGCCGAGTGTCGGCCCTTCGGGCCAGGCTTTCGATTAGTCGAAAAAAAAGCTTGGCAACTTTTCCTGATCAGACGCATTCATCCGAATAGCGTTGTTCGCGAAAGGCGCAACCAATTCATTTCGCGGCACTTACAAAGTTTCGTTTTTCTGCAGTAACAGATCTCTGCCTTCTTCGCTTGTAACAGAAATCAACCGGCTTTCGCGCGAAAGCGTCATGAATTCCCGATGGGGAGGTGGTGGTGAAGAGGGAGACCCGGGCCGGGCAGGGGCCCGGGTTCTTCCTCTGTTTGTTACCAGCTCAACGGGTGCAGAAAATTCGAAATCACGACAGGTTCTGATCCGGTTCCAGTCCAAAACCTTCGATTTCGATTCTGTCACTGAAGCAACTCACGACGGCGTAAGCTGTTTCCACTTCAGTCTCAACCATTCCTTTGAAGTTCACAAAGTGACAACCGTTGTGCCGCGCATAGTTGCCACCATGATTGTGCCCGTTCATATAGGCAGCCACATGATCAAACCTGCTCAGCAATTCAACGACCTCGTTTGCATTCCAGAGATTGTGAGCATCGCCGGCAGGCATAACAGGAAAATGGCAGAATACGATCACTCGTTCTTTGTTGTCGAGCGACTCCTTCAGCTGCTCTTCCAGCCACGAAAACTGCGCTTCGCCGATCGCTGAATTCCAGGCCTTCGCGTTCGGCAGTTCAAGCTCGCGCAGCCGCTCCAGTTCCTCTTCTGCTGCTGCCGTTCGATCGTCGTCCGCAGGATACCGATAACAGGAAAGATCCGTACCGTCGAGAAAGAGCAGCCGCCAGCCACTGAGCGATTCTGAATGCCAGGAATCCGTGATGTTCATCGCCGGTAGAACGCGATGCTTGTCGGCGTCGTCCACATCAAAATCGTGGTTGCCGGGAATCGCAATATGACGCGCCCACAACTGGTCATAGAGCGGCATTATTTCAGAGAAGCTCGCGAAGTCTTTATCGATCACATCGCCAAGGGTAACAACGAAATCCAGTTCGTATTCGTTCAGGTCGCTGACGGACGCGCTCAGTTTGGCAAGCGAGTTTCGATAGAAGCGAGTTCCCCGATCAGGTTGATCAGCATACTGCGGATCGGCAATGACACCGAATTTCAGAATGGTGCCCTGTTCTTCTGAGCCCCTCGCATCCGACGGGCCATCAGGATCTGGGATATCTTGATCAGCTTGTTCCTGCGGACCTGAGCACCCCGCAATCGAAAGCGCAAGAGTCGCCTTCAGGAAATGACGGCGTTTCATGACTGGAGTGGCTCCCGCTGGCGACTGGCATCTGGTTTCCGTATTCGATTAGATTAGCAGGAAACAAGGCATCGAGGAGCAATCATGTTTTCCAACCGTCGCGGCTTCCTTCTTTCTTCCTCCGCACTTCTTGCAGGCGCCGCACATGTTGCAGGCGCCGCACATGGCATGCCCGTAGACTACAACTACGCGGCCGGGAGAATCCACAACAAATTGCGTCAATCCGGTTCCGCTTCACATCCGGAAATCGCCTGGTTCGACCCACGTGAATGGGGAGTCGAAGGCCGGGGATTTGACGACACGAAAAAATTCTATGACCGGCTTCCAATGCGGGCCGAAGGAAAAGTCCGTGATGCCGTCTGGCAGCTCAGTCGTCACGCATCAGGAATTTCATTTCGTTTCCGCACGGACTCGCCTGAGATACACGTGAAGTACAGACTCTCGCAGCAAAGGCTGGCGATGCCGCACATGCCGGCAACGGGCGTCAGCGGAGTGGACCTGTATGCCAGAGACGATGAGGGCAGGTGGCGATATGTCACGGTACTGAAGGTCAACAATCAAGATGTCGAAACCAGACTGGTGGGAGGTTTGCGGCAAACCGGCAACGGTGATCCGAGGGAGTTCATGATCTACCTCCCGCTTTACAACGGTGTCGAAAGACTCCAGCTTGGTGTCAGCAGCGCGGCCACAATGGAACCTGTCCCACCCCGAACCGAAAAGCCGATTGTGTTTTATGGCACTTCGATAATGCACGGTGCCTGTGCATCGAGGCCCGGGATGTCGATTTCCGCAATCGTCGGCCGCCGCATGGAACGGCCAACCATCAACCTGGGCTTTTCAGGAAACGGAAGAATGGAAGCGGAAGTCGGTGAGTTTCTAGTTGAGCTTGATCCCTGTGTCTTTGCGATTGACTGCCTTCCCAACATGAATGCGGAATCAGTCACCAGCAACTGCGAACCTCTTGTGAGACAGATTCGCGCGGCACGACCCGATACTCCGATCCTTCTAGTGGAGGATCGAGTCAATACCGGCGCCTGGATCCGCGCAGGCGCTTTGGAGCGGCATTCCAGGAATCAGGCCGCTTTGAAGCGGGCGTTTGACAATCTTCAACAGGCAGGAATCGCGAATCTCCACTATCTGGAAAGCGAGAGTCTGCTTGGTGACGATAACGAAGGGGCAACCGATGGTTCGCACCCGAGTGATCTCGGCATGGTCCGTTACGCGGACGCCTATGAATCAAAGCTCAATGAGATCCTGTGATCGGATTATCCTTGCTGAAGACCGCTCTCCAAACTCAGGTCCCGGAATTCACCCTTACTTCGTATAATCCTGCTGATCACTGGCCCATACGCAAATCAATTTCGAAAACGATCATGACCGCCGCAACCGCCATCAAGCTGCCTGAACGAAACACGGTTCCTGTCGAAGACACGTGGGACCTTTCAAAACTGTTTTCCAGCGACGCCGAGTGGGAAACAGCCTTCGAGGCATTTGAGGCCAAAGTACCGGGATTCGCGGAATTCAAAGGCAAACTGGCTGACAGCCCCGCTTCCTTGCGTGCTTGTCTCGACTTTGATTGCGAAATTGATCGTGCAGGTGAGCGACTGGGAGTCTACGCCTATCTGAAAACAACGGAGGATCAGACCGATGGCATATACCAGCGGATGATGGGCCGGTTTCAGAATATCGCGACACGCGCGGGTGAAGCAGCCAGTTACATTCGCCCCGAGATCATGGCGATCGACGATGAAACAATGCAGCAGTTCATCGAGGCTCCTGAACTCGAACCGTACCGGTTGATGCTGGAAAGAATCATCAGGTACAAGAAATACACTCTCAGTGAAAAGGAAGAACAGCTGATCGCGATGCAAGGTGAGATGGCCGGAGCAACTTCGCGAATCTTCCGGCAATTGCATGATTCCGATCTGAAATTCGGAAACGTCAGAGATGAAAACGGTCAGGAAGTCGAGCTCAGTCCGAGTACGTTCTCCAAGTTTCTGATCTCGCCGGACCGCGAAGTTCGCAAAACCGCTTTCCATCAGTTCTACGACCAGTTCACTGCCCACGAAAACTCACTGGCGGCAATCCTCAACGGTTCAATCCAGAAGGATGTCTACTACGCCCGCGCTCGTGGCTATGACAGCGCGCTGCATCAGGCTTTGTACGCGGACAATGTTCCTCAATCGGTTTACGACAACCTGATTGCCAGCGTGCGTAAGAACCTCCCTGCGCTGTTCAAGTTCTACGATCTCCGCCGACGAAAAATGGGACTGGATGAGATTCGCCATTACGACACCTACGTACCGATTCTGAGCGACATCAAGGTCAATCACTCATGGGACGAGGCCGTGGATGTCGTGATCGATTCCCTGGCTCCACTCGGGAGTGACTACACTTCCGTTCTACGTGACGGGCTGACCGGCGAGCGCTGGTGTGACCGGTATCCGAATGCCAACAAACAAAGTGGCGCATTCAGTTACGGAACTTACGACGGCAATCCGCACATCATGATGAACTTCAAGCCGGATGTTCTGAACGATGTTTTCACGTTGACCCACGAAGCGGGTCACTCCATGCATTCTTTCAATTCAATCCAGGCACAACCGTATCAGTATTACAACTACACAATTTTCGTCGCTGAAGTAGCGAGCACATTCAACGAGCAGTTGCTGACACACCATATGCTCGAAAATGCTGATGATGAACGGTTCCGCGCTTATCTGATTAACAATGAGATCGACTCGATCCGCGCAACCATCATTCGCCAGACGATGTTTGCGGAGTTTGAAAAGATCACTCACGAAATGTGCGAAGCGGGTGAGCCGCTCACGGTAGACGCGTTTAAATCCGTCTACGGTCAGTTGCTGCAGGACTACTTCGGCCCCGATTTTGCAATCGACGAAGAACTACAACTCGAATGTCTGCGCATCCCGCACTTCTATCGGGCGTTCTATGTCTACAAGTACGCAACCGGCCTTTCCGCAGCCATCGCGCTCAGTCAGCGCGTTTTGAACGGGGGTCAGAGCGAGCTCGACGACTATCTCGGTTTCCTCAGAGGTGGCTGCAGCCAATACCCGCTCGACCTGCTACGCGATGCAGGTGTCGATCTCGAACAGCCGGAACCCGTCGATACAGCGCTGCAGCATTTCGCGTCGCTTGTAGACCAACTGGAAGAACTTCTCGGCTAGTTGGCTGCGATCAGAATCAGCCTTTGCCGCGTAATTTCGTTCTATAATGGAGTCGCCTGCCGGACCAGAACTGATCGGGCAGGCGCCGACTCACATCCGGGGCAGCAATCTGGACAAGGAAAGCCGAGTTCGTGTTTCGAACCCTGAACCTGAAGCCGTTAGCGATTCTCTTTGTTTGCGCATTTTCCGCGCCAACGCTACTTTTCGGACAATCTGACGAACAGCCCGCGACCAACTGGCGGGTTCGCCGTGCGCAGGTTGAGTCCGAATGGATCGACGATCTGAAACAGCTCGGCACCTGGTGTGAGGAAAACGGCCTGCAGGAACAGATGCAGGAGACCTATCAGTGGTACCTGCATCGGGACCCCGAACGCACGTACATTTTTCTGCCCGGCGAAGAGGGTTTTGCCCCGGCTGGCGAAGGGATTACCGGTCAATGGCAGTCGCAAATGGACGAGCTTCGACGTCAGCACGCCGCCCGGATCCTCGAACTGGCCCGCCAGGCCGCTGCGGAAGATGCGGGCACGGACGCATTCCGGTTTTTGAATGAAGTTCTTTATTACGATCCGGACCATGAAGCCGTTCGCGAAATGCTCGGTCATCGGAAAACCGATGAAGGCTGGCGGGTTGCTTCCGACCGGATCCGCAGCAAAGTCGAGAACCGCAAAAAGCAGGTGTTGATGGACTGGCCGGCCGGTTCATGGGTCTCCGTCAATTCCCCGCACTTCAACATCTCCTCACAGGCCGGTGAAGAAGCAACCATCGAACTGGCGCGAAAACTGGAGCGATGGCACGGTGTGTGGCGTCAGATGTTTTTTGAATTCTGGAGCCGACCGGCAAACGTCAGAAGATGGATTGAGGG
>JBCCFB010000339.1:0-5891 GCA_039029995.1 Planctomycetota bacterium
ATCAACTTCGACGATCATCACCGGGTTCGATGTACCGTCGGTGATGTCTTTGAATTCGATCGGGGTATAGTCGCGGAACATGGCTCCGTTGCCGTTAGGGCGACGACAATTGCTCAGGCCGCTCGAACGGTCGTTTGACGAACCGGGGGCCTGATAGATAGCAGGCATCTTATCGATGAGCGTGAGGTTGTGAGGGCTGTCCCACGGTTCATCGAGATGAAACTGCTGGTAGAGTTCTCCCTGCTCGATGTAAGGCAGGATATGAACGCGCCAACTCAGCAAGGGTTCGCCATCTTCGCTACGCGAGCCGATTGCCGGGAAATGACGGTTCGCGTCATAGGAATTGTGCATCGCAATCGCGAACTGACGTGCGCGATTCAAAGTGTCGTTGGAGCGGGCCTCAAGCGTACCGCGCTCCAGAATCCTCTCGAACCCGCGATTGGGTGATGTGATCGTCAGTTCATTTCCGTCGACGACGGCGTTGAATTGGAGGTTCTCTGTAATCCTTGCCAGTCCGCCGGATGAGTCCAGCGCATTCATGACGTCACCGAAGTGCGGTACAAGACCTGCCAGCGCTCGTGTGGATTCTTCTGTTTCCAGTCGCGTTTTGACTTCAATCAGGTTGGCGCCGCCATCCTCAGGAAGCATCGCAATCGACATCCAGCGGAAATTCCGACTCATTTCAGCTGGGTCGATTTCGGGCAGTTCAACGCCTGTGGAATTTTGAAATGCGGTCAGCATCGGGGGCATCACATCGGCCATGACACGACGCTGATCAGGCCCCGCAATAATCGCAATTTTGATCTTGTGATTGTCTGTTTCGACGGCTGCGATAGCGCTTTTGAGCAATTGTTGAATCTCGACTGCGTTCTCAGCCTCGAAAGCATCAAACGCATCCTCCCGCTGAACGTCGTTTCTCGGCGGAACCGGATAACCGAGCGTGATGAAGCCTCCTGCCATTTCCACCGTTAACTCCGGGAACTCCTGAGCAACGGATTCAACTGTCGCTTCACCCGGATCTGTCAGAATAATGCGCGAGTCCGGCAGTTGCATTGAGCCCAGCAACGCACATTCCTCTACCCCGAGCGCCTTTAGTTTTCCCATTCCCGAACGCACCATTTCCGATGTGAAGCCGGCAATCAGTTCGCGGTGCTGATCGGACAAATCGAAGTCAACGATGACCAGTGCAACGGTGTCGTTGTCTGCCATCCGGGTTAGCGATTCGCGATCGTCGGTCGCGCGAACCGCAGAAGTTGAATACAGTATCAGGGCGAGAACGATGGTTGGAATCATCCCGTGGGTATATCGCATGGCATTGCCTTTATGTTTTTTTTGTAATGTGTTTTTGTTCTTGCGGGCGTTATTCGGCGATTTCGATTTTGACATCAAGAACATTACCGGGAAGTTCGGGGCCCGTCAGCGACAATTGTTCGTCACCGAATTCTATCGCCATCGCTTCGCCGGTAACGGGATCATTCGGAACAGGATACATTCGAAGGTCTTCGTATGAACCGGGGAGTCTTCCGTCGTTGTCGGCTGCGTACAGCCGAATGGCCTCAACCGTTTGCAGTACAGCTGTCTGTCGCTGGCCGCGAGCCTGTACTGCAAGAACCTGTTCAACGGCAGGTGATACCATCGCGGCAAGGCCGAGGACGTCTTCTTCGAATCCCGGGATTGCACGGATCTCCATGCTGGCTGCTCGAACCCCCTGAGCCGCCTGATGGTAAGGCACGAAGGACCACTTGATCAGATTCTGATTCTGCTCATGAAATTCGATGATGCCAGCCGCCAGAACTGCTTGCGACGGTGTCAAGTCTTTGACGAACTCGGCATCCATACCGTTTTCCACAAGTAAACGCCTCGCTCTCGGATAGCCTCTCATGGTCAGCGTTGCAACGAGAAGTTCCGCCTCAGCGTTCGCTTCGTCCCAGTCGAAGTTCCCGGACGTCGCGTATGTGATGGAACTCAGTAGCTCAACCAGCTGACCGTGCCAGAACTCAGGCGTGCGATTGCTGATGGCTTCTTCGGAGAGGTCTCGAAGATGCGGGAAGCTGAGTTCGATGAAACTCATTTCTGCTTCCGCCGCACGACGGATCGAAACCAGCGGTTTGGGTAGAGCCGCAAGAGCCCAGTACATATTCGGTGCATCCGGTTGCTGGATCAAACACTCGAGTTGTTCGTCCATCAAGGTCTGACAGGCGATTGCCACCAGCATGTGTACATAGGTCGGTCCGGTAGTATTGTGTTTTGCCAGAGCATAGCCGGTCTGAAGTGTCTCAATCGCATCTTCGTACTGTCCGTGTGCAATCTGATACCTTGCCCTAGCGGCGAGCAGGCGACAAAAATGGCGAGTCTGCTGGAGTTCGGGAAGCAGAATCTCAAAAAACCTCTCGTGACGAATGGGAATCTGCCAGTCGCAATGTTCACATAGCGCTCCATTGCGGAGCTGCTGGTAAATCGGATCAGGGCAGGCCATCGGGCCGTGCGGGCTGTCCTTGACTTGCTCCAGCGGAGTATCAATCAGATCGACGATGTTGTTCTGCAATTCGTTATTGCTGAAAAATGCAGTCTGCTCGGCTTTAACCTTCCCGTAGTAGACGGCTGCGTTGCCTGGACGGTTTTCAAAAAATGACGGAAGCAACGTATACCGAAGCGCCGATGACGGCTGCCCCATCGGGTGAATGCGATAAACACGGATCGGATCATCCGGATCGTTGTCGTCTCCCAGAGCAGACACCACCTGGCCATGAACAGCCGAAGGGAGTAGCAACCCGAAAACTATCAGCAGAAACAGTCTCTTTTTCATGTTCAGCTCCTGTTTGTATTAGCAGGAAATGCAATCTCCGCGCGCACGTTCCTGATGATTGGTCGAGATTCAGAGTTGAGTTTTGAGAGTCGATTACAGCGAGTCCAGCAGATAGAGATAGTTCGATGGCCGGGTTATTCTGGATTACAGTTAATCGGAAGGCGACGAAAGCGCACATGGCACACGGTCGACGAAAATTCCTCCTGAACTGGTGAGTACAGCACGTGAATTGGCGCCGAAGTGGATTTCAGCGACATCCAACTCGTTGAGAGCGGACGTGACATTCCGGTATGCCGGTAACTCTTCCGGTTCAAGTAGATCCGCTTGCGCGGTCGCAACAGCAACCCCGTTTTCCTGATCGACGATATCTTCCGCCACACCCGACAAGGCCGGGGTAGTGTTACCGGCAGGGTTCAACATGCCAGCAGATACGAGCAAGAGGATGGTCGCCGCTGTGGCCGCCATGGCACCGAGCAATGCAGATGAAATCGCAAGTCGTTGGACAGAAGAATGACTGGATGCGGGACCGCGTTCCAGGAGGACTGACTGCCTGCCGGCCTCAAAGACGATTTCCTGAGCGTCGATCAAATGAGCGGCCGGCTTGAGCCCTGCCAGTTGTTTCTCAAACTGCCGCAGTTCATCAGGGATTTCGAATTCGTTGAATTCAGTCATCGCTAGTCCTCAATATATCTTGATCCGGATAGTCCGGACCTGAGTTTCTTCAGTGACGCCACGTAACGCCGATACACCGTCGCCGCTGATACTGAAGTCAGTTCTGCGATCTCCTCGAAGGTCATCTGCCCCCAGATTTTCGCGACCACAACTTCCCGATCTTCAGAGTCCAGATTGGAAAGGGCCGAAACTGCTTCGGATATCTCAATTTGTTTTTCCGGAACTGGCTCGAACCAGCTTTGCCGGACCCCGGGGGCGGCTTGCTCTCTGTTTCGTCTCCGGATGTTGGACCGAACCGAATTGAGAGCAAGGTTGCGCACAACATGAAAGAGCCAGGCTTTCGGTTGTCGTGGCATTTCCGCCTGTCCAACCAGTTTCAGAAACGCCTCTTGAACTACATCATCGGGACTGTCACACAGTCCACGGGCATACAACACGAGGGCCGAGCCATGATGCTCAATCAGTCGAGCAATCGCGTTGGCGTTTCCAGTTTGCAATGGCGATTCCGCTTTGTTCCCGGTGGTTTGATGTGAAGACACCGCCGGAAGGGAGCTATTTCAGAATTTCTTGGATTTTCGCAAATTGTAACCAGGCAGGTGGTTGCGGAGGTGCAAACCGAATTCCGACCAGAAGCATAGAACGCTGACAATTGCAGAAGGAGGCCCCGCCGATACGTGCCTGAAACCGGACTGGAAACAAGTTTTGCTGCGATCTGGAGAAGGAATGATTCGCTCGAAAACTTGAAGAAAAGCCCGATGGGGCCAGGCAGAAATCCGCAACGATCTCAATGAACGTCAAAATGCGGCGACTGCGATTAGACGACGCTGCAAAGCTGGACGTAGAGATAGGATGTGCCGTTGTCGCTGTCTGTCTGATCCGGCTCTGGAGAGGCAGGCTCGTCCGACTCAGGCGAACCGCTTAAGCTTTCGTTGATCAGGTTCCATGTGACGTTGATTGGTCTGATCCCCGGGAGTTCACCCGAGAGACGGTACACCGCGTCGAAAGACTGGATCTCGTTGGAAAGCTCAGAGAGTGCGCGAATGTGACGGTCTGGCGTCTCGAGTTTCGGTGACATGCCGACAAAGGAGACGACCGCTGCATAGAACTCGTCAGATTCCGGACGTTCGGCAATAAGTTCTAACGCGCTCTGATCGGAGTCATCTTCAACTGTCGAAGATACATGGCCACCATCAGCAAGCGTCGGGCCGGCTGGTGTGTGGTTCATAAACAGGCCGGCAGTAACTGCAACCATGATCATGGAAACGAGTGCTGACCAGGGAGCTAGTCGATGCAATACGAAAGGAGTTTTCTCCCTGACTACGGGCCCCGGATCGACATATGCCGGATAGTTGCCCGAATCGAAATAGCCGATGTCGTGATCGCCTTTTTCGAATAGCTTCTCAAGATTTGCATAGTCGCGCAGCAGCGCACTACAGACAACACATTGCGAAGCGTGAGATGCAAGTGCGGAGTCTTCGGATATCGACTGGCGACGATCCATCAGTTCGTGGATTCGTTGTTCGAATTCCTGACAGGAATTGTCACTCACTGAGAGCTCCTCTTTGACGTAGCTTGCAAATCAGTTCGCGCCTTGCACGATGCACCCAGGTCTTAACCGTGCCGAGAGGAACCTGCATCTCATTAGAGATTTCCTCGTAGCACATTTCTTTCTGATGAAAGAAATTGAAAGCATCACGATACTCGGGCCTGATCGACGCCAACACGTGGTTCATTTCTTCGGCCAGGTGACCGGCCTCATGGTGCTGGTGCCAGCTATCGGCGATGGGGTGTTCCAGAGTGACTGAACCTGGACGACGCATCCGCTTGGAAAGTCTGGTGCGACATCGGTTACCTGCAATCGTCAGAAGCCACGGTTCAAAAGCACGTGCTTGATCCCAGCGATGCAGATTCCGGACGACGCGGACGAATGTTTCCTGGGTAGCATCCTCAGCATCCTCGCGCTGGCCGAGCATGCGATAGCACAGGCCATAGACCTGCCCGCGAAAACGGGCCACAAGTTCACCAAAAGACGCCTGGTTACCTGCCAGACAGCGATTTACAAGAACAGCAAGTTCTTCAGCCACAGTTCACCCCGATAGCGTAAGAATCTATTGGTATACCCCGAAACCGCATCCGGGTTTCGGTAATTCCAGGATTCCTACAAACAATTTGCCATCTTACTAAGTCAATATCTGTGAGTGTTCGCCCACCTCCCGGTTTAATTGGACGAATATTCGATTTGTCGCCTAAAAAAACGATAGTCGGAACTGCTGGTCTGGCAAAGAGTGACTCTGGAACTGCGCTAGCCTGGACTTTCTATTTGTCGATGCATACGTCAAATGGCATTTGAATGTTCCGGCTGCCTGGCAGGTCGTCGCGGCAATGGCACAAAAAAAGCAGGCTCCTGGCCTGC
>JBCCFB010000340.1:0-5868 GCA_039029995.1 Planctomycetota bacterium
CGGGCAGTGGGGCCGGGGTATTAATCACGACGGTCGGTGACTCGACGGGAACGACCCGGAACACAATTTCAGAGAACCTGATATACGGCAATGCCGGGCTCGGCATCGACATCGACTCAAGTGGTAATCCCGCCTCAACGGGAGATGGGGTTACTCTGAACGATGGGGGAGACCCTGACAGTGGAGCGAACGACCAGCAGAACTATCCGGTCATCGATTCGGTTCAGACTGACGGTGTGAACGTCAGGATAGCCGGTTCCCTTAACGCTGCTCCGTCCAGCAGCTTCAGGCTTGAGTTCTTCACCAGCACAACAGGTGACACATCCGGGTACGGTGAAGCAGAACGGTTTGTCGGATCAGTCGTTGCCGTCACGGACGGGGCCGGAAATGCGACGTTCGACCAGACTTATTTATTCAGCATAGCACCCGACGAAGTTGTGACGGCCACGGCGACGGAGTTGCTTTCGGGCCCCGCCACGGGGAGTACGTCCGAGTTCGCGCAGAACCGTGTCGCGAATGAAGCTCCGATTATTGTGTCCAACGGTGGTGGTGCAACCGCATTCATCAACCTGAACGAGAACCAGACAGCTGTGACCACTGTGTCTGCAACTGATGCCAATGTTGCCGACGTGATGAGTTACTCAATCAGCGGTGGGCCTGACCAGGCGCTGTTTACGATTGATCCGGTGACGGGAGACCTCCTGTTCCTGACTGGCAAGGACTTCGAGATTCCGGAAGATTTCGACGGGGACGGTGTTTATGAAGTCGAAGTTACCGTCAGTGACTCCAACGGCGGAACGGATGTTCAGACGATTTCAGTTACCATCGGCGATGAGAACGAAGCGCCTGTTGATATTGCACCGGACAGTTTTGATATCGATGAGCATACCGATACGGCGGGCGGCGTCAGCGTTGGAACATTGACGGCAGCAGATCCGGATTCAGGTGACACATTTACTTATGCGGTTGTCGGAGGCGCGGACGCCATACATTTTACGATCGGTGGTCCGTCCGGCGATCAATTAATCATTCAGGACGGCAGCCTCGATTTTGAGTCACAGTCCATTTACGACGTTGTCATAGAAGTGACCGACAGCGGGGGACTTTCTTATACAGAAAATCTCACGATTGATGTAAACGATCTGAATGACCGGCCGGTGGACATTGCTCCAGATGATTTCTACATCGATGAAAACACAGATACTACCGGTGGCGTCAGCGTAGGGACTTTGACGGCGACTGATGAAGATTCCGGCGAGACGTTCTCCTACTCGATCGCCGGCGGTCCGGACGCGTCGCATTTTTCAATAGCCGGTGACCAGCTGTTACTCGATGACGGCGTGCTGGATAACGAGAACAAGCCGATTTACCGCGTAATCATTCGCGTTACTGATTCCGGCGGACTTACCTACTCTGAAATGTTGACGGTCAACGTCAACGATCTCAACGAAGCGCCGAATGATATCAATCCGGACTCGTTCTCAATTGACGAGAATATTGATACTTCCGGAGGGACCAGTGTGGGCACGCTTCTGGTAACGGACGAGGATGCTGGAGACTCGGTCACCTATTCCGTCATCGGCGGCGCTGATGCGGTCAGTTTCGCCATCGGGGGACCCGGCGGAGACCAGTTATTACTGAGCGATGGCATGCTTGACTACGAGCGAAAATCCACATACTCGGTTACCATCCGGGCAACCGATGCGGGGGGACTCTCGTTTGACGAAACAGTCACAGTTCTTGTCAACGATCTCAACGAACCGCCTTCGGTCTCATTGACGAATCTGGTGTCGAGCCTTCCGGAGAACGTTGGCACGACGGCGCCGATTCGAATTGCAGATATCGTTGTTTCCGATGATGCACTGGGAGTCGCAAATCTCTCGTTGTCGGGCCCTGATTCCGGCGCGTTTGAAATCGTGGGCAGTCAACTACGACTACGTGCCGGAGTGCCGTTGGATTTTGAAACGAAGCCGATGTTCAACGTTTCCGTGCGGGTAAACGATCCGGCGGTCGGCGGCACCCCGGATGACGTGACAAGTCACACGCTGACAATTCTCGATGCGAACGACGATCCAACAGCCGGTAACGACTTGTTCTTCGTCAACGAGGACACAGCGCTGTCCGGCAACCTGATCCTGAATGACAGTGATGCCGATCTCAACTCGCTGTCAGTCACGCTGGTATCAGCACCGTTTCATGCAGCAAGTCTGAACGTGCAACCTGACGGCTCATTCAACTATGTACCACGGCTTGATTACAACGGACTCGATACATTCGTCTACCGTGTTGATGATGGTGTCGGTGGATCTGCGACAGCGACGGTAACCGTCACTGTCCTACCGGTCAATGACGCGCCAACGGGATTCAACGATTCGTTTATTGCCAATGCAAACGATGTTTTGAATTCGATGACGACAATTCTTACCAATGACACTGACATGGATGGTGACCCGCTTGTTGCGGTTCTTGTCTCCGGTCCGGCCAATGGTGCGCTGTCTCTTGCTGCAGACGGAACATTTGTGTTTACACCGGACAAGGGGTTTATCGGAAGCGATTCGTTCACGTACCTGCCGGTGGACATTAATAGCGTTTCGGGTGATCCGACCATCGTCAATATCGAAGTCAAAGTCGGTGCTTTTGTGCCGACTAATCCCGGTGGTGGTGGAACGACTCCCGGCGGCGGCGGTCCTGATGATAGTGGCACGAATACGGATACGGATCCGACGGATTCAAGTGATCCGGATTCCGATTCAGAATCGAGAACAGACAACCCGGGTGACGCGCTGGACGCAGTCAATGCCGTGCCCGTGCTGGACCTGCGTGAAAATGTCAGTGTTAGTGACACTGCGGACACCGCTGAAAACCGGCAGGACGGATTTCAATCGAAAGAATCGTTGTTCCGACTGTCTGACCGTGAGCGGGCCAGGGTTGTATTGCAACAGTTGGTCGCACACTCCTCCGATCAGCGTATTGCGATTGAACAGGAAACCCACCGCAAGCAGAGCCGCCTGGGCGAACTCGGGGTTGTCTATAACGCTGAGTACATGTGGGAGGAACTTGAAGAACTTCAGATTCCGACGCAATTCACCGTTAACGATGATTTCTCAATCGGGTCGATTACTGCCTTTGCAACCACAGGTTACATCCTCTGGTCTTTGCGCGGTGGCGTACTTGTAGCTGCTGCAATGTCGCAGATGCCGAACTGGAGATTCATTGACCCGCTTCCGCTGCTTGATTCCTATTCCGCACGATTCAATCGGGAAGAAGAGTCCGAACTCGACGAATTCTTCTAGTGAACCCTGAGTGAGCTGTTTTAAACCTCCGTACGAACCCGACGCTGCCGACCCGCAACCAATGTCGCCGAAAACAGAAACCGAAATCCAACATACGGCAACCATTGAGGTTGAAGAGTCATGTTCCAAATTAAGTCTGCTGCCAGACTGTCACTTACGATCGGTATGATCTGCGTCTCCCTGCTGTGGTTTGCAGTAGGTGTCGGAATCGTTCCTAACCCATTTCAGCCAAAGATCGACGGAAGAATCGCGCTGACCCGTTCTGTCGCGATTTCGGTTGCGCAATTCGCGGAGTCCAGCCGTTTTCGTGAGATGCAGAATGTACTCAATGGAATCGAACGGGCAGATGACCAGCTTGTCTCAGTCGGAGTCAAGCGAACTTCCGATCAGCGCTATGTCGTTCAGGCGGGCGATCATGAGAAAAACTGGGTGCCGCTTATCGGAGAGGAACTGACCGACAGCCAGATCGCTGTCACGATCTACTGCAACGGCAGCAAATGGGGGAAGCTGGAACTGATGTTCGAGCCACTGGAAATGAACGGCGTGGCAGGCCTGTTGAATTTTCCCTTGCCCCTGATCGGATTTATTTCCGCGAGTTTGATCCTGATATCCTGGCACGTTTTTGGCAAGACATTCCGGTATCTGAATCCAACGGAGGTCGTACCGACTCGAGTTAAGTCGGCATTCGATACTCTGGCCGAAGGCCTCATGCTCGTGAATCCGCGCGGCGAGATCGCCCATGCGAATCTGGCCATGTCAGACGTAATCGGTATCGATTCCAGCGATCTCGTTGGAATGAATATCAACGAAATCGAATGGCAGAATGACGAGGTGGCTACGGAAATTGAACTGCCATGGAATCGTTGTTTGAAATTCGGGGTTTCTGTTGTCGGTCAGATTGTCGAGTTGTCCTGCGACAACAAGCGAAGGAAGTACATTGTCAACGCGACTGCGATCAGTGGATCAGAAACCGGCAAAACCAAGGGGGTTCTGATCAGCCTCGACGATGTTACTGCGCTGGAAAATAAGAAATCTGAACTCTCGAAAATTATTCAAACATTGAGGCGGAGCCGCGATGAGGTTGAGCGGCAGAACGAACAACTCAACTTTCTTGCTTCCTACGACCCGATGACCAAGTGTATGAACCGGAGAGCATTCTGGTTCAACTATGAGCAGCTCTGGGAGGACGTTGAGCCTGCAAAGCTGAGCATCACGATGGTGGACGTCGACCATTTCAAATCAATCAACGACACCTATGGCCACTCTGTCGGCGATGAAGTCCTGATCGGGGTAGGTGACATCCTTCAGAAAGTCGTGGGAAACAACGGACTTGTCTGCCGTTACGGAGGTGAGGAATTCGCCATTCTGATTCCCAATGAGTCCTTCGAGTTTGCCGTCGAAGTTGCCGAGCAAATCCGTCTCGCTCTTAGCGCCGATAAGATTGCAAACATCGATGTGACGGCGAGCCTTGGCGTGTCAAATCGAAAATTGGGCGCAATGGATCCACAACACATGCTGGATCAGGCAGATGAGTGTCTTTACGCGGCCAAGAAGTCGGGACGAAACCGTGTCGTCGGATTCGACCAGTGCAGCAAGATCGAAAGCGAAATCGCGGCTGCTGTTCCGGACGTTGAAGAATCGCCGATTCAATACTCAGCCGTTACAGGCCTTCTCTCAGCTCTGTCGTTCAAGAGCCAGGAAACCGCTCAGCATTCATTGCGAGTGGCGGATCTGGCCGTAAACGTCGGGCGCAAGCTGCTTAACCGGCGTGAACTCTACAAGCTTGAGATTGCGGCACTGCTTCATGATATCGGCAAAATCGGTGTGCCCGATGCGATTCTCAACAAGCCCGGTGCGTTGACGGATGACGAATGGGAGATCATGGCACGGCATGATGAGATCGGCGTGGAGATTGTCAGATCTGCCTTTGCCAGTGATTCGATTGCAGGAATCATCGCATGCCACAACAGCGCTATGCAGACCGGGTCGTCTGACTCATCGGAACAAAGCGTGCCCTATGCGGCGAACATTATTCGTGTCTGCGATGCGTTTGACTCGATCGTTTCCGGTTCCCTGTACCGGAAAGGGCTGGATCACGAACGGGCTTTTGAAGAACTGCGCAAGTGTTGTCCGGATCAGTTTGATCCGCAGGTCGTCGAGTTGCTGATTGCACATGTCCGGACCGCGGGATACGACCGCAACCGCGACGAGTTGCCGATTGATACGCGAACTGCTGTCTCGATCGGCCAGCACATTGAAGATCTTTGTGACGCCATTGAGCTGGCAGACGTGGACAAATTGCAGGAAGTCGTCGCGTCTTTGAAAGACAACGCGATCAACAACCAGCTGAAACCGATGACCGATGTCACGGTCAAACTTAACGATGCGATCATCAATGAAGAGAGTGTCGAGTCTGTTCTGGAACTGGCGGATGAGGTGCTCAACATGTGTCGCAGCTCGCGTTCGGCTTTTGTCGATTCTTCGGAGACTACGGCCTCTGTTTGAAAATCGGGTTGAACCACCCTTACAACCGGAACTGCCAGACATTTCGAACCGGACTTCTGGTAGTCCGCGA
>JBCCFB010000341.1:0-5842 GCA_039029995.1 Planctomycetota bacterium
AGTGGACCGGCGAACGTTTGATGGACAACATTTGCGCTGCCTCTGGCAAGCTGATGTCAGATTGTTACGATCTGGTGCATGTCCAATAAAACTCCGATGATGCGTCAGTACGATGCGGCCAAAGAAGCGTGTGGAGACGCGTTATTGCTCTTCCGCATGGGTGACTTCTACGAACTCTTTCATGACGATGCGAAAGTCGCGGCAAAAGAACTCGGTTTGACGCTGACCAGCCGGGATAAAAACAATCCCATCCCGATGGCTGGCTTTCCGCACCATCAACTCGATACCTATCTCGCCAAACTGATTCAGTCAGGCTTTCGCGCGGCTGTCTGTGAACAGGTTGAAGATCCCAAAACAGCCAAGGGGCTGGTAAAGCGAGAAGTCACACAGCTCGTTACGCCCGGAACTGTGACCGATCTTGCTTTGATGGATCCGGCCGAATGCAACTATCTGGTTGCGCTGGTTCCGCAAAGCCCAAAGAAAAGGAAACGCCGCGCCGCAGATGGCGAAGGCCGGAAGGGTGAACAAAGTCAGGACGTCGTAGGACTTGCCTGGGCCGAGATTGCATCAGGCCGTTTCTATGTCACCAGCGCGCGTCGTGATTCC
Source organism: Planctomycetota bacterium (assembly GCA_039029995.1). GTDB lineage: Bacteria > Planctomycetota > Planctomycetia > Pirellulales > Pirellulaceae > Mariniblastus. The sequence goes on from JBCCFB010000341.1 coordinate 607, forward strand.
GTTGCCGACCTTCTTGCGAGGCTCAGCGCAAGCGAGATTCTGGTTTCTGAAAACTGCGAGTTTGAGCTGCCTGAAAATGAAGTCATGGTGACGCGGCGACCACCATGGAGTTTTTCGTTTGATACTGCGGAGAGAACACTCAAAGATCAGTTCAAAGTTGCTTCACTTGACGGGTTCGGAATTGACCGGATGGATGACTCAGTGATCTGCGCTGCCGGCGCGGTTATTGAATACCTAAAGGAAACTCATAAAGGTTCCCTTGAGCACATCGATCGGGTACTCCCCTATCGTCAGAGTGTCTACGTCGAGATCGACTCGGCCAGTTGGCGCAGCCTCGAAGTCACGCGGACTCTGCGCGGGGGCTCCCGTGAAGGCTCACTGCTCGGCGTTATTGATCGTTGTACTACTCCGATGGGAAGCCGCATGCTGGCCGAGTGGCTGGCAAATCCGCTGACCGGACGCGAAGAGATCGAGGCACGGCATGATGCCGTCGGCGAGATCGTTGGCAACTCCAGTCTGCGTTCCGGACTGATTTCGGGCATGGGTGAAATCTATGACATGCAGCGATTGATCGCGCGTGTAGTCACCGCGCGAACTTCGCCCCGCGACATGCAGGCTATCTGCAAAACACTCAGTGCGGTTCCTGTTGCCAAAAGTCAATTGTCCAGCGCTAAGTGTGATCTGCTCAAACGACTCCAGGCTGACCTTGATCCCTGCAACGAGTTGCAAACTGAATTGGCGGGGGCTTTGATCGATCGTTGTCCACCGATTGCCAGAGATGGCGGATTCATCCGTGAGGGTTACGACAAGGAACTGGATTCGCTGCGTGAGTTGGCAACGGGCGGAAAGCAGTGGATTGCAAACTACCAGGCAAAGATCTGCGAAGAGACCGGCATCAAAGGAATGAAGGTCGGGTTCAACAAAGTCTTCGGTTACTACCTCGAAGTCACAAACGCCAACAAAGACAGAGTGCCAGAGGCTTTCATTCGAAAGCAAACCCTCAAGAATGCCGAGCGTTACATTACGCCGGAGTTGAAAGAGTACGAAGAGAAGGTTCTTTCGGCCGAAAATGACGCGCTCGCGCGGGAGATGCTGCTATTTGATCAACTAAGAGAACTCGTACGAGTTCACACTTCGCGATTGAAAGCCAACTCGCACATCCTCGCAACGCTCGATGCTCTTGCCGGACTGGCAACACTTGCCGTGGAGCAGTCCTACTGCCGGCCCGAAATGACAGACCAGCAGGAACTGGAAATCGTTGACGGACGTCATCCGGTACTGGACATCATTCAGCCGCTTGGAGCTTTCGTTCCCAACGATACGCAGCTTGGCTCGGGGCACGGAGTCCTGCATTTGATCACCGGTCCGAATATGGCCGGTAAGAGCACCTATATCCGTCAGGTCGCGCTGTTGACGTTGATGGCACAGGCTGGCAGTTTCGTACCGGCAGCAAGCGCGAAGATCGGGGTGGTCGACAAGATCTTTGCCCGTGTCGGTGCCAGTGATGAGCTATCCAAAGGCCAGAGTACATTCATGGTCGAGATGACCGAGACGGCGAGAATACTCAATACAGCCTCCGCCCGCTCGCTGGTTATTCTTGATGAGATCGGACGCGGAACCAGTACCTATGACGGAGTTTCTCTGGCCTGGTCGATTGTTGAATATATGCACGACCGGATCGGATGCAGTTGCCTGTTCGCAACGCATTATCATGAACTCACGGCGCTGGAGGAAACGCTTGAAGGCGTTCGCAACTACAACGTCTCAGTTCAGGAATGGGATGAGAAGATCGTCTTCCTGCACAAAATCGTCTCCGGAAGTGCTGACAAGAGTTACGGAATCCATGTCGCCAAACTTGCCGGAGTTCCTGTCTCGGTGAATGATCGGGCAGCGCAGATTCTGGAAAAGCTTGAACAGGGATCTGATGTCGAAGCCAATCGTGATGCGATCATGACTCCGACGGAACACCCGCGGCGCGATCAGTCGGGCCGAATTCAGTTGACCCTTTTCGGACCGGTTCATCATCCGCTTGTTGATAAAGTCAAAGCACTGGATCCCAATCGCATGTCACCCATGGACGCGCTGGAGATGCTGCATAGCTGGAAACGCGAACTGGAGGACGATGCGGACGATGCTGGTTCCAATGGAACGGAATCAGAGGATCAGGATTCCGGTGAAGAAAAGAGCGAGCCTCAGGCGACAGCTTAAATCCGGCCCGGCCCGGATATGCATGTTTTAGGATTCCACCAAGTCGGATGGCGAGAGGCAGTACGGCGAAAAGAAAATTTGCGGAGTTGGTCGTAAGCCGGGTTTTGTTCGCACGTGTTGAACACCTGCGCGGCGGTCATTTATCTAGGCCGGCCATTGCTGGACAGCTCGAGCAACCTACCCGAAAGTCATAACGCGACGGACCGTCACTGCTTCCTGCTTGGTCTTGCTCCGGATGGGGTTTACCAGGCCGCCGGAGTCACCTCCGGCGCCGGTGGTCTCTTACTCCACCTTTTCACCCTTACCACGCCACCCGAGGGTGCGTTCGGCGGTTTACTTTCTGTGGCACTTTCCCTGGTCTCGCGACCGGTCGGCGTTACCGACCATCCTGTCCTTTGGAGCCCGGACTTTCCTCCCGCATTGCAAGGCAATGCCGGCGAACGCCTGACCAACTCCGCAAGAGATCATTTAAGCCTATACGTCTGACGCTGCGAAGCCGCAAAACGTTCGCGCCGGAAAATCGTTGCGTTAACCAGGTGCGTTCCAAGTCATGTACTCATCCAAAGGTGCTGGAAAATCCGCCCAACCTGCTGGAAGATTCCGCGCATCAAAAAAGCACTGGAATCACGTTTCCAGTGCTTCGTTGTATCTTGCATTGCCCGCGGTTCTAGAATCCGTTGGGAGTGATTCCGAGGGAGTCCAGCACTTCATCCATCGCGCCTGAAGCCTTCATCTTGACGCTGATCACATCACCGGGATGAAGTGTGTAGTCCTGTTCCATCCGTACTGCTTTTTCTCGACTGACGTAGTCTACCGGCATCCTCAACTGCTGGCCGGTTTCGGCAACGGTGCGAACGACGTTAACCGTCATCGCGTTGAATTTGTCGATCGCTCCCGAGGCGTGCAGCGCCATCTGAACTGTCGTCGGGTTTTCCATGTCAGTGCTGATGACGCCATGATAGGGATCCATGTTTCGAGCGCCGCTCAGATACACGGTATAGCCTCCGTTCTCAGCCCCGACGGACATGTTTCCCGCAGGCAACTCGCGGTCGGCGGACATCGGGCCGAAGGTTGAGCAGCCCGGCGACGCGGTCAGCAAAAGTACTGCAGCAAATGCGACCCATCGGCCTGTCTTCAACTTCATCTGATTACCCCGGTTAGCTGTGTATGGGTTTGGCTGTGATTGGCGTAGCAGGATTGCTGTGACCCTCAGGCCGCAAACTTTTCCCAGTTAGCCCTGCCGCTACAATCGGCATCGGCAAGCTGAGCGGTAATCTTTAGGAATCCTTGTCGAATCACGCCCGCTGCCAGCATTCCATGCAAGCAAATCCGATTTAAACTACAGTCGGTGGGTCGAAAAGCGACCTCTATGCATCCAACTTCATACGCGCTTTGTTTTTATGTCAGCCTGGTCCGGAAAAGTCGTTGCCGTTACTGGCGGTTCGGAAGGGCTCGGAAAAGCAATCGCAGAAGGTTTTGCCAGCCGCGGCGCTTCTGTGGTCATTCTGGCTCGCAACAAACAGAAGAATCAGGCTGCCGCAAATGAGCTGTCTTCTGCAGATGCGGAAGTGGTCGCAATCGAGTGCGACGTAACGCAGGACGAAAGCGTCGCCGGTGCGATCGATTCCATTGTCGCCAGATTCGGCCGTATCGACGCATGGGTTAACAACGTGGGTAAATCTACGAGGGCGGACGTAACTCAAGCCGATGTGGAGGACTATCGGGAACTGCTTGAGATCAATTTTCTTTCGGTCGTTCGTTGTAGCAGGATGGTGTTTGAGCATCTGCACCAGAGTAGCGGGTATCTCATCAACATCGGCTCACTTGCCGGACGCACGGCCTGGCCCCTTGTAGCGCCCTATTCAACCAGCAAGCATGCGGTTGCTGCATTCACAGATCAGTTCAGGCTGGAAACAGCAGGCAGAATTCATGTCCTTCATGTCTGCACAGGACCGGTAATCCGCCCGGAAGATCCAGGGCAGCAAATCGATCGTTACGAACATCTCAGTGAAGGCTTGCCGGGAGAGGCAGCTCGCCCCGGTGCAGGTGCTCCGGTAAAAGGCATTCCTGCCGCCACAGTCGCGACACGAATCATTCGTGCCTGTGAAAAGAGACAGGCCGAGTTGATTATTCCCTGGCGAGCACGCCTGCTTTTTGTTGCTTCGAGATTATCCACGCGCCTGGGAGACTGGCTGATCAGGCGCACGATCAAGTGATCGGACCGCTACATCTTTCCATCGGCCGGAAAAACATGCCGCGATGAAAACTGCATGAAGTTTCCTCTGGTTGAGAAGTTGCGCAAGCGGTGCGACAATCTTCTAGTTCAAGTAACGAAACTAGAAGAAGAGCAACATGCCCGCATTCCCAGATATCGCGCCGATTCAATACGAAGGACCTGATTCGGATAACCCGCTGGCCTATCGCTGGTACAACCCTGATGAACTGGTTGAAGGCAAAACGATGCGCGACCATCTTCGATTCAGTGTTGTTTACTGGCATACGTTTCGAGGTACGGGGGCGGACCCATTCGGCTCGCCGACGCTTCAACGTCCGTGGGACGATGGAACTGATTCAGTTGAAAACGCTCAGGCCCGGGTCCGGGTAGCATTCGAATTCATGGAAAAGCTCGGTGCGCCGTATTACGCATTTCACGATCGCGATGTTGCTCCTGAGGGTGGGTCATTAAGCGAATCTCATTCGAATCTGGATGCGATTGCAGACGTTCTGGAAGAAGAACAGCGGCGAACCGGAATCAAGCTGCTTTGGGGTACCGCAAATCTGTTCACTAATCCCCGGTTCATGCACGGCGCTGCAACCAGTTCCAATGCAGAGGTGTTTGCTTTTGCTGCGGCCCAGGTCAAAAAGGCGATGGAAGTGACTGTGAGGCTTGGCGGAGAGAACTATGTTTTCTGGGGCGGCCGTGAAGGTTATATGAACCTTTACAACACTGACATCAAACGGGAAATGGACAACCTCGGCCGCTTTTTGAACATGGCTGTAGAGTACGCCGATAGGATTGGATTCGAAG
>JBCCFB010000342.1:0-5726 GCA_039029995.1 Planctomycetota bacterium
CATGGCAAGAGAACCGGTCGGGTCGAGGTAGAAAGTCTTGAATCCAAGCATGCCGGATTCGTGTGCGACGAGTTGACCGTCGTTCCATCCATCTACATGAAGTTTCTTCGTCCTCGAAAGGCCGCCGGACGTGAGGTCATCTACGTAGACGGATGGAACGACGGTCAACTCGTCGCACACGAATCCGGCATGCTTGGATTCAAGACTTTCTACCTCGACCCGACCGGTTCTCTTGCCATGCGTGGCAGCCGCAATCCGATCACAAAAGCCGGTATCGAGAATCTCGTTCGACAACTGATCGAAAAAGCAGAACGGGATCGTGCCGTGGGTCAGTGCATCGTCGAGTATCGCGAAGATGGAGCCATCGGTGATCGCCCATGCACCGTGATCGAACTGCTGCACCCCGATCGTCAGCCTGAGTTCGAATTCCACAAGGCGGAAGTATTCATTGATCAGGAATTGAACATTCCAGTTCGGTATGCCGCTTATGACTGGCCGGCAGTGCCCGGCGGCGAGCCGAGACTGCTGGAAGAATACACCTACTTCAACATTACTCTCAACGTCGGCCTCACCGATGAGGACTTCTCGCAGACCAACCCGAACTACAACTTTCCTTCCCGGTAGGTTCCGGCGACAGTTCGGCACAACTTATGACCGCCGATTAGACTTCTAGTCGGCGGTCCACGGGTTCCAAGCTTTCCTGCGGTAATTGTTCCCGGTACGATATAGTCTGACCGCCGCCTATTCGTACGGATCCGACAATGCCGCTCAGGAACATTCTGATCATTGCTTTGACCGCGATTATTGCAATCGCCTGTTACAGCGTATCTGCACGCAATCGCTATGCAAACCTTGTCGCTGAGGCGATGCATCTCATTGAGACAGAAGCTCTACACGAAGTTCCGCGCGAAGATCTGTTCAAGGCGGCCATGAACGGAATGACGGATCAACTGGACGAACATTCAATCTACATCTCCGGCGATGACTTTACAGCGCTTGATGAAGACATGAACCAGCAGTTCGGCGGCGTCGGCATGTATGTGGACACGGATCCTCAAACGGACAAACTAGTTGTTCTTGCACCGATCCCCGATACGCCAGCCTTCAACGCCGGCATCCGCGTGGGCGATGAAATTATTGAGATAGCCGGCATCTCTACAGAAGGTTATGAACGGGGCGACGCGGTTTCGAAGATGAGAGGACCGGCTGGCACAACCGTCGAAGTTTCCATCATGCGGGATCAAGAGCGATTGGAATTTGAACTCGAACGAGCCGTGATCCCCGTTCCGTCGGTCAGTGGTGACTGGCGCAACAGTGACGGAACATGGCTGTTTCACCTGAAAGACGACCCGCAGATCGGCTACATCCGACTGACTCAGTTCGGCAAAAAATCCACTGAAGAGATGCGGGAAGCGGTTACCGAAATGAACGGCAACGTCGACGGCCTGATACTTGACCTAAGGAACAACGCCGGCGGCCTGCTCTCGTCAGCAATTGACATTTGCGACATGTTCCTTGATGAACCTCTGCCGGTTGTCCGCACCCGCGGAAGAGACCGCGTACTGCTTGAACAGCATTTTTGCACCGACGACGTCGTCCTCGATCCGGGTGTTCCCCTTGTAATTCTGGTGAACAGGCACTCAGCCAGCGCGAGTGAAATCGTCGCCGGATGCCTTCAAGACCATGGCCGGGCGGTCATCGTCGGTGAACAGACATTCGGCAAGGGAACCGTCCAGGATCTCATTCCCCTTCAACGGGGCCGGAGTGTTTTGAAGCTCACGGTTGCCAGCTTCTGGAGACCGAGTGACCGCCAGATTGACCGGACTGATCCGGAGGCCAAACGCACAGGTGTCTGGGGCATTCAGCCGGAAACAGGATTGGAAGTGGCCCTTACAACAGAAATGGTCTTCGAGAATATCCGCCAGAGGAATCTTCGCGACCTGGCGGGATTGAATCCCGACATTTATGACAGCGCCGACCGACTGTTTACTTTGCCTGACGACGATGAAAACACCGGTCCGGAATCTGAAACAGAAAGCACAACCGGTCCCGAGCCTGACGACGATCCGGAAGACGAAACCAGTGAGAATCCGCAAGCGCCTGCTGACCGGCACATTGACCTTCCGCTGGAAAAAGCTCGCGAGTACCTCAAAAGCCATCTTGCGATCGCCGCCTGAGCGCTCCGGTATTCAGGTTCTCCAAAACTCAATCCGATACCTGGTCATTCTGACATTAAGAAAGGGAATTCGTGGATCCCAAGGCACTGGAATTTTTTAAAGAGCTGCTCTCGACTCCCGGCGTTTCCGGATACGAACAACAGGTACAGGAAGTTGTCCGTCAGTACGCCGCTGATTTTTCAGACGTTACAAAAACCGATCTTCACGGCAACGTAATCCTCTGCAAAAACCCTGACGCCGAAGTCCGGTTCATGCTCGCCGGCCACGCTGATCAGATCGGCTTGATCGTTTCCCATATCGATGACAAAGGTTTTATCTACACGCAGACCGTCGGTGGCTGGGACCCCCAGCAGTTGATTGGCCAGAGAATGACGGTCTGGACGGACTCCGGCCCCGTTAACGGAGTCATCGCCCGCAAAGCCATTCATCTTCTGGACGAAATCGAGCGGAAGAAGGTTGTTAAGACTAAGGACCTCTGGATTGACATCGGTGCCACCTCACGAGAACAAGCGGCTGAGCTGGTCCAAATCGGAGACAGCGTCACTCTGCAACTCGGATTTCAACAGCTCCTTGGAAACCTTGCAAACGCGCCGGCAATGGACAACCGGACAGGGGTCTGGGTAACCGTCGAAGCCCTCAGGCGAGCATCCATGATGGATCTCCAATGTGGACTCTACGCTGTATCGACTGTCCAGGAGGAAATCGGATTGCGCGGCGCCAGAACCGCGGCTTACGAAGTTGATCCACATATTGGCATTGCAATTGACGTCACTCACTCGACCGACTGTCCGACCGTTGAGCCTAAACAACAAGGCTCCGTTGCCCTTGGCGGTGGTCCTGTTATCGTCCGCGGGCCGAACATCAATCCGGAAGTCGGCCGGCGCCTGAAACAACTGGCTGCGGAAAACGAAATTGCAGTCCAGTTCAATGCACTTGGGCGTGCCGCGCCGAATGATTCCAACGCGATTCAAGTCACGCGATCGGGAGTCGCAGCCGGAATCCTCGCTATTCCCAACCGCTACATGCACAGCGCTGTAGAGACAATTTCACTGGATGACATTGATCGAGCGGCAGACCTGCTGGCCCATTTTGCGGTCTCCATCACAAACGCAGAAGACTTTATCCCCGGCGTCTGACCGGGATTGCCCGACCTCAGGACCACCCGAGAAATCTATTCGCGATCCGGCTTCCACCATTGATCGTGAAGGTCGAGAAAAGTCGGGTCAATGTCATCCATACGGATGGTATCGACATGCCCGCCGTGATGCAGCGTATTGACGATGTGTCCGGGATGCCATTTGCCGACGTACTGGTTGAAGTCATCAACTCCATCCGGACGCACGACACTGGCAATGATTTTTTCATATTCGATCAACAGGATCTTGTTCCCGCCCGCCCGCAAGAGGAAAAGCGATCTTTAAACAGCTCCTCAATCATTTAGCTGATGGTGGGATCGGTGTTATCCAAATCACTTATTCAAAATCAATGTATGCTGCCAGCGGTGGGCTACCTCCCTCAGAAGCACTCTCTCGTCCACCCGAATCATTCGTGGCCCGAGTCATGCAGTACATAGAATATCAGCGTCTGCGTCTAACCCATCGAGTGGCAGAGCCAACAGTGCCATATCAAGCTGACCCTGAAATGCAGATGAACACCTATCGGCTCAACGAGCTATTTTTCATGCTCCAATCGATTGGGATTCAAGATATCTACACCCAATTTACCGATCACGGTGGAGAGTTAGGCGTCTATCTATACTTCCAAAAACCGATTGCGGCTAACTAATTTGAAGTGATGCGCTTCAGACATGAAAAGTCTGGTTTGTGCCCAGTACAATCGCTCTGATTACAAAAGACTTTTCATGTCTTTGTCGAGAATGTGCATTGGCTAATTAAATTCCGGCTTGTTGGTTGAGCTGATAAAGAGATCCGGCCGTGCGTCTGCATACGCTTTGGCAAACTGAAAGCAGACTTCATCTTCAAACGGGGGAGCGACTAGCTGGATCCCAATCGGCACATTGTCAGCTGTGCGTCCGGCCGGAATCACCAACACGGGGCAGCGATTGAGCATGTTAAACGGATAGGTCAGCACCCAACCAAATTTCGCATCAACCGCTTTACGATCAACGTCCAAAGCCATCGTTCCATAGTCAAAGTCGGCCGGGACACCCGGCTTGGCTACCGTCGGCGTTAGCAACAGATCACAGTTTTCATAAACCTTTGCCAGCTTTGCCATATTTTCTCCAGATATTTCGGCCGCTCGCAACATATCAGCCCCTGTCGTTTGCGCACCTCGCTCGACCATCCAGCGGGCATAGCTGGTCATTTTTTCCTTGTCCATTTCATAAAACTCCCGCATCGATACTCCCATCATTCCAAATGTGATGTGGTCGAGCACCGCTTTCAGCGTCTCTTCCGACCATCCTAACTCAACTGGCTGCACAATTGCGCCTAATTCTGCAAAGATGGCGCACGCCTGCTCAACCAGTTGGCGCACCTCTGGATCAATCACTTTATAACCCAGATCCATCGATAGAGCGATTCGCTTACCTTTAACAGATGAGTAATCAAACGGCAGTTCAAGTTTCGGTTTGAGGCTGGTCATATCGGCCGGATGTGGCCCTGCCATGATGTTTTGCAGATAGATGCAATCATCAACCGTGCGAGCCAATGGGCCACCGTGTGAGTATGCTTCTAGGTTCCACGGCGGGCTTTCAGGATTCCGGCCAAATGGTGGCTTAAACCCAACCAAGCCACACATCGAAGCGGGCACCCGTATCGATCCACCGATGTCAGAGCCGTTGATCAAAATTGTTGATCCGGCCGCCAACGCCGCCGCGCCACCGCCGGTTGAACCTCCCGGGGTAATCGCTGGGTTCCATGGATTTCGGGTGACACCCCACACCTTCGACCACGTAAAGACGGCCGAAGAAAACTCCGGCGTTGTCGTGCGAGCATGGACGATTGCACCCGCCTCTAACGCACGTTCAACGACAATCGTTGTAGAATCAGGGACAAAATCTTTGATAAATAGAGACCCATTGCTAATCGGCTTACCAGCGATTTCAGACTCATCTTTTACCGCAAATGGAATCCCTTCCAACGGCCGGGCCGTCCCATTCATATAGGCTTGCTCCGCTTGGTTTGCCAGCTCCATCGCTTCATCATAATGGGTGTAAGAAAAGGCGTTAATCGTTGGCTCCACCATCTCCGCCTGTTTAATCACAGCCTCCATTAACTCAACCGGTGAGAGTTTGCGGTTGCGAAACAAATCTAGAATTTCAAGAGCCGATAAAAAGCAAAGATCTTGTGACATGAATCCTCATTGTTGGGGGTCAGCTAAAAAATATTCGCCAGATAGTAGCTCAATTTTTTGAATTCAAACACGTTTTTGCCACTTTTGCGGCGAGTCTCCGGTAAATTGCTTAAACACCCTAGAAAAGTAAGCGGCATCATCAAAACCAACAGCCGATGCGACAGACTGAATCGAAAGCGTTTTTTGATCAAGGAGCCGTTTCGCCTGCTCAATTCGACACTGAGTGTGATACCG
>JBCCFB010000343.1:0-5722 GCA_039029995.1 Planctomycetota bacterium
ATCGACGTGACGACCGGGCTTTAAAAACAGCTCGCAAAAACGAATACTGAACCCGGCCCTTGCGGTCGGGTTTTTTTGTTGCAGTCCTTTGTTACTCACGGGCTGTTATCCACGGGCTTCTGCCCGCTTTGTTATCCACGGGTATGCTGCCAGGGTTATCAGCATGATTTCACAATCAGCCTGCGCGGGAAACTGGTTAGCCAGGGAACAATTCCGGGTAGCGTGACAGCAGAGCTTTGATAGCACCGTACCCGGAATTGGGCGTAAACGAAAACTTCCCCGGCCAATTCCCGTGGCATTAACCCTATCGGCGATCTGACTTCCAGCATCAGACAAAGTTTGCCGGTCAGGCAATTCTTCGCGTTCACTGTGAGTAACGGGTTTGATCGGCATCGGCTGGTTTTCGCAATACTGCGTTCCGATTCTACCTTTCATACGGACTGCACGGTCGCGCAACTGACACGACTGTTGTGACATGTCAACGACAAACACGTTGCAGAAAATACGTGGTCTGCAAACTCAACCTGCATGGAACTCCGCGTTCATTCGCAGAACTCAGTTCCATTAATCTCCGCAAGGAATTTGCAATGGATTGGAAAGTAGTCAACCGGCTGGGAATCGGCACGGGAATCGCGCTGGGAATCGGATTCATGTTCGCAAGCAGCGGCGACAACGGGCCTGACATGCTGGAGGGCATGAGCCGTCCGGGTCAGCCTTCCAGCTACGACTCTTCCGCACTGGAAGACGACACGGTCTCTGCCCGGCCGCGCTTTAATGACTCTGCCGATGCAATGTACGGAGTCATTGAAACAGCCGGGGACGACTCAACATTTCATGCAGAAGCTTATGCGAACGAAGGCACGCTACTCCCGCCTGAGCCTGCACCTCAACAGGACTTTCTGACCCAATCACAACTTCCGGCCGGACCAGCTGCGACTGATTCAGAAGATGACCGCTGGCAGTTCCAGGAAGTTGAGCCGGTCTATCCTGAACCGCGATTGCCGGGACAGGTTGCCCTTCCGGTCGTTAACAGTCCAGCATTAGCAGACACCCGTGGATACCAGGTCAACGATCTTTACGACCGCGATATTCAGCAGGCGAACCCTTATGTTCGAGACACTGTACCTCCGGTTGCGGCTTCTCATCAGGCAGAACTGATGGACATACGTCCGGTAGAAGTTACGTCAACGGCTCCACCTGTCATGGAAATGGTTGAGCAACGGGTGGAGACTCAGCAGGCTCCATCAGAAAGCCGGTTTGACCAGCAGATGTTCCAGCAAAGCGCTGAGATGCAACTGGCGGAAGGCGTTGCCGCGGTTCAAGGCCGCGCGGCTGGATACGCTGTTCCTGATTCAGTCGCTCAGAAAGCGGCTCATCACGTCGAGTATGGAAAATCACTTGCTCGACGCGGTGCGACTCACGCCGCCCGTCAGGAGTTCTACCACGCTATTCGGCTGATTGCTCAGTCGATGGACGCTAACACCGGTCAGACCCGGCACACTGATTCACTTCGGCGGGCAATTGTGACGCTTCGCGAATCGACGGATTTTCATATTGAGGACAGCGAATTGCAGATGATGGCAAACGTCTCAGTTTTCGTTGAAGCGCATACTTGCGACGTTCTCACCGTCGAACAGGCTTCACAGATAACTTCAATTCAGGCCTTGCAGATCTATTTCGCCGCAGCGCTGGAAAACCTCGTTGCCGCATCCGGTAATCACGTTGTTTCAGCTGAGGCCCTTTATTCACTGGGCAAGCTGCACGGAACGATGTCGCGACATGAGATGACGTCGGAGCCGCTGGATATCGCACGCTCAATTCTCTACCACCGTGCCGCACTTGCTTGTGACGAATCCAGTTATCGAAGTGCGAATGAACTTGGTGCGATGCTTGCCAGAAGTGGCCAGGCTGCCGAGGCAATTGAGCTGTTCAAGAGAAGTCTCCGTATCCGGCGGACTCCTCAGGCTTGGCACAATCTTGCAACCGTTCATCAAAGGCTGGGGCAGGACGAATTCGCAGCTCGCGCACGGTCAGAACACCAGCGAATGACCGCACCGAACTCAGCCTACGTCGCAGAGTCTCCGGCTATCGAGTGGGTTGAACCTGAGGTGTTCAACCAGAGTTCACCGTGGGAGTTTCCTGAGCAACAGTCAATGCAACAGGTTCAAACTGTCCCTCCAGTGCCGGCCGCCCGTGTTTCCCAGGTGCCTGAACAACCATCGCGCGGATTCTTCGATCGCGTGAAAGACACGATTGACGGACTTCGCTAAAACGTCATTGACTCTCTGATACAAACCGACTTTCAAACAGAATTAACCCACCGGCTCAAGTCATGAACCGAATCAACAAACCAGCAATGCTTCTCGCGATCGTCGCCGCAGCGGGCATGGTAGCCGCAACGATGTGGACAAGTACTCCGGCCGAAGAGCTGGTTGAAACTCCAGCTGTTCCGGCGCCCGCAACGCCACTTCAGGCCGATATGCAGCAGCTTCAAGTTGCGACTCAGGCGTCATGGCAACCGGTGTCCGCCGGCAGCTACGATTCCAGAGTCGATACCCGCGAAGAGGTTATCTACAAAGCCGATCACCTGCCGGTGTATCCGCAATTTGTCGATGTCGAGTCCGGAGAGATCCAGTTGTGTCAGTACGTCTCGGGGTGCGGAAGCTGTGGTGCTCCCAACTGCGACGGTGACTGCTTTCCAATGAGTGCAGCCTATGGCGGCCAGGACCCGTACGGAAACGGCGGACAGGGAGGCCGGGCGATGGTGGGAGTTGACGGTTTCAACTGTCACGGACGCGAACCGGGCTGGACCGATCAGCACCTCGTACCGTTTGAAGCATTCGCATACGGCGAATATGTCGGGCCATACCGTACTCCACATCTTCCGGAATACCGGATCAGAATCGGCGATCAACTGGAATTCATCTACATGTTGACCCGTGATCGTTCTGCAGAGCCGTACAAGTTCTACGTCGGCGACGTGATCTCGATCAGCTCGAATACGGACGTCTCATTGAATGTCGAAGAAGTCGAGATTCTCTCGGACGGGACGATTTCACTCGACCTAATCGGGCAGGTTGTCACCGCGGGCAAAACGGTCTCCGATCTTCAGGATGAACTCAATGAGAAATACGAAGAGTTCGTGAAGAAGCCGGGAATCGTTGTTCGTGTTGTTCAAAGCGATACACCGCTTCAGGATTTGCGTGACGCGGTTGATGCCCGTGCCGGTCAGGGTGGACAGGCAAGAATCGTTCAGGTTACTCCGGACGGAACATTCTCACTTCCGTTGATCGGCAATGTTCCGGCAATCGGGCTGTCACTTGATGAAGTCCGTCGCGAAGTAAACGCCCGTTATCGAATGGCGCTGCGAGGTGGTGGCGGTATCGAGGTTACACCCGCACTGCTGCAACGGGCACAGTCGTGTGTTTAAAACACCCGCCCGATTTTAAAACCCGGGCAGATAGAACAGAAACGTCCAACCACGGTAATGCAAGTGATCGCTCAGGCAGGTCAGCTGGATCCGGGTGGAAACCTGCGTCAGGTGATCGTGTTCCGACGGGATCAGAACTGGCGGCTGCAGGCAACGAGACTGGACCTTGCCGGTGCCTTTTACGGTCGGCGTCCTCATCCGTCGGATGATATCTGGCTGCGTAACTCGGATATCATCGTGATTCCACCAAAGCCGATCCAGCGCTTTTCGGATGCTGTGAATCTGTATCTGGCTCAAACGGTATATGCGATATTCCCGCAGCAAGGTGTCGTATTCAACTTCGACGAGTTTGAAAGCCTGTAGGACTTAGACCTGAGGCTGATTGAAACAAAAAACAAACCGGCGAGTCAAAACATGACTCGCCGGTTTTTCTTATTCAATGGTTTGATGTGCCCGGCGTGACTAGCCCCCGCGGTTTGCCGGTGGACCAAGCAATTCGTTCAACTTGTCCGTCAGTGTCTGCAGTGACAGTCTTGGCGAGATCACGTTCTGCTGTTCATCCAGCAGCAGCAGAAATGGAACGTTCTGGACACCAAGGTTTTCCTGCAGCTGCCTCGACGTTTCATCCGTTTGAAACAGTGCAACGAAAGGAGGCATTCGGCCGCCGAACATTCCACGGGCCCGGCCGACATCTTCGTCGATACAAATCGCCACCAGTTCATAGCCGTTGGCTTCGAATCTTGCACGGATTTGAATCATCGCTTGAAGTGCCTGAACCGACTGCGGGACTTCGGTTGACCAGAAATAAAGAGCGACCACCTTCTTTCCCTCTACCATCGAGGCGTCAAAGGCCTCGCCTGCACCGTTTTGACCGGTGATTTCGATTTTGGTACCTACTGAGTTGATCCGTTTTTCGGCCATCTCGCGATCACGCGCCGCCATTTCGAGTAGTTCTGTATCGGAGTTACCCGCCAGCGTCTCACCAAGCGCTGCGTAGATCTCGCGGACGTCGTCGTAACGCTGTCTTGTCTCCATCCAGCGAGTGGCGTTGATGATTTCCGTATAGATCTTCCGGCCCATGTCATTGCGGGTTGTTAGATTCTTGACCACTTGAACAAATGCGCTGTGATCGTCGTCGGGTTCCTGCTGGATCATTGTGATCATCTGCACGAAGCCGATTTCGGTAAGGTGAATACTGTCACGCACAACAAGAAGAAATCTCTTGAGTTCGGGTTCTTCAACGTTTGCGAGGTCAGCTTCGACTTTTCGCAGAACCTCCAGGGCAACTTCTTTGTTTCCCGTTTGAGACAGTTGTTCTGCGACGGCCAGTAGACGCCTAGCGACCGGTAGTTCTGCAGGGAAGGCTGTGAGAATCTGATCAGCTTGATTTGTGATGTCCGAGGTGTCGCCACCGTCACGGGCATAGTCGCTGAGAGCCAGAGTCATGCGCAGAAAACGAGCAGATTTCCGGAAGTCTGCGTTTTCGTGCTCGTAGTTGGCTTCTGCAAACTCGATCAATTGAGTTCGTGCTGCCGGATCACCATTGGCTGTAAGCCCAACGAGTGACTGGGCTTTGATTTGAAAAGCGATCGCCTTGTGGTCGATCTCGGGATTACTTGCGGTGCCCGGAGCGGCCATCAGGTCATCGGCAAGGAGAATTAGAGATCTGAAATCCGTTATGCGCTGATCCGGCGGTACCTGCATCCGCCGCATGTTGTACATCTGCGCGTAACCAAGCATCTGGTCGATCGCGTCTTCGCCTTCGGTAGGCCATTCCCGTTCCTGAAGATGGCCAGTGGATGCTGCGACAGAATCAACGGTCCCCGGGAACCAGCACAGAACAACAGCTGCGGTTAGCGAGAGTGCGCATGACCGGATCATGAAAGTCAGACAACGATTGGTTTTCATTTTTGATCTTCGTTGGTTGTTGAAAAATCAGGCACTAAAAATCAGGCACTGACGCGAAGGAAAGATTCTATCACGACAGTTTCCAAAGATAACCGGAGTTTCTTCAGTCATGTCTGCCCGCAAAACAGGCGGATGGCCGCGCACGTTCATCAATCTGCTTCTGATTTGATCAACACGGCAAGCTTTCCCTGGTCGGAATTCACCCACCGGATCATGCTGCAGATGCGTGAGTAATCCCGGCCAATACTACGCCGGAAGAAGTAACTTGAATCGTATTACGCAGCCGACGGGAATCCCGGTGGGAAAACTCTAAAGGCATCAATTTGCATCCCGGACGTAACGGCCCCATAATGCTGTCTGCCGCATTTAAGTAGGACAGTCATC
>JBCCFB010000344.1:0-5716 GCA_039029995.1 Planctomycetota bacterium
CAACCGAATCCAGACGGTACTGCCTGTAAGATTCGATGCCGCTGTCAGTCGCTGAGAGCACGCGAAAGTCGCGGAACCCGGTCGAGTGACACAACTCGCGAAGAGAATAGCGGTCGTACATCCAGCGGTGAATTTCACCGCGGCTGCGGAACACGCCTTCATCAAAAGCAGCGGCTCCGTTTCGTCCCAGCATCAAACGGACAAATTCTCGAGAGAGTTTTTCCCGCCAGCGGCGCGTGAAATCAGAAAACCGTTTGCCCAGCCCGGGCCTGATCGGTGCTGCTTTGGAATACGTTTCGGTTCCTCGACAGATCTTGAATTCGTCGCCTACGCGTGAACGAACAAAATCTGAGTTTTTGATTTCGGGACTGGCCATGTACGAGCCCATCCGTCCGCCTGAGCATTCGCGCACGAGTTGGTCCAGAAGTTCCAGCTTCATCCAGTTGTAGTCGATGGCCGCATCGTCATCACCATTCCATGCGCAGTGATGTTTTTGCAGATACAGTTCCGCGATTCGCTCGAGGTCAGGGACGACAATCCTCAATACTCCGCCGGGTTTCAACACGCGGAGACAATCAGCCATCAACGCGCGACCAAGATGTGGTTTGAGGTGCTCCAGCAAATGGGAGTGGTAAACAGCATCAAACGAACCTGTTTCAAATGGAATTCCGCGGGTCACGTCGTGAACGATGACGCCAGGTTCGCTCGACTCAATGTCCAGATTCTGCCAGCGGTCATCGAAATGACGCCCGCAACCGATGTTGAGCAACATCGGGTCGGAGTCAGCTCGGTCAAAAGGCAGAATGTCAGGCATTTTGGATTGGGAATTCGGGTCCGGTTCCGGAGTTTTGTCGGGCGCAACTAATTCCACAGGCACGACTGAACCCCGTCTAATTCGAAACAATTCTGGACGGATGGATTTATCAAAATGGGGTGCGATCGTAAATAGAGACCCCGCTTTGTGACTTGTTTATGTGCAGCATGAAGCAAAAATACATGCTAGCTTTCTATGTACAGCTCGTAGTTAATGGAACGCAAACTTGAGACGCGCCAGCCTTAGGGAAATGATTACGGTAAAGAGGCCATTCGTGTTGGCCGCATTCGTAGTGCTTTCATGTTGCTGTCATGGTCCAATCACCGCGCTGGTAGCCACGGCACTGATTGCCACCGCGCAGGAAAGCAATCAGGAAAACAATGCCCAGGAGCGAGCTTCCGCCTTGTCGGAGTCTCAGCAGGGCCTGCGTGATGCCGCTGCACAGATGGCGGAGACTGCCGCCTCAATCCGGATCAATGGACGGGATCGTGACTGGGATGGCATCCCCACGTTTGAGCAGAACGTTGAACATGATGTCAGACAGCTCGATCTGAACATGGCCGCTTTGGCCCCCATGCGCGACGCGATCTATGTCCTCATCGGAACTCGCGGCCGCCCCGTCGATCGGGATGGGGCCTACTGGATCAACTTCGATGTCTGGGGGCATCAAGTGACCGATTTCCAGATAGGGCTCTCAACTTCCGGACGTCACAAGCTCTGGTTTTTCGAGGATGGAGAGCCTGTTCGAGATGTTGATATCAGTGGAATCGATTGCAAGATTTCCGCCTTTGTTACCGCGAGGATTCCACTCGATGTGATCCGGGCAGAGTTCGCGGCCAACGATTTCGATTTCCCCGACGACCCCACGTCTCGTGGATGGGTCCGTATCGAGACGCTTTCATGGGATCACGACGCCGGTGAAATAGTCGAATACGGACCATCAGCAGCTGCGCCTGTATTGGATCGTCCTGAGTTTTTTGATGCTCCAATTGACGCTGTAGAAAATCCGGAAGCTCCTTACACGCCGGTCTCTTTCCCGCTGAAGGAGGGCAAATGGTACCTCGGTCAGGGGCCGTTTGGTCTCTGGACGCATCAGGATCAGAATTCTTACGACCTGTACCTTGTGGATGCGGCAATGGGTCCGGCAGATCCAAGGCATTCTCAGAAAAACGAGGACTACTACTGCTGGGGCGTTGATGTCATTGCGCCGGCAAGAGGACGTGTTATCCGCTCAAATAGTGAATCGTCAGATCACGATCCACTGACAGAATCGCGAAGTGAGCCCAACGAGGTTTACTTGAATATTGATGGTCTGGCTGCTCTTGATATTCTGCACCTGCAGGAAGGCAGCGTGTCTGTTGCCGCAGGTGATATCGTGGAAGCGGGAACCGTGCTGGGCAGGATCGGGAACACAGGATCATCATCTCATCCACATCTTCATATGGACCTCTGGAAGATGCCTCAAGGTCGCCAAACGTTGCCTCTGGCTTTTGAGAATGTGTACGTCAGTCTCAATCCGTGTGAAGACTGTCCGTGGACACGGCGGTTTTCAACCTGGGTCGCAGAAGAAGGCTTTTTTGTCGAGCCGATTGAAAACGACTCCGGACAAGAAGCCCGGGGCTCTATGGAAATTAACGGCGGCGGATAGTAACGGCGGGCAACGATAGAGTGCTAGCGGGCAATGTACGTTGGTCGCTTGGCCTGTGCACGTTAAAACCATGCTCTCAAACCAAACAGACTCATTGATTCTGTCGAGTGGTGGTCGGACATCTTGTCGAGCGGTGGTCGGGAAAAGGAATTCAATTGAAAACGCCGGTCCTGTTCTGCATCTACAATCGTCCTGAAGTGACCGCGCGAGTATTCTCGCAGCTTGCGCAGATTCGTCCTGAACGACTCCTGGTTATTGCAGATGGACCTCGCCCGGAAGTCTCAGGGGATGCTGAAAAAGTTGCGGCAACCAGAGCGGTCATTGACCGCATCGATTGGCCGTGTGAATTAACAACCGACTATTCGTCATTGAACCTTGGTTGCCGGATTCGCATGGCCAGTGGCATTTCATGGGCATTCGAGCAGGAAGATGAGTTAATCATTCTGGAAGACGATTGCCTGCCGGACGAGTCCTTCTTCGGTTTCTGCGAGCAG
This sequence comes from Planctomycetota bacterium, assembly GCA_039029995.1. Classification (GTDB taxonomy): domain Bacteria; phylum Planctomycetota; class Planctomycetia; order Pirellulales; family Pirellulaceae; genus Mariniblastus. The sequence continues at coordinate 2,957 of JBCCFB010000344.1, forward strand.
TTGCTCCAGCGTTACAGATCAGATGCGAGAATCACGTCCATCTGCGGCACAAACTTTCAGCCCGCGCGCAACACCATTCACAGCTACTACTTTTCACGCTGGGCTCACGTCTGGGGCTGGGCCACGTGGAAACGGGCATGGGACACATACGACGTTGACATAAATTCGTGGCCCGGGTGGCGATCCAAACGTCAACTGAAATCGGTTGTCGATTCGCTCGAGGAATATCGGCTATGGCACCACGTCTTTGACAACCAGTACGCCGGACACAACGACACGTGGGACTTCCCCTGGCTTTACAACTGCTGGATGCAGGACGGGCTGACCATCATTCCATCGGTAAACCTTGTATCCAACATTGGATTTGGTTCAGACGCGACTCATACGACCGACCCCGAAGCGCCACTGGCGAATCGTCCCGTTAAATCCATCGGCAGGCTTTCACACCCCGGTGTCATCGAGCGCGACCAAGCTGCAGACAAATGGACCTACGAAAACATGTTTGCGCAGATGATGCCCGCGGTTCCACAAAGAGCGAACCGGCTGAAACGGCTCGGAAAAAAAATCCGTTCGGTTTTCAGAAGGGCAGGGTAGTGATGAAAGTTGCGATCTTCTCACCCTACCGGACTGTTTCGCCCCATTTCGAAACCGAGCTGGAAATTGCTCAGCGTCATCTGGACGAGGGTGACTCGGTCCAGTTCATCAACTGTACCGGCGAACTTGGTGGTTGCGACTTCAATTCCACCAGTGATCCGGATGCCTGCGCATCCTGCGCGGGCCGGCGAACATCAGGCCTGTTCATGCTGCAGCCGGAACCGGGTTGCACAGGCTTTGATCACGATGAATTCGAACCTCCTGAATTCGATTCAGTCGCAGAGCTTATCGCGTATCAAATTGACAACTTTGACCTTGGCTATGCAGCTCTCTCGTCGCTGGTTTCGATTATCAGGGACCCTGAGCCTGACTTGCATCGACATCGGGACATGTTGCGAATGTTTCTCGTTGCCGGGCACCGGGCCTACATCTCAACGTTGAACTACATCGAAAAGCATCAGCCGGATCGCATCTACGTCTTCAACGGTCGCTTTGCAGCGATGCGCGGCGTGCTGCGCGCCTGTGAGCGGATGCAGGTCGATTGCTTTCTGCACGAACGCGGCTGTGATAGTCAGCACTACGAGGTTCTGAAGAATCATCTGCCTCATGACATTCCTGCTATTGAAGCCGCCATTCGCCGGTCGTGGGATTCAGCGGACCCGACGAAAAGGCAACAGATCGGTGAGTCCTGGTTTGAAGATCGTATAGAACGCGTCGAACGCAACTGGAAGTCGTTTGTCAAAGAACAGACCGCAGGGCATCTGCCCGAGCAGTGGGATCACTCCGTGAGAAACATCTCGATTTTCTGTTCCTCGGACGATGAGTTTGTCGCTATCGGAGACTGCTGGACAAACCACCTGTACGAAAACCAGGTCGTGGCGGTAAGGAGACTCGCCGACTCACTAGCGACTGTCGCACCCGGGACCCAACTCTTTCTTCGTGTTCACCCGAACTTGAAAGACGCCGACAACGCACGGCTGCGTGCCATGCTGGACCTGGCTGGCCCAAACCTTGTCGTTGTGCCTCCTGAGTCGCCGGTCGATACCTATGCAATGGTGCGAGCGAGCGATGTTGTTGTCTCGTTCGGATCGAGCGTTGGAATCGAAGCCACATTCCGGGACAAGCCGTCGGTCCTGCTCGGTCCCTGCTTCTACCGTAATCTCGGAGGAACCTACGTTCCCGCGTCACATGAAGAAGCAGTTTCTCTTCTTCAGCAGAATCTTGCACCGCTCGCGAAAGATGGAGCCGTGATGTACGGCCACTGGCTGCAGACGCGCGGGCGTCCTCACCACTACTACGAGGCGTCCAGCCTGTTTGAGGGAAAATTCAGAGGCGAGCTGATTTACGACCGCTCACATGAAAAGCCGCGGCCGACAACTCTCGCCGGCAAGCTGGCGCGTGAAGGCGGTCGAATCTGGTCGCGTTTGACCTCCGGCTAGGTAGCTCCCCAAAAGAAAACGGGCACACCAGCGGTGTACCCGTTTGGAAACATTCTCTCATTTCCCCCTATCCGGAGTGTGCGAGTCCGCCACTAACTCCTGCGTCTGCGTGCGAGAAATGCACAGCCACCGAGTCCCAGTAAGATGGCTGAAGTCGGCTCGGGAATTGCATTCAAATGAGTCTGACCGGTAACAAAAGTCAGCGTATCGCTGAACCCTGTTGAAACCTGGCTGATCGTCGTAGTTGTATCAATTCCTTGCAGCGTGCCGAAATAGACCGCGGCATCATCGAGCGTGTCGTGCGAACCATCCAATGCTGCAAGACTTGTCCCGTGATTGAAGAAGGCGAAGGCACCGTTCGTGTTGTAGAAATCGTCAATGAAGTCAAAGTCGTTTCCGGAACCTTCATTGAAGAAAGCCATGTCGCCAGCGTTGAAGCTGTGAAAGAAGTTTGCGCCGCCGAGATCGAGATCAAAGCTGGCCGAGTTACCCGAAGTTTGACCAGTCGCGGTCATAGTGACGTCAACCGAGTTCTGGCCCCAGTACCAGCTTAGGGCACCTGATTGAGACGGGTCGAAGTCAAGCGAGTTCATGGTGAAACTCACGTCCACCAGTTCGCCGTCCTGCAACCCGGGAAGGGCCTGGCCCGCTGAACCATCGTTGTACAGAACGCTGTAAACCGTGAGGAAAAGATCCGCCGACGCTGTATTGCACAGCAGGCAGACCG
>JBCCFB010000345.1:0-5697 GCA_039029995.1 Planctomycetota bacterium
AAGCTGGTGAAGAAGAAGCTGGTGAAGAAGAAGCTGGTGAAGAAGAAGCTGGTGAAGAAGAAGCTGGTGAAGAAGAAGCTGGTGAAGAAGAAGCTGGTGAAGAAGAAGCTGGTGAAGAAGCCGCGGCGTCCAAAGCACGCGAACCGGCTGGTTCTTTATCCGTTAGCTTGAATCCGTTACTAGTTTCTGTAGCCTGAATCCAAGTAGTCTCAGGCCGATGAAATAGGCGCTGAACGAAGCGCAGCAGACGGACGTGATGACAAAAAGCGGGACTCCGGGCCCGTCCAGCTGCTTTGGGAAATATCTCGCTCCGCCGGACTCGATTCCTGATGCGATAGCGCAGGCGAAGAAACCGGCCAGGGCCGCATAGATCAGTACCAGGCTCATTCGAGTTGTCGTTTTTCCACTCCGCATGGCAAGCATGACGGGCAGCGCTCCGAGCAGCGATACGCAGAAGGCTATTGCGAGTACTATTCCGGCGTTCCCCCATTTCTCCGCCGGCGTGTCCAGCATCAACTGGTGCGATGCCAGTTCAACTCCACCGATTGCCAATGCGACGGCAGCGGTAAACATCATGATTCCGGCGATAGACGCGCTTCCGCTTTGATTCATTTCGCGATTGGAGATCACTCTTTTGAACCAGCGGACCACGACAAAAGGTGTCATCGAGGCAACGAGGAATCCAGGTGCAAAACCGGCGACGACGACAGCGAATTCCGAATTCAACGAAGCCAGACTTTCGTTGACCGGCATGGTCATCAGATAGCCCAGCCAGACTGCGCAAATGAGCGCGCAAACGGACGAGCACAGAAAAACAGCCCGCCTGAGCAATGTTTCAGCCCACAGTACTGCGAGGGACGTGATGATCCCCGCTTCTGAGAGAATGATTCCGGCAGCGCCGTAGAGGAGAATGACTTCGCCTTCATCCGGTGCCCACCACGTGGGCATCGGATACAGGAAGCCGTTGGCCACAAGCATGAGGATGCCGAGGCAGACCAGAACGATCGCGCCTGTGATTTGAGAGCTACTCATAGTTACATCGTAACAACACCGGGATGATACATCGCAACAACACCGGGATGGATCGAACAAAGCCGGGGGCCGGACGGAGTTTGTACTGACGAACGTAGAGGAAGATCATTCCAGCAAAACGCGTTTCGAATCCGGTCAGACCAGTCGCCATTCCGCCTGGTAGTTGAGCCCGAGTGTGATGATCTTCTGAAGAAGTTGCTCGTAAGAGACCCCGGCTTTTTCTGCAGACTCAGCAAAGTCTTCGCCGAACGACAGGTTGGGATTCGGATTGGCTTCCAGGACGTATACTTCGCCGTTTGCCGATAACCGCAAATCAAGTCTCGCATAACCGCTGAGGCTGAGCGAGGAGTAAACCCTTTTACAGGTCGTCACAATTCGTTGCTCGGTTGCCGCGTCGAGCCCTGTCGCTTCGAGCGTTTTGATTCCAAGCTTTTCCTGATAGGCGGTATCCCATTTCACACGTGCGGTTGCAATCTGTGGCATGCCCGGGGGAGCCTTCTCAAAGACCATTTCCCAGATTGGAAGTACCTTTACGCGCCGGTTTCCCAGTAGGCCGACATACAGTTCACGCCCCTCGATGTATGCCTCAATCAACGCATCGGTTTCGGTCTGATCGTGAATGAAGGCAATGCGGTCCAGCAAAGCTTCGTCATCGTTGACAATCGAGGACTGCGAGATGCCGAGAGACGCATCTTCCGAAACGGATTTAACGAGTAGAGGAAATTCGAAACCCGAGGGTTTTTTCGGCTTCTTACCTCGCTGGGCGACGAAGAATCCGGGCGTCAGGACATCGTGAAATGAGAGGATCTTCTTGGCGAGCGGCTTGTCGTGGGAAAGCAGAAGACCGCGCGGATTGCACCCGGTATAGTGCTGACGCTTGAGTTCGAGATAGCTGACGACGTGGTGGTCGTAGATTCCGACTCCGTGAAACTCTTCGAGCAGGTTGAATGTGATGTGTGGTTTGAATTCCTGAATCGCCCGGCGAATGACACCGAGGTCATCGTAGACCCCCAGTGGAAGGACTTCGTGCCCGATTTCGCGAAGGGTGTTTACGACGTCAAACTCGGTCTTCCATTCCAGAATCTCCGTATCGGTATAGCCTTCAAGGCTATCCGGAGGAACGAGTGATTCGTGCATAAGAACGAGTGCACGAAGTTTTCTCATAAGATACGGACGGGGGTAGAGCTATCGTCGGTGCGACGCGAAGTGCGTGCGCTACATTACGACCCGATAGTTCCCGCCGTGCAGATGCTTGACCGTATGAGCGGTCAGCATAATCAGCGCGTTCTGCTTTAGCTTTTCGTCGTTGTGCCTTCGCCGGGGGCCGGCAAAAACTTTCAGGCCAAGTGCTCGCGAGTGATCGATCATCTCCCTCAGCACCTGGCTGACATTGTATCGATATTCACCGGTCCAATGTGACACCATGCGAGTCAATTCAGCGCGATTTCGTGTTAGAAACGCCGCTGCGGTGCAAACTGAGTGCGACGAGGGGGTTTGGGGAAACAGTTTGCGCAGTTCAATGTCGAACGATTTCTCGCAGTCAACTTTATAACGCTCCCTGCGATTCTCGTAATGTTCTCCAAGAGTGCTTTTGATCCTGGACACCGGATCGACTTTTGCAGACGAGCGGACTCTTGGGGCCGTACCTGCGATCTCGTTCATCAACTCGTCGATGAACTCCAGCTTTTTGAGGGCTTTCCAGCCTTTGTATTCTGTGCGCCACTTGTTTCGTGGTTTCAGCCAGACGGCAAATGTCTCTGCGAAATCCTCCGATGGGTGGCTCTGGGCGTACCACGGTTCAAGGTGCAGCACATAGTTCTTGCTGTTGGGCTTCGGTTTGTACGAGTCCGGATACGGATCGGAGTAACGTCCGAAAATCTCACGGTATCTTTTTCGGCGATGCAGCCGGAAAGCGGTGTCGATGGCGTGTCCAGCCTCATGGCGGAGAATTCTCATACACCATGCATTGGTTCCGCCTTCGACTTCGAGCATTTCTTTCCGCTCAAGCCGCATCAGACGAGGGTGAGCCATGTAGAACGGAATTGCGATACCGGGGATGCCGTCCGGCGAGAACCAGTCATCGCTGAGCCAGCAATGCGGCTTGAGTCGAAGATTCCTGGCCTTCAGTTCGTCGTGCAGCCGGTTTACCGACTTTTCAACACGAGTTCCTTTGATCGAAAGTCCTAGATCGCAGATGCGAGTGTCGAGTAGTTCCTTGTCCCGCATCCCTGACCACGAACCGGTGGCACCCTTTGATGCTTTCCTGACAAGAGTAGGATTCGAAACCGTCATTGATGCGAGACTCTATTCTCTGTTCAACTGGTTTTTGCGATTGCTACCGGGCGTTTGCTGGTTCACGTCGTATTCACCCGACGCGATGACCAACCGCGATAACCTCGAAAGGCAGGACCTGTTTTTCAGGCTCGTGAATTCTAAAAAATTAATTCTGTTTGCCAACAGAAATTCTGTCAAAAACATTTTTGTTTTTGATGTGCTTCCACAGTGATTGCGTCGTCGTCGCGCGGCTGTTGTTTTTCACTTCGCGCGACAGTTACCTCTCCAAAGAGTCGTCCGTTGTGCACCATGAAAGTGACTGCAGCGCGCGGCAGCAAATGCTTGATTCAAAATCGACTGCATTGGTGTGCTGCCTTGAGTAGAATTGTCATACAATCTCGTGCAAGACGTTCATTGTCGTTGTGAATACGAGGCTCAATCCAGCTTGTTATTTCCTTACTGGTGGATCGAAGTTGAAATATTGCCCGCGAAAAACCGTGTTTCTTGTTGCCCTGCTGGTTCTCGGCACCGCGTCAGGGCAATCTGCAGATGCGCAGTATGATTTCGATCAGCCTCCGATCAACTACTCAAGAACGGCACCCGATGACGCGGTCGCGCGACTGGGCGCGCAGATTGATTCAGGCGAGATAGAGCTGGAGTACGACACACAGAGGCAGTTCCTGCCGGCGCTTCTGGAAGCACTCGATGTGCCTGTTTCCAGTCAAACGCTTGTGTTTTCTAAAACGAGTGTTCAAGACCGTCATGTAGCGACAACTAACCCCCGCGCAATCTACTTCAACGACGATGTTTATGTTGGCTGGATCCCGGGAGCGCCTCACATCGAGATTGCGGCTGTTGACCCTGAACTCGGGGGTGTTTTTTACCGCGTAATCGACCGCAATCGTCGTTCCCGATTGCGATCGGAAACCGTCAGAGAGCAATTTCAAACGAGCGTTTCGCGTGTATCAAGCCGTGTATCAAGTATCGAGGACATCATTCAGCCGAGGTTTGCCCGAGGCGACTGTATGCGATGCCATGCAACGAGGCGAACTGAGCGGATTCCCGGTTTTCTTGTCCGCTCTGTGTTCCCGGATGAGGATGGGACGATCATCCTGCCATTGGGAACTACCGATGTTGACCAGACGACGCCGTTTGAAGAGCGATTCGGCGGCTGGTATGTGACGGGTCAGCACGGGGAAATGCGGCACCGCGGCAACGCTATCGCAAATCGAGACGCAGATCCGCCTTTGGATATGGAAGCCTTCGCAAATGTGAGCTCGCTAGAGCAGTTTCCCTTTGTTCTGGACCGCTATTTGAGCCCGGAAAGCGATATCGTTGCTGGAATGTTGCTGGCCCATCAGTCAGTGATGCACAACCTGATTACCAAAGCCGCCTTTGAGACACGTCAAGCACTGTACCAGCAGCGCGAGATGAACGACGCGCTTGAGCGGGACGAAGGGTTCTTGCATGAAACGACACGCAGTCGCATCAATGGAGTAGCTGACGCCCTGGTCGAATACTTGCTGTTTTCCGGGGAATTTGAGCTAACCAGCCCGGTCGAAGGCAGCGCGGACTTTGCTGAACACTTCCAGTCACTCGGGCCTTTCGACTCAAAGGGCCGGTCGTTGAGGCAGTTTGATCTGCAGACACGGATGTTCAAATATCCGTGTAGCTATCTGATTTACTCAGACTCGTTCGATTTCCTGCCAGAGCCCGTGTTGCAGCTTGTGCTGGACAAACTGCTGGATGTCCTGACAGGCGATGAATCATCGGAGAAGTTCGCGCATCTGTCCGCTGACGACCGTCAGGCCATTCTGGAGATACTGGTGGAAACCAAGCCGATCGTCAAAGAGCGCCTGGAATCTCGCGAACCGTGAGTATCCGCCCTCCGGGCTTTACCTCAGCTATTCAATTACCGGCTCAACTATTCAATTACCGGCGCTTCGTAATGCTCTTGAAGGCGATGAAGCTCGGCTGTGAGTTCTTCTTTGATGCCGGCATAACGTGCTTCGTCGTAGATGCTGGTCATTTCTTCAGGATCCGACACCAGGTCGAACATGTTCCATTCGTCGGTGGCAGGAAAATACATCAGTTTGTGTGTGCGAGTCCGGACTCCAAAATGCTGCGGGACATTGTGTTCTCCGACTTCGTAGTAGGCGTAGTAAATCGAGCTTCGCCATTGGAGGTCTGGATCTTCTGTCAAAACAGGCACCACTGAGTGCCCCTGCACTTCGTCGGGCACCGGCAGGCCGGCCATTTCCAGAAACGTCGGAGCATAATCGATGTTCTGAATCAACTCCTCGGGGCGGCTGCCGGGTTCGATGCTCCCGGGCCACCTGATAACAAACGGCATCGCAAGTGATTCTTCGAACATCCAGCGTTTGTCGTACC
>JBCCFB010000346.1:0-5673 GCA_039029995.1 Planctomycetota bacterium
GCAAAGAGAAGATCATGGGCTTCGGACACCGTGTCTACACCGTTTCGGATCCACGAAACGTGGTCATTAAAAGCTGGGCGGAGAAACTGGCCGCCGATGCCGGTGACACAGTCCTTTACCCGGTCAGCGAACGGATCGAAGAAGTCATGTGGCGCGAGAAGAAACTCTTCCCGAACCTCGACTTCTTCAGCGCAACAGCCTATCACTGCATGGGCATCGCGACGGAGATGTTCACTCCGATCTTCGTGCTTTCGCGCGTTGCCGGCTGGGCAGCTCACGTCGTCGAGCAACGTTCCAACAACCGGCTGATACGGCCGGGTGCTGACTACATCGGCCCCGATGATCAGCAGTTCGTTCCGATCGCTGAACGCGAATAAGAAGCCTGATCTGAAAAATGAAACAGCAAAGCGACCACCGTTGTACAACAGTGGTCGCTTTTTGTTTACCCGAACAAATTGTCCGTCATTTTCGAATTAACAGTAGTTCTCAGCACCAGGGGTCATCCGCATGTCAGCCGCATTTCGTGCTTTTGCTTTTCTTGTCTTCGGCCTGATCCCTGTACTCACATTTGCACAGGAACAACGGGAACAACCCAACATTATCTTTGCGATCGCCGATGACTGGGGCTGGCCTCATGCGAGTGCTTACGGTGACCCAGTCGTCAACACTCCGACTTTCGACCGGATAGCGGCGGACGGAGTTCTGTTTGAGCATGCGTTTGTTTCATCCCCCAGCTGCACACCTTCCCGCAACGCGATCCTGACTGGCCAGTACCACTGGCGACTGGGCTGGGGAGCCAACCTGCATAGCGAACTCGATCCGAAGCACGTCACCTACCCCAACCTTCTTGAAAACGCCGGCTACTTTACCGGTCACTTTCGCAAGAGCTGGGGACCGGGCCGACTACCTGACTGGAAGGATCATCCAAACGTTCACCCGGCAGGGCGCAAATACAATTCGGTCGACGAGTTCTTTGAAGCACGTCCTGAAGGCCAGCCATTCTGCTTCTGGTTCGGTGCCTCCGATCCTCATCGCGGCTATCGGCTGAATTCCGGCGCAGAAAGTGGAATGTACCTTTCAGTGATCGATTTGTTTGACCACTTCCCTGATTCTGAAACCATTCGCGGTGATGTCGCTGATTACTATTTCGAAGTGCAACGTTTCGATCGCGAACTTGGCGACGTTTTGAAGCGGCTCGAAGAGATGGACGAACTTGAAAACACTATCGTGGTCGTGACAGGCGATCACGGCATGCCGTTTCCAAGATGCAAAGGGAATCTCTATGACTCAGGTGCAAGAGTTCCTATGGCTGTCATGGGATTCGGCGTACAAGGGCAGGGCAGGGTAGTCACGGATTTCGTCAGCACGACTGATCTTGCTCCCACTTTCCTCGAAATGGCCGGCGTCGATATTCCAGAGGCGATGACCGGCAACAGCTGGGTCAACATATTGCGGTCGGGTGAATCCGGGCGCATCGAAGAAGATCGCAACCACGTGTTCACGGGCAAGGAACGCCACGTGCCATGCCAGGAAGCCCCCGACTACGGCGGAACACCGATGCGTGCAATACGGACAGATGACTTTCTGCTGATCCGTAATTTCGAGCCCGACCGCTGGCCGGCAGGAACTCCTGACTGGGAGAACGCAACGATCCGAGGAGTCTGGCTGGGCGATGTCGACAACGGTCCCACCAAGACCTACATGGTGGAAAACCGAGATCTCGATGATGAGCATAGACTGAAATACGAGCTCTCATTCGGAAAGAGGCCCGAGTTCGAACTGTTCGATCTTCAGAATGATCCGGGACAACTCGTAAACGTGGCCCAGGACACGGCCTATGCTGAGACCTTGAAGGAACTGAACGACCGACTCACCGCAGAGCTCGAGCGAACCGAAGACCCGCGAATCCTTGGAAACGGCCATGAGGTCTTTGACACGCCGGCCTACTACGGCTCTGGCCCTCGGCATCCTGATTCAAGGCGCCAGCGCAACAACTAGTGCGACACGGGGCAATTCTGCACTCCCTTATTCGGGCAACCTGAAAACACCAGACGCACCAGGTGTGCGCCCGCGCTAATTGTGCGCCGCCATCAATCCGTTCGAAACGTATTCACCGCTCCAGCGCGTGCGCTCTTTGTGGCAAGCCGCTCCGTCGCAACCCGAAGCGTAAACGATGCCCGGCTAACCTCGTCCGGGGGTGCGAGCGAGCCAGGAAGAGACCATTCATCTGCCGCTCGCCGAATCACGCCCTACGCGGACGACGAACTCTTCTTTGAGCCGAACCTTGCCAGCAACGCAGGTAGAAAAATCAGGTCCGCAAACAGCGCCGACGAAATCGTTATCACACCAAGAATGGCGAATGTCCTGTGATCATGCGAATCGCTTGAAATGACCGTCGAAAATCCGGCGACCAGCACGATCGTCGTCATGATCAGCGCTGTTCCAACTCCGGTAAATGCTTCACGAATTGCGGTATGCTCTTCCTTGCCTTCTTCTTTCAGTTCTTTATAACGCGTCAGAAAATGAATGGTGTCATCCACCGCGATTCCGAGACAGACAGTAAAAGCGCAGACAGTAACAATTTCCAGCGACTGGCCGACGATAACAAGATACGTCCCTGAAACCGCCAGCGGGAACATGTTGGGAACAATGGATATCAGGCCAATCCGTATCGAACGGTAGACGATCCCCAGAACGAAGAAAATGATCACCGATGCCGTGCCCACACTTGTCGCCAGATCCATTACGATCTGATAGAGGTTTTCCCATCGCCAGACGGCGCTACCGTACATTTCAATTGAGAACGCCGGATTCTCCTCAGCGATTCTTTTGAATTCCGCATCCAGTCGTTCAAACGTTTCTGAGTAGGCCGCAATACCAAGGTCGCGGACGCGGAAAGTCACCGTCGCACTTCGCAATTCGGGCTGATAAAACGATCGCTTGACCGGTGGCGGCAACAGCTCGATCATCGACATCCGTTCGGAAACGTCGCCATCGCCGGGCAGTGCATAGAGAAGATTCCGCACTGAGATCGGATGGCCGATCAACTCTTCAGAATGAAGCGCCTCATCAACCTGTCCGATGATTTCAAGCACCTCCGGTGAATCAGAAGCGATTGATTTATCCCATTTGATCTCAACAACAGACGACTCCAGCCCACCGAGAGCTTCATCCATCTTCCGCAACGCAACCGCGGCTTCGCTACCCTCCGGTAACGCGTTGGACTGCCTTTCATCTGGACGAAGAGTCAGACAGAGGCCGATCAGAGTGACCGTGGCAATGATGGCGATTACGGCCATCAATCGTTGCCGTTTCAAAACAAAATCGATCACCTTCGAAATCTTTGTCAGGTTTTTGTCGATCAGGCTTTTCTCATGCCCGCGATGGACCCATCGCCCCAATGGACTCGCACAGGCAAGCGGAATGCTGGTCACAACAGCAATAAAGGCGAGGATGACTCCAATCACACAACAGAATCCAAAATCCTGGATCATCTCATGCCCGGCCATCGACAGCGAACCGAAGCCGATCGCGGTCGTCAATGAAGTCAATCCACACGCAAGTCCCACCTGATAGATTCCCGTGCGCGATGCGTCCCGGGGCAGCATTCCACCGGCGCGCAGCCGTCGGATCTGCACCATCAGGTGAACGCCATCGGTCAACCCGACCATGCTGACCAGAACCGGCAGAATCACATCAACAAACGGGTTGTCGCGGATATCAAAGAACTGGATGAATCCGACCGTCCAGAATACACCGAGGATCGGCGCCAGCGCTACAACGCCGACAGCAACCAGACCGCGAAACAGAATGATGCTCATGATGAGAATCATCCCGTAGCCGACCAGCTGGTAATAGAGCTGATTGGCCTCGTGGGTCTCCATCGCAGTCAGATAGACAGGTACCCGACCCGAAATTGAAAACTCCATCGGCGTATCGTACTGCGCAGCCGCCTCAAGCGCGGCCGCCTTCAGGCCGTCGATACACTGGGCGTCATCAGTGATGAAAATGAAATCGAATCGAACCAGCAGCAAAGTCGTTCGACCATCGGACGACAGCATCTGACCACCGATGAAAGGGTGATCCAGAGCCTTCTGCCGGGCTGCTGCAAAACGCTGATCGGATGCTCTTGCCCCCGGAAATACCGGTTCAGGGAGTCCGAAGATATTGAGGATGGGAACCCGATCCATCCATACAACACTGTCCACGTATTCCAGCGATTCAATGGATTCGACAACGGCTCTCAGGCAGTTGGCTCCGTCCTTCGTGAAGATGCCATCTGACTCAACGACCACAATGGCATCGAATCCGGTCAGGCTGAAAGCCTCCACATCCGGAGGCATCTCGACGTCCTCGTCATCAGACCCGATCGTTTGAACGTCTGTCTCGACGAGCTGATCCTGAAAAAGACCGGTGACAGAACCGGGGCTGAAATGCCCGATCGTCGCGATCAAAGTCAACAGAACTACGAGGCCACCACTTAACCATGGCTTATCGACAATCCATCCGGTTGCTCGGTTAAAATATCGTGGCACTTGAAATTGAGATGCGTAAAGAGGGTTCAGTGCGGGCGGATGATGTGCAGACCAAACCGCAGGTAACAAACTAGAATAACGTTAACACCCGGATACCTTTCGCGACGAGGCACAGTTTCACAATGTTTATCCAGTCATTCAACCAGTTGGCCTGCACAATTGCGATTGTGCTATTGTTTTCAGGCATTTCGATTTCCTCCACCAGTGCGCAGGAAAATCGCGAACAGACGCCGAACATCGTCATGATCATGGCGGATGATCTGGGATACGAATGCCTGAACTGTTATGGCGGAACGTCCTACGAAACACCGAACCTGAATCGCCTCGCCCAAGGAGGTATCCGGTTCAACCACTGTTACTCACAGCCATTGTGTACACCGACCCGGGTTCAGCTGATGACCGGGCAGTACAACGTCCGGAACTATGAAAGATTCGGGCTGCTCCCCTCTAGCCAACTTACTTTCGGAAATCTTCTGAGAAGCAACGGATATGCAACGTGCATTGCCGGCAAATGGCAACTGGGAGGTAGTTTTGACGGGCCTGGTAGATTCGGGTTCGACGAGTATTGCTTGTGGCAACTGAACAGGCGACCTGAGCGTTTCCCGAACCCGGGGCTGGAAATCAATGGTGAACTGGCTGACTTCACCAACGGCGAATATGGCCCCGATGTCTGCTGCAATTTTGCCTGTGACTTTATCCGCAAAAATTCAGACAAACCATTTCTCGTTTACTATCCGATGATCCTCACTCACTGTCCGTTCTGCCCGACTCCGGATTCTGCAGACTGGGATCCTGCCAGTGAGGGTTCGCCGACCTACAAAGGTGACGCAAAATACTTCGGCGACATGGTTGCCTATATGGATAAACTTGTCGGGCGAATAGACCAGACACTGGATGAAGCCGGAGTGCGAGAGAACACTCTGGTTATGTTTATCGGCGACAACGGAACAGACCGCCCGGTCGTCTCCATGATCGGAGATGCAGAGGTTGCCGGGGACAAAAACAAAACAACCGACGGGGGAACGCGTGTTCCCTGCATCGCATCGTGGCCGGGCACTATTCCATCCGGGCAGGTTTCCGATGAACTCGTCGATACAACCGACTTCCTGCCGACAATGCTGGAAGCCGCCGGCCTCGA
>JBCCFB010000347.1:0-5667 GCA_039029995.1 Planctomycetota bacterium
ACGCTATTGTGCCCGCCGCGGTTGGCTAGGCCACGTTGGTCGGCCTTCCACTGTGCGTAGCACCTACTGTCCGCTACCCGAGGCCTGCTGCCACACGTATATTGCTACCCGCAGACTAGCTCACGTCCCGCGTGGGGACGGATCTTGCCGCTGGTTTGTGTCTTTGCTTTGTCGCTCTGCTACGATGCTCTTCAACATCGCATGCAGTAAAACCAAGAATCAATTCTGTTTCGACACACAGTCTCTTTCGGCACCTTGTGAATTTTTTCACTAAGTTTTATCGAAAAAATCGCGTTTTTTCAGCAAGTTGTGAGTCCGTCGAAAGAAGGCAATTGGACCCTGACCGCTAATCGGTAGGAGTCTCAAAACAGGCCCACCGTTCGCAAACCTCCGTGCTTGTAGCCCTTGCGTAAAAAACGCGCGTTCATTAGCGCAAAATCATATTAAAAATCCCCGCTGGCACAATACTGCCCGTAACTGAAGTTCCAGCAATTTCACATTCTTTTTTCCATGCTGAAACCGGTTCACGCCAAGATGCATCAAGCCTGTTTTGGGTGTTTGGTCGAGGCAGTTAAGACGGGAATTCTTAGACAAAAGATAACGCCTGAAAAGCACTGTGACCGGACACGTTTTTGCCATTGAGGCTGCGAGGGAGAACCCCTGCCACCCAATCCCCCCAATCTGACTTCTGGGCCGCCGACTTCGTGAATTTGAAGTGCCTCAGAATGAGATGCCTTAGTGACGGAGCAATTCTCGAAGAGCAGACTGTCGGAACTCTCATTGAGCAGACTGAAGGGGCACGGCAGTTGGAGCCTCGACATCCAAATCTCCAACACCGCGATGATTCGCCGTCGCCCTTTCAAATCCGGCCAAACAAATCCGGCCAAATTCCATCTGCATCAGCTAGAGTCCATCTACATCACCCAGTCGCAGCCCCTGCTTTGAGGTTAGGTCAATCACAATTCACGAAATATTGCTCAAACACGGTCAGGATTAGGGTATCACTACGTCAATTCGGGATTACACCCGCGCTCAGACGAGCAACTATTTCCCCGATCAGGAATTGGTCCATGCGATTTGCGATTACCTTTTGCGTGCTGCTTGTGGCAGCAGGTTGTTCACCGGCTGAAGAATCGGCGGCCGAACCCGGCACCAGGCTGTCTTTTGATGCAACACAAACGACATCGGCGGTGACACAGGACGATGAAGAAGGTTCTGAGCGTTCAGTTCCTGAATTCGTTGAATCCTACAATCGCAGATTCCTGACGCAGCCGCCCGCACTCGGGTCTGAGTTGCCGGATCTCACTGTGTTCGCCGAGGACGGTTCTGAGTTCGAAGTGAGCGCAACCAGGGGGCGCTACACGGTCCTTGTTTTCGGCTGTCTCACATGAGCGCCTTTTATCAAGAACGTTTCCGGTCTGGAAACGGTATATCGGGACTACCGCGATAAAGACGTAAACATCTTCTACGTGTACGCCAACGTCCAGCATCCAGAGACTAATGACGTCGTCTCCGCCTACAACACTCAGGAGCGATTGATGCATATCGCTGAGGTAAAGCGACGGACGAACTCGGAGATTCCCTGGCTTTGCGACACTGAAGAGTTCGAGTTGAAGCAGGCGGTGGGAGGCGCGCCAAACGGAGAGATCGTTCTGGATCCCGAAGGCAGGATTGTCCGCAAACGATTCTGGAGTGATCCTGAGACACTGCGCGCCGATCTTACTGAGTTTGTCGGCGGCGTGGAGAATCCAACTCAAATCGAGGACATCGACGTTGCGTTCCGTGTTGAATCACGTGAGATTGCGAGCAACGTTGTGCCACGTCTTGAATTGCCCGGCCGGCTTATGCCACTTCAGATCGAACCCGTTGCCGGTGATGAAGGAATCCCCTTTTATGCCAAGCTGCGTGCGGAATCGACGTCAGGCCTGGTAAACCGCGGGTCCGGCCAGCTTTACCTTGGCTTCTACCTTGATCCGCTTTACAAAGTCCACTGGAACAACCGCATGGCGAAGTTCCAGGTTTCCATTGACAGTGGTGCCGGCGAATTGAACGGCACGACTCTCGACGGTCCGGATGTCGACCCCGACTCAGACATTGATCCCCGCCAGTTTCTAATCGACCTTGATGATGTTTCCAGCGAGGAGCCGATCGAAATCACGGTTTCGTATGCCGTTTGTGATGACGCTGAAACTTTCTGCATCAACGTCGAACAACAGTACCGGGTAGTGTTGGAAACTGACGAATTCGGCGGTACGCGTCCGGGCATTTTTCTTGTCGAGATGTTCAACGACGTCGAGAAGATGGATGCAAACGGTGACGGCCATCTGACAGCTGACGAACTTCCTCCCGGTCGAGTCTCTCTGTACATCGGGCACATGGACAAAAACTCCAATGGCCAGATAGATGCCGAAGAGATCGCCGACTTCAAGGCAATGTTCAACAACGGTGAAGGCTTCCTCACTGACAAAAACGATGGGGGATAAATCACAATTCCCCTCAAAAACCGGATGGCGTGACTTACCACCGTCATCCGGCGCCGCTGTTTAGTCGAGCGAGGGAAGGTCGATCGGAACCGAGGTCAATTCGGACATTCTGAATGGCCTTTCATCCACGTAGAGTTCGAGCCTTGTCGCCATCCCCTCTTTCTGCTGATCTGTATACCGATCGTCAGAAGTGCCGCTTTCGACCATCTCGATCGCTTTACGCTGGATCACTTCGGCCCGGGAATATTCTCCGCATTCGGCAAGTGCGGCTGCTTGAATCTCGAGCACTTTGGGCGAGACTCCACCTCGCACCAACACTTGCGGTGTTATGATTTCGACGGCACGCTGTCCATTGCGATGATCCTCATACGGACTGGTCGCCATTAGCCACGAAAGAATTGACTGAGATCGCTGGTCACGCTGGTTCTCCGCCGTTTCCAGGGCAAGCTCAGTCGCTTCCTGGAAATTGCCATTTAGAAATTCAGCATAAACGAGCCAGCTGTTCTGAAATGGATCGTTTGGCTGCAGCTCATGCGCCCGCCGTAAATATTTAAGACCGTCATCATACTGCTTGTTTTTCAAGTACAGGCACCCGAGGTCGCCGGCAACTCCCGGCAGGGAAGGGCGGTGCTCATAGGCATTCACGAGAAAGGTCGCTGCTTTTCGTAGTTCGTTCTGCTGATAATGCAATCTGCCGATGGCCGCGTGAACGACCCAGCGGTCCGGATCCATAGTGAGATAGTCGTTCAGAGTCTGGATCGCCTCATCAATCTCGCCCCGCGTCTGGTAGATCACCGACGACTGCAAAATGGCTTCCGCGTTAGTCGGATCAATCGAAATTGCAGCCTCAAATCTCGCCAATGCTAAATCAAGATACTGATCCCTGAGATTCGGATCTGTCTCACTCTGGAAATTGCTCATGTACAGCTTTCCGAGCGCAATTTGAGCAGGTACGCATTCGCTGTGATGCTCAAGAGCGCTGCGATATTCCTTCAAAGCCAATTCCGGCTTTCCCGCTGACTCGAAGTCGAGTCCCCGCTGCGTAAGTTCAACAGCAGTTGCGCGATTCTGGTAGATCGAAAGCTGTTCGACGTCGTCCTCAAACCCGTAGTCCCGAAACACAGAAATCAGTCGGAGGTAGGACGGCTGACGATAGGGTGCCAGCCAGATTCCGGAAAATGGAGAAGCCGCATGGCGATACTGAGTCGGCCGCAGGCTCAACAAACCAAGGTCGTGTTCCACTGATTCAAAACAGATTTCATTTCCAGAATAGTGCACTGCCACACGCCCCTGGCCATCCAGCAGGATTGCGACTGGCATGTTCGCAATGTCCTCATCTGCGAACCAGTCGCCCTTGAGAAGCTCCAGCTTCTGGACAGTGCTGGGAGCCGCCGTGCCCCAGCGGAAGGGATAATCAGTCTCCTCGATTGAATCTCTTGCGTTGCTCCAATCGCCACTGATGCTGTCGGACTCCTGATCGATATAGATGGCAATCAAGTCAATTCCAGCTTCGTTGTACCGGCTGGCCTGTTCACCAATCGACTTAAGCACTGCTTCAGATGTCGTATCGCGAGTCCAGAATACGACGAGAACCGGTCTGCCGTCGAAATTCTCGACTTGAAAAAACTCATTCTCAGCACCCTGAAACTGCAGCAGCGGCAATTCATGCCTTGGATAGAAAACGGCAACTTCCGGCATTTCACTGGCGACGATTACCGGCGGCGGCGGAGGTGAGGCCGTTAACGAAACCAGTTCGGATCTGTCGGTCGTCGATTCAACTGGATTGTCTTCACCTTGAACGAGGGTGTATTTCCGCTCCGGTTTGATATCTTCGAACTGCTGAATGCTGCCGTCGGGCCAGTAAACGACGACTTGACTTATTTGAGGATCCGCCCCCAGGCCAACGACCAGTCTTTTGCTGGACTGGCTGTTCGAACCGGAGCCGGCCAATAGAAATCGTGTCACCGGTGATTCGCGACCGGTCAAAAAGACTTCAACTCTGGAGCCGATCGCGTCACGATTCGAGTTTGTTCCCTGAAGGTCAAACGATACCCATTGATTGGCCGTCGCCAGTTGATTGCTGAAAAGTCTCAAACGAGGGCCGGTTCGACAATTTGTGATGACATCGACATCGCCGTCGCCATCCCAGTCGCTGGTTGCGATCGCGCGACCGTCATCATCTTCATCGAATCCTGAGCACGCAGAAAAATTCGCAAACCCTGTACGCCCGAGACTGAGAAAGCATCTGTTTCGCTGTTCGGCTTCATACGAAAACCCCTGACGCCCAAGTGACGCCACCGAACTGAACGCATTGCGGACCGTAATCGTCGCACGATTTTCATCGAGACCTCGCTGAGCAACAACGCCGCTGCGGAAAGCCAGACCCGACACATCCTCCATACGCCGTCGAGTCAAACCACCGTTGGTCATCAAGACATCGTCAAATCCATCATTGTTTATGTCCAATGCTGCGGTAGCACTGGCATGCCCGGGCACAAACACAGGTGAGGGCAGCCGGTAGCTTCTCGGATTGATGTCGGCACCGCCAGCCAGAAGAACACGGCATCCGGCTAGAAAATTCTCTTCAACGGCTGACGGCTGCCCGGGCATCGATTTGATTTCCCGCGACGCAATCGGGGAAACAGCGGTGGCGATGAAAAAGTCCGGCCGGCTGTCACCGTCGAAATCACCGACCGATGCACTTCGTTGAATGGCAGCGCGGTCATTCAAGGATGATACCGCTGATTCTGTGAACCAGCCTTCGGCATTCGAGTAGAGCTGGTCGAAGTGAAGTTCGTTGACGACATAAAGGTCCTGATCACCGTCGAGATCGTAATCGAGCCAGATCGCGGAACGCGAGTAGCGATGATTGCCGACTCCCAGCCCTGCGTTTTCAGTCGCGTCTGTAAACCGCCAGGCTTCATCGTTTCTCAGCAGAAGGTTCCGTCCCCCGGATTCCGCCTGACGATACGAATTGGGCCGGCAGAACAAGTCTTCCACTGAGAAAGGCGATTTGTAGCGCGTCCCGTATAAATCAAGATCTCCATCATTGTCGTAATCTGCAGCAGACAAAGATTGCACACCGCGACAGAAATCAAGGCGGCTCTCGACTTTGCCGAAGTCGCCGGCGTGCCCGCGGATGCAGATGAACGCGCAGCCGCTCTCGCTGCCAAAGAGAAACTCG
>JBCCFB010000348.1:0-5653 GCA_039029995.1 Planctomycetota bacterium
ACAAATTTCCGCACCCGAAGGGTTTTTTCGTTGTCCGGCAAATTGAAACAGTGGGCTTTCGCTCGGCGGTGGCCGGACAAGTCAAAGAAAGTCGATTGCAGCGACGTTGACTGGTATGCCAGTTGCATCGGAGGCTGATCTGCACGTGCGCAAACTCCCGGTCGCACAACAACGAATCGCGTTCATTGAGGTTAGTCAGCAAGATGATTCAAGGCTTGTACAGCAACGCAGCTGCGATGGACGTGCTTACCCAGCGTCAGGAATTGATCTCCAGCAACCTCGCGCACATGAACACAGGTGGTCACAGAAGATCGCGAATTGGCGTATCAAAACGTAGTGTTCCAGACTTTCAAGGTCGAATCGGGGAGCTGGGACCAGAGGTGAGCATAGCCAAAGTGGACTTCTCGCAGGGCCGGTTGCATCGCACGGGAGCTCCTCTGGACTTTGCGATATCAGGTGATGGATTCTTCGTCGTAGAAGGAGATGGCGGCGAACTGCTAACCCGCAACGGACGGTTCCATATCGACCCTGACAGCAACACACTCGTCAACGAGGAGGGTTTTCCCGCCCAGGGGGAAAACGGAGCCATTCAAATTGATAGCTCCATACCCGCCAGTGCCATCTCTATCAGCGCCAATGGAACATTGTCTGCAAACGGGGAGAGTCTGGGGAAGCTGCGAATCGCTGCATTCGAGGACAACGAACAACTTGAATTGGTCAGCGCGACCTACTTCCGTGAAGGGGCTAATGCGGTGGCGAAAGAATCTGACGCGTCAGTGCAACAGTACTTTATGGAGATGTCCAATGTGAATCCCGTGTCGGAACTCGTTGCCTTGATCGTCAGTTCAAGGAGATTCGAGGCAGCTCAGCGAGCGAGCAAAGTAATCTCCGACACGCTACGTGAGAACATCAGAGCCTGATCCGGGCATTGATGAAACTTCCAATTGCGGGACTATCGGCACGGATGCCGAGTCACCAGATTTAACCAGCGAGCAGGGACGCGAACATGTTAAAAGCCTTTTTTGCCAGCGCGACGGGAATGCGGGCGCAGGAGTTGTTGATTGACAACACCGCCAACAACCTCGCCAACGTAAATACGACTGGCTTCAAAAAGAAGCACATGAACTTTGCTGATCTCATTTATGACACGATCAAGCCTGCGGGAGCTGATACCGGGAACGGACAGTTCCGCCCGGTCGGTCTGGAGATCGGAAGTGGTGTTAACAGCATAGGGACCACAACAATCTTCACTCAGGGCACGCCGATTGAATCAGCGGGCCCTCTTCACATGATGATCGAGGGAGAAGGTTTCTTCCAGGTGACAAGAGGCGCGGAGATTGCGTACACGAGAGATGGTTCATTCAACCTTGATGCCCAGGGGAACGTAGTCACCGCCGACGGATACCTGCTTGACCCTCAGGTCACGGTTCCAGCGACTGCAGAGCTCATCACTGTTTCCCCGTCCGGAATCGTGAGCTATCAGGAAAACGGAGCGAGAGTAACTGCAGGAACGATTCAGCTGTCGCGCTTTGCCAATCCAGCAGGCCTGAGGAGTCTGGGCGGCAACCTGTTTGCCGAGTCTGCTGCATCGGGGGTGGCAACCCAGGGAGAACCCGGCCTCGATGGCACCGGTTCAATCCGTCACGGATTTCTGGAACTTGCCAACGTCGAAGTGGTGTCAGAACTGGTCTCTTTAATTACCGCTCAACGTGCATATGAGATCAACTCACGTGCGATCCGGGCGGGAGACGAGATGCTTTCGACAGCCAGCGATATGGTCAGGTAGGAGTGAGCGATGACTGAATTCAAGGGACGCTTAGTCGCAGTGGTTGCCTGCTTGTTGATGTCTGCCGCCAATGCACATGGGCAGGAAAAGATGCAGATCCGGCTACTTGAAGAGGCACAAGTATCTCAGCGACTTGTAACCGTCGGGGATGTTGCGGAGATCTCCGGAGCTGACTCGAGCAGGACTGCGTTGATTTCCGGACTCGATCTTGATGTCGTTCCTGCGACAGACGAAATGTCGATCAATGCCAATCAGGTCCGGTTGAGGATAATTCTGGAGGGAATCCCGAGCGAATCATTTGAATTCGGAGGAGCTGGTGAGATTTCCGTCCAATACTCCGAGGAGTTGTTGCACCGGCCGCTGCTGGAATCGTTGGTCCGGAATTCAATTGCCGATCAGTTCGGCATTCCAGTTGATGATATTCGAGTCACAGTAAAAGAGTCGCCGCAAATAGACGCGATCGTTCGGACAATTCCAGCGACGCAACTTCGGGGAATTGCTCTATTGCCCGCAGGGCTTCCACTTGGCGAGACTGCGATTCAACTGGAACTCACAGACGGAGCAGGGGTAACTCTGAGCCATAGAGTTCCCGTGCGAATTGTGATCATGAAGGACGTCGTCGTAACCCAGACGGCGATTCCGCGTGGAACTGTCATTTCGGCTGAGCACCTGCGCGAAATCAGGCGACCGGTCGCCGACAGGACGCTCAATCCCGTTCCGGTGGATGAGTGTATTGGAAGGACTGCGGCGCGAGATATCCCGCAACACGAGGTCATTCGCACATCCTACCTGTCGGCTCCCGGGCAGGTTCGCACGCGACCGCTCTTGTCACCGAATGATTACGTTGACGTAGTTGTGCAAACCGGTCCGGTTTCAGTCCGGCTGAAGAATGCGAGGGTTCTGAGTTCGGGGTCTCCCGGAGATGTAATCCAGGTAATGAATCTCGAAACCAACACGAGGCTCGCTGCAATCGTTCAGGACAGAACGACGGTGCTGCTGAGAAACTAATGTCATGGAAACCGGGAATCAAGGAACTTGTCAAATGATCTCCGTACGCTTTTTACTACTGTTGCTGTTGTCACTCAGCAGTTTGATTGTCTCTTCTCACGGAAGCGTCGCTCAGGCACAGAGCCTTTTCGACAGACGATCGCCGGCGCGCATCGATATGTTCGAGGACAAAACGGCGAGGCGCCGTGGTGACATTCTTACTGTGATCGTGAATGAGTCGACGGACGTCGAAAACAGGGATGAACGTTCACTGGACAAAGGCGGGCAGTCATCACTAGGTTCAGATCTGACGTACGGTCTCGGCGGCGGACTGGGAGGCGCAAACGGAACGGGCAGCCTCGCTCATTCTTCTTCCTCAAGTCGCAGTTTTGACGGCTCCGGTGAACTCTCCATTGAGCGACGTTTCCTCGACAGGTTCTCAGTGGTTGTCGTGGATGTGCTTCCGAATGGAAACCTCATCGTGGAGGGGGAGCGAAACATCTTTGTCCAGGAGGATATCCGGACCTTGAAACTGACAGGCATCGTTCGCCCGTTCGATCTTCTACCAGGAAACGCTGTTCCGTCGCACCTTATCGCAAACCTCGGCCTGCGGTTGCAGGGCGGAGGAACTGCAGAGCGATTTACCAATCAGGGCTGGTTAGGCAGACGCTTTAATCGAGACTGGCCGTTTTAGTGAGGCAATGTAAGTGAAGATTACGATCATTGCGGTTCTGTTCGCACTCATTCTCATTGCGTCAGAGGCGGGTGCGATAGCACAGCTGCCACCTGCTGGAATTCAGGGGCAGGTGCCGGTGGTTAATGCGCCGGTTCCCGGTGCATTCAACCAGTCCGTGCCGGACACATTTGTTCCTCAGGAGATGCTGGTCCGGATCAAGGATATTACTCAGATCTATGGTGACCGAAACAACCACGTACTCGGTAACGGGTTGGTAAACGGCTTGCAGCGAACCGGAGGGAGATCCGAACAGACCATCGCGATGGTCCGGAACTATTACGCGACCAGCAATCTGAGTTTGCAGGCACCTAAAACTGACAACTCCTCTGCAGTGACCGTGTCTGGAAAAATTCCACCTTACGCAAGGCGTGGAGAGACCATTCTGGTAAACGTGGCGGTAGCGGATGACGCAACCAGTTTAAGAGGTGGAGTTCTACTTCAGACTCCGCTTCGTGGAATCGACGGTGAGATCTATGCCGTTGCTCAGGGGCCGGTGATTGTTGGCGGGGTCTCCGCCGAAGGCGACGCAGCTTCGGTGCAACAAAATCACACAACTGCTGGAATTTGCGAGGCGATTATCGAGCGGGAGATCAGCTGCGATCAAATTGTGCATAACGGTATGATCAGGCTGCTTTTAATCAATAAAGACTATTCGACTGCAACTCGCATTAGCAACGCGATTAACTCGATTTTCCCGAACATAGCGCGCTCTGTTGATTCCGGCACCGTGGACGTTCTCATACCACGCACTTTTATGGGGTCTGTCCCCGAGTTCATTTCTATGATCGGTGATCGTCGAGTGCGACCGGACCAGCGAGCCAGAGTCGTTATCAATCAGAAAACAGGAACAGTAGTCATTGGACAGGAGGTTCGCATTACGCGTGTCCTGTTTGCTAACGAGAGTATTGTGATTTCTACGGCCGAGGCACCGGTTGCCGCGCAGCCGGCTCCGTTGAGTCAAGGGCAGACAGCAGTGCTGCCGAGAACCAGCATTGATATCGTTGCCTCCGGAGGAAATTACAACATTCTCGACGACGGAATTACAGTCGGAGATCTCGCACGTGCATTGAACACTCTGGCTGTTTCACCGTCGACTCTCATCAGCGTTTTTCAATCGTTGCACAGTCAGGGTGCATTGCAAGCCGAACTCATTATCGAATAAAGATGACCATGAATTCTCCTTCTATCAGCCACGATATTGCTGCCAGCCTGCCCCCGGGTGCCGCGTCTCTGGATTTCGTTGCCCGGAATTCCGGGCAACTGGACATGACACAAGAGAAGATTCGCGCCGCGGGCGAGGATTTCGAAAGTGTCTTTCTCTCATTGATGTTGAAGGAGATGCGCAATTCGCTTGAAGGCGGCGGCTTCTTCGGTGAGGAGTCGAGCGACACCTTCGGCGGAATGTTCGACATGTTTATTGGCAAGCACGTTGCCAAATCCACTCCGCTGGGAATTGCTGATATCGTCGCCAACAGCTACGAAAAACATTTTGCGGCGGCTGAGCAGGAAGCCCACGCAACTGCGCCGGAATCGGGCGACCTGGAGTCAACTTCGAGTCCGGATGGCGGGGTGCCGGAATCCGTTTCTGTGACGGCATAGTTGGGAGAACGTTAATGTCTATGCAACCGCAATCTATCGACAAAGAAATAGCACGCCAGGTTGTGCTTGTTGATCGCCATCTCATTCTGGAGGCTGAACTGGTCTCCCGACTTGAGACTCTTGTGTCAACCATGCGCAATATGCTGACGGAATCTGCAATGAACGGGCTTTCCGCCGGGCAGGCTGCTGAACTGGAGCTGCTTGGGCGCGATATCGGCGAAGCCGCCGTCGTTGCGGGAGCATCAAGGAAGAACCTCGCGGCGCGGATCGGCGACACCGGCGGAAACGGTACCTATTCCCTGCGCGAGTTTTTAAAAAGTGTGCCGGCACCGCATCAGGAACGGCTTGAAGCAGTCAGGCAGGATGTGCTCCGGCGAATGGACGCCGTGAAAGCGGACATGCTCGGCAGTCAGGCGGTACTTTTCTATTCATACTGTTTTACCAGTACCGGTTGCGCCTGCGATAAGACCATGGCGGTTAGCCATTTTAGGAATTATAAAGAGCTCTTTTTCGCCTTTGCCAACTATTATATTTTTAGACATGAG
>JBCCFB010000349.1:0-5603 GCA_039029995.1 Planctomycetota bacterium
ACCTTCGAAGATCACGGGAGATCCCGAGTTGCCACCGGTTGTGTCCGCCGTATAACCAAGCGCCGCCCCGCTGAACGACACGTAAGGCCCTACGTGAGTTTTCTGAGCACCGTTCCACTGCGGATTTACCGGAGCCGAGGTAGTTCCGTGCCCGGTGATGCGGATCGAACCGTTTACTGATGGTGGTGCGGCCAATTCAAACGAATCGCCCTGAGCTTCAAATGCTGTGAGCCCGGTATTTGAATTCGGGAAGCATCCGAAATACGCCCAGTCGTTTCCAACGCCGCCATCAACGCCCTGCATTGACGACTGATCTACCGAGTACTGATCTTCCGGCGGAGGAAAGTTGTATGATCCGTTTGAATTCGAGAGTGGCACATTGAAAGCAATAACGTCCGTTGACGGAGCACAGTGACCGGCCGTCAGCATGCAATGCTTACGATCATTGAACAGCCATGCTGTACATCCACCGGGAATCGTTCTACCGACTCGCGGGTCATTGGAGAGTTGGCGATCATCCGTGTTTCCACAGATCGAATCCTGATAATCGGTCGGGACTTCACCCGCCGT
This sequence comes from Planctomycetota bacterium, assembly GCA_039029995.1. Taxonomy (GTDB): domain Bacteria; phylum Planctomycetota; class Planctomycetia; order Pirellulales; family Pirellulaceae; genus Mariniblastus. The sequence goes on from JBCCFB010000349.1 coordinate 571, forward strand.
TACATGGCCGACGCGGACGAGGTTCATCCTGCCGTTCGGATAAGCAATCAGTTCGAGCCTGACGGCATCACCATTAAAGTAGGCACTCGAGTTGTACCACTGCCTCGCGCTGATCCCGTCGAGATACTGGGTAGCACCATCTTTTAGAGACGTGATTTTGATAGTTGAACTTGTTCCGCCAATTTCGTCATGAGCCAGAACGAGGTGGCTGAATTTCAGCCGGATCCATTCGGCACCTTCCGCCTGGACGACTTGAGTCCACACAACCTCCGGAGTGTCACCGGAGTTGTAGTGCGTGCCGGAGTCGACTCGCGAAACAACGTCGTGCGAGGGCATCCAGTCGTCCTGGGCCGCCGCTGACGAAGTCAAAAAGAAGATCCCCAGACATAAAATCAGGGAAGTCCTGATCAAGTTACGGGAAGAAACACGGGAAGGAAGTTTCATGGTAAGCCTCACGCGGTTCCGGAGCTGTGAAGTACATCCGGCAAATCCACCGGAAGTCATCAATTTAGTCCGGATTTGCATCCGCATAAACATCGCAAGCCGATTTCGCCTGTGAATACGCGGAAGTCATACAAAAACGGGTTTGAAAATAAAAAAAGGCCTGTGTTTCCACAGGCCTGTTCTGTTTATCTGTCCGGCAGCCACCGCAATTAGGCTGACAAATTAGTTATCATGTTCGAGTTGAACGTCATGGCCGATTTCAGCCAGTAGTTCTTCGATTCGCTGATCGAGGTTTCTGCGAAGATCCTGACCTCCGTGCCGGATGACCCCGTCTGCGTCGATCAAATACAGTGTCGGCCAACCACTGACCTCCCACTGTCTTGAAATAGGCCCGCGGGTTCCCTGTGGCCCATTCCAGAAGCTGCGCCATGAAAGATTCTTGTCTTTGACGATGTCACGAATCTCATCCCGGTCAGCATCACTATTAACACCGATAAGGGCAAACGGTTTGTCAGCAAGTTGTTCTACGAGCGACCGCTCGTGGGCATACATAGCCCGGCAAGGCGGTCACCAATCGCCCCAGAAATCCAACAGTACGACTTTGCCGCGATAGTCACTCAGTTTAAACGTGACACCGTCGAGGTCTTCCGATTCGATTTCGGGTGCAAGTTCACCAATCGTCGGTTTGTCCGGTGCGGCCGCCATGTTTGCCGCGCCCGTCGAAACTCTCGAAGCGCCACTTGATCCGCCGCCGAATCCGGTGGAAGCAAGGTCATCTCCCGGGAAGAATCGACTCATCGCCGCAAGTCGCTCTTCCTGATTCATTGAAAGCACCTTATCCCCCATGCCTTCACCCAGAAGAGCATCCAGGGCCTTGACTGCGTATTCCTCTTTGAGCAGGCCTTCGCGGAAAAAGCTGACAACTTCGACAGCAGGTCTTAGCGGATCAACGTGGGTTTCTCCCATCAATTGACCGACACGACCTTCTACATGCTCAGCTCTCAAATCCGGCATCGGGCTGGCGCGGAATCCTCTGTCGGCCGCCTGTTCAAAAATCTCGTTCAGTGCAGATTCGACAGGATCAGAGCGTCCTGCCTCTCGTCGACTGGCAACGTCTTTGTGCTTGAGGTTAACGCTGGCAACTTCCTCGCGCTGGCCTTCCTGAGGATACAGGTTGATGAGCCTCAAAGTCGTCGTGGTTTCAGGAACATCACTCCCGGAAACTCTGACATTAAAAATCAGAAGTCCGTCGAGTCCCAGTTCACGACCTCGATCGATCAGTTCCGATTTGGTTGCGAGACCGATCAGCATAACTCCCGGATACAGCGTACCGATTTTGTTGTCATCGGGTCGGCGTGCGACCGAGTCTCCAAGAAGTTCTTGCAGACGGCTCGAAGCTGAGATCGCATCGTTTCCAACGGCTCCGCCACCGCCACCGGTGTTTGCGCCATCATCGCCGACGAATCCACCAGCACCACCCGCGGCGTTTCCGCCACCACGACCACCGCCGGCGGCTCCAATCGTCCGCTGGCTTCCACCACGAGGGGGTCCGGATCTTCTAGCCGGATTCGGCCGGTTGAACTCACTTCCTGCATCCTCTGCTTCTTCCGCAGCCTCTTCTACCCGGGCCATTTGAAGCAGGCGGCCGTAGTATGAGTTGTCTCTACGGAATTCGAGCCTGTCCAGTGTTTTGTCGCCGAAATCACCTGCGTAGAACAACAGCATTCCCTGTGGTGATCGCGTGTCCAGATTCTTGTAGGGGGAATCTTCAGGCCGCGAACTTCCGCCACCACCATCGCCCCCGAGCAATCCGCCACCGCCGCCGCCCGGACCGAGAGTACGACCGCTACCACCACGGTTGTCTCTTCCGCCGGATGCAGGGGCAGCGTTTACGATACGAACATTTTCAGGATCACCAATCACAGGTGGATTGCCTTCAAAGTTGCTCGCAGGGTTGTACTGAATACCGACTCCCCAGCGAAACGCAACTCGAGGCTGTGCTAGTCCGGAGTACCATTCCAACGGATAGTCCTGGATGGCCGCATCATCAACCAGAAGGTGTGCGTACAAGTATTGGAAGGCTTTCTTTTCATCGCCTTCGCCAAACGCAAAATTCGCGCGATCGAGCAACGTCAATGCGACCGGCTCGACGTCGCGGGTGCTTCCGGAGTTGCCAGAGGCGCCGGCAAAGCCGTCTGCTGCGCCAGCTCCGTTACCTGGCTGTGCGGGCACTGATACGGGTACGGTGAAATTGGCATTCAGGCCGCCGCCAAAGCCAACCTGGCTGAAGCCGGGGTTTGGTTGAGGGTATAACCCGTTTGCAAGTCCGCCGCTAATCAACGGTTCACTTGCTCCCGAAAGACCTGCACCGTTAACGGCACCGCCTGAGTTACCCGCGTTGGTACTTCCGGTATTTGCCGGAGGCACAGTTCCACCGGGTCCGGCAGCACCGATTGATCGTTGAATGCGTTGTCCGCCCCGGTTGAGCTGAACATTGTTGTTATTTTGAGCCGGTCGGGCTCGTTCCGGTGCACCGTCGTCGGCGTCGTCGCCAGCGGGCGCGGCGCCACCACCGGCGGCTCCCATCTGTGAACGGTCCGGTGTAATTGGATCTCCGTTTTCATCGGTGGGTGGACCGTTGAAGGTGACCGACTCACCTCCGCCACCACAACCGGAAAATGACAATAACGCCAGAGCCAGGATTGGTACGCATGTGGCAACCAAAACAGCCCGAGTAAGGACCGGAATTTTTATCATGGGATTTTTCCGAGTATGAATGCCCCGACACAACTACAAAAACTGCTCTCAATGGCCGTTCAAATTACACAAACGCCCACTGATGCTAATTTTATATTCTAAAACCGCCTGAATCGTTCTACCAGCCGAACCCGTCGCGAAAATGCCGGATTTCCGTGGTCAAAGCCGTACATCAGCTTTCAAGACGCCATTGTGGTGTCGGCCCGTTAGCTGCAACACCGAACAATTCACCGGAGACCGCTTTGACGACTCTTCATAAGCATTAGTTCTAGAAAACTGCTGCGAGTGATTAACTTTGCGGCTTTGGACTAATCCGGCTCAAAGCGGTCCGTTTGTTTGAATTCGCGAAAGATTATGGATTCGCGAAACGGGGAGAGCCGGCACCAGCGCGATGCATCGGGGGCTGCCCGGCAAACTCGTCCCGGCTCATCTGGATGGGAAATCCGGACAGGAAAACAGACGCACCGCTCACGACCAAAAGCCGTGAACGGGCGCCGTCTCCCATTCCTTCTCAATTCCGGTCTAGCAAATCGACCACGTCGTTTGTCAAAGCTTGCCGAAAATGCTGTTTCTGAAGATAGGTTCGAACCGGCTGCAGCGAACAAAATCCGGGCAGTGTCGAATCCGTGTTGTGTATGGCTGTTTCCTTTTCAATTCCGTAAACACAGTCGGATCGAAAATTCGACACCGAAGAAACTTTTTCAGGCAGGACGAGCCCGATAGCGCGAAAGACTGCGGAGAAAAGCACCATTGGCGCAAAGCAACAAAAGAGATGTGAGCGATTGGCCTCGCTACGACCGACATTGAGTTCGATTGGCGGTCTTAGACTTAGCCGTCGAACTATCCGCCAAAAATTCAGCCAGCGCGAAAACTTTGAATCAAGTTAGCTGGATTCTTCAGACGCCGGTGTAGGAGCGACAGGAGCGGCCGCTGGTCCGGGCTTGTTTACGCGATTTTCATCAAACCGACGGTTGTATGTGCCGAAATCACAGCCGGAAAAACTGACGACCAGAGCAAGCACCATGGCGGTGAAAACAAACAAAGAAAACGCGCGCCGTAGCTGCGTTTCTAAACGGGAACAGGCAATCAAGGTTCTGGTTCGTTTCATATCCTGAGTCTAGTTCAGCCAGCTCAATTTGTCACTTTGCGGGACGATCTTCCTTCAATGATTGGAAGAAGTTCTTTGAGTTTCGAAATTGAATGAACGCTGGCCGCGCCGTCGAGGATTCGAGAATCTGCTGAAAAAGGATCAGCACCAGGCTCATTTTCACTACCCTCATTTTCACCGCTCTCATTCTTGCTGCCCGGTAGAAAACATGCGACATGAGCACCGGCTCTCGCGGCAGCCTCGAATCCGGCCGGACTGTCTTCGACAATGAGGCACTTTGCCGGATCAAAGCCGATTGCTCTGGCTGCATGGATGAACAGATCCGGTTCCGGCTTCCAGATTTCAATATCGTACGCGCTGAATACTCGTTCGTCAGGAAAGAAGCCGGTTAGGCCTGAGACGCGCAAATTGATTTCGATTTTTGCCCTCGGAGCATTCGAGGCGAGGGCAATAGGAATCCTGATCGCATTCAGCAGTTCAACCGCACCGTCAATCGGTCTTACATCCGTTTCCAACGCAGCCGCCTGCCTGTGTCGAAACTGCTCAACAAAATCAGAAGGCAGTTCGCGACAAAGCCGCTTTTCAATCATCTTCGAAATACCGGCCATGTCCCGTCCCGCAAACCATCCGATCGCTTCGTGATGGTCAAGCTGCAATCCGAACTCTTCGACAAAGTCAACGAGGACCCGCGTCGTTATCGGTTCGCTGTCAACCAGCGTTCCAT
>JBCCFB010000350.1:0-5570 GCA_039029995.1 Planctomycetota bacterium
AGGCATCGAAGTAATTCTCGACGTTGTTTTTAATCACACCTGTGAAGGAAATGAGCGGGGCCCTGTGCTCAGCTTCAAAGGCCTCGAGAATCCCGTCTACTACATGCTGGAATCCGACCCGCGTTACTACAAAAACTATTCGGGATGCGGCAACACTGTAAACGGAAACCATCCGATTGTACGTGAGATGATTTTCCACTGCCTGAGACACTGGGTTCACAACTACCACGTTGACGGGTTCCGGTTCGATCTGGCTTCGATTCTTTCCCGCGATCGCAATGGTCATCTTGTTCCCAATCCACCGCTTGTGGAGATGATCGGGGAAGATCCGCTTCTTGCCGACACGAAGATTATTGCTGAGGCATGGGATGCTGCCGGTGCGTATCAGGTGGGGTCATTCGGTGATGACCGCTGGGCGGAGTGGAACGGGCGCTACCGCGATGACATCCGCAGTTACTGGCGCGGAGATTCAGGAACCCGCGGCTGGCTGGCGACGCGCCTTTCAGGTTCAGCCGACCTTTATCAACCCGGCGGCAGGCCTCCCGCGTGCAGTATCAACTTCATTACCTCGCATGACGGCTTCACGCTGAACGACCTTGTCAGCTACCGTGACAAGCACAACCATGCCAACGGTGAAGACAACCGCGACGGGGACAACCATAACTTCAGTGAGAACTTCGGTGTGGAAGGCCCGACCGAAGATAAGCTCATCGACCAGATGCGACTGCGTCAACTGAAGAACATGTTCGCTACGTTGCTCCTCAGCCAGGGAGTCCCGATGATCGTTGCGGGGGATGAATTCCGCCGGACTCAGCGCGGCAACAACAATGCTTATTGTCAGGACAACGACATCTCCTGGTTGAACTGGGACTTCGTAAATACGAATTCAGAGCTTGTCCGTTTTGTTCGTTCTGTCATTGAATTCCGCAGGAACCAGCCCGCCGTTCGAAGGGAGCATTTCCTGACAGGACTGCCCGGCAGTAAAGACGGATGGGCGGATGTCAGCTGGTTCAGCGCCCTCGGAACTGCCGTTGACTGGCACTCAAATGAACTGCCGATCATCTGTGTTCTCGCAGCTCCGCCGGAAAATCAGGACCCTCAGGGCACCGGTCGGGATGTCCTGCTGATGATGAATTCAAGCAGCAACCCGAGCAAGTTCCAGATTCCGACTATGTGCCGGACCAAAACATGGCGGCTGTTTATCGACACCTCAAAGTCGCAACCGGGTGACATCTACCCTGAAATGGACGGCCCCAGCCTTCCAGAAGACTTCAGCCATGAACTGCCTCATAAATCGATGGCCGTCTATGTGGCCGAGTAGCGAGTCGTTTTGTGCCTGTTGATTCCAAAGCAGCACATCAGCCCGTAATCGCATGAAATCACTCATCCCGGGCCCGTTTTTGCGATGTTTCAACGCTAATATTTCTAAGGCCTGATTCCGCCTAATCCCCTACAATTGCGGAATCAGGCGGTCCGATATCGGGGCTGCCCGGTTCAATAGAGACGAAACCGGAACTCCTGCCTGCGTCCGGTCAGTCGTCACGGTCAAGAATTCCATACCGGAGCCCAATCATGAATCGGATCTACGCACTTTCCATCGTTGCTGTTGTAGCAGTCGCGGTAGCATTCCTGGCAGGTAGAAACTCGGACGCCCAGGTCCGTACGCAGCTGGAACAGTCAGAAAACAATGCTGTTCAGTGGGAATATGCCCAGTTGATCGTCGAAGGAGATGATCAGTATCGCTGGCTTCAGGGAGAACTCAATCTGACTCCCGATCCGGTTCCTCTGGATACGCTCGCTCAACGACTACGGCAACGTGGTGGTCGCAGGACATTTGAGAACCTGCTCAATCAGATCGGCTCCAACGGCTGGGAGTTGATAATCATCGATGGCTCAACTCGGTACACATTCAAGCGTCGACTCTGATCTTGATGCGTCGCCGCAATCTTCCGCGAGTCTGTCTGCTTATTCTAATTGCGTGTTTGCAGATACGCGTTACCGGTTTGGCTGCTGCTGCGCCGGACGGCTGTGAAATCGTCCGCGCGGTCGCGCACAGGGAGCCTGCAACTGACGACACCGGCAGCAAGATGAATGTGCTACTGATCGGCATTGACGACCTCAATGACTGGATCGGCTGCCTGGGTGGTCACCCGCAAGCGCTGACGCCGAACATCGACCGCCTGGCTTCAAGCGGCATGCTGTTTACGAACGCTCATTGCCAGGCGCCGATCTGCAATCCGTCCCGCATCAGTATGCTCACGGGACGCCTGCCTTCCTCGACCGGCGTCTATTACCTTTCTCCGCGCCTGCGCGAATGCGAATCGACGAGATCACTCGTGACGATTCCGGCGCATTTTCAACACAACGGATTCCGGACTTTCGGCGCCGGGAAGATATTTCATACCGAAGGTGAGAACGAATTCGAAACGTACGGCGGCCGATTCGGCGGCATGGGTCCACGTCCGGGCCAGAACATCAACGTTTCGCATGTTCATCCGCTCTGGGACTGGGGTGCGTTTCCGGATAGTGATGAGCTGATGCCTGACGCGAAGATCTCCAGCTGGATTGCTGACGTCCTGAAGCAGGAACATGACCAGCCGTTCTTCATCGGCGCTGGCTTCTACCGGCCGCACGTTCCGCTTTATGCACCTCAAAAGTGGTTTGATATGTTTCCGCTTGAGGAGATTCATCTGCCGGAACATCGCAAGGATGACCTGCAGGATATTCCACAATACGCACAGGACCTTTCGTGGAGCAGTGTAGCGCCACGACATGAGTGGATCGTTGACAACGATCAATGGGCCGGAGCCGTTCAAGGCTATCTGGCCAGCATCGCTTTCGTTGACGCTCAGGTCGGAATTGTGCTTGATGCGCTCGAGGAAAGCGGACATGCCGAAAACACTATCGTTATTCTTTTCAGTGATCACGGTTTCCATCTTGGAACCAAGGAAAGATGGGGCAAGCGATCATTGTGGGAACAGGCAACGAGAGTCCCGTTGATAATCCGGATTCCCGGCATGGAACATTCCGGTAAACGGTGCAGCCAGCCGGTTGGCCTCATCGATCTGTTCCCGACCCTGTGTAGCCTCAATGAGCTCGAGCTACCGCGCGGCCTCGAAGGGCTTTCGTTGACTGCCCTGATTGCCGATCCGCAATCTTCGCGAGAGCGACCCGCGCTTACGACATTCGGGCAGAACAATCATGCGCTTCGTTCATTTGACTGGCGCTATTCGGTCTACGCCGACGGGTCGGAAGAGCTTTACAACCACTCCCAAGACCCAAACGAATTCAACAACCTCGCGGGTGAACCGGAGTATCGCGATATCATTGAAGACCATCGACGCTGGCTTCCACAGACCAATCTCCCGATGGCTCCAGGCAGTGCAAATGCAGATGCCCGCCCGGGTTCAGCTCCGGACATCGATGGCGAGCCTTCGTTTCGGCGCAGATAAAAGAGCCCGCATCGAAAGTCATTCTGCATCAGTCGCCGAACTATCGGCCGGGGATCACATCTGCCAACACAGGCAGCGCCGATTCGAGGTCTTCCCTACTGACGGGAAGAAAGCCCATCGATGTTTGTAACGAGTATTTGCAGACACAACTGGCACTGCCTTCAGGAATCAACAACCGCCCGCCGGCAGGAATCATGTTGATCCAGCAACCCGGACGCGTTGGAGCGAGTGCGGTAAATTCACCGGACGATAAATTCAGAACTGTCGGATTGCCAGCGCGAAAAAACAAGCAATTGCCGGCAGCTGAGATCGTTCCGCAACTATGGCCCGGCCTCTGAAGTGCCCAACCTTCATCTTCGACACCTGGAGCTAATCTTTCGCCGGACTGGAGATCGTAAAGAAACGGTTCAGCGACAACGAGTTGTGATTCATCAGGTCGCGAGAGGACCACAGGATGATGATTCTGCTCGCCATGAAACAGTCCGCTACGAACATGCTCATGGGACCATTCGTGAATGGTCGATCCGTCGGTAAGCGAAATGACACGGAGAAAGTAGAAGGCCTTCTCGTTCTCAATGTCGCTTTGCGATGTCGAAAGCACCAGCTTGTCGCCTGACAGCTGCACATATAGAACGTTCTGCGCGCCCTCGAGAACGAATGGCTGTTCCCAGACTACGTCTCCGGTCACTTTCGATAGACATACAATGAATGCGTCTTCCATCAACATCGGCAAGGGTATCCGGTCGGTGTGATGATTTGCGCAGGTGTCCGACCTCGCTTCGACGAAAATAACCCGCCGGTCATCAATTGCGATCGTTCCGTTAACAATCACGCCCGCAGCTGAATGCTCCCACGCGACACTTGCATCCGCCGCAAGTTTGACCAGCGTTCGACTTGTAACCAGCGGACGCGCAGACTTGTAATCATCATTGACGTACTGATACTGAACCTCACGATCCTGCGAGGTTCGCGGAGCCGTCGATTTGAGCAGAGTCGCAAACAGCTCATCTCCTGAAGATGCAACATACCCCCACCCTAGACCGTCTTTTTGCGACTCAATATTTCCAAGAACTTCGCCGTTCAATGCGTCAACGTTCCAGATACCTTCCGACGTTGCCACGCACAACAGGGTCCCATCTTCGCTCAGACTCGCGTATCCGGCATCAAATGGCGTCACGTACCGCATCGTTCCCGGCGGAAGCTCCAGTTGCCATCGCTCGGTGCCGTTGGCAGGGTCAACACCGATCAATACGCCGTCGCCTTGCATGATCATGGTCGGGCCGGCGACAAGTGGAGCAGGACCACGTAGATGTCGATCCGGCATTCTCCCCGGCCCGACGCCACCAAACCAGGACAGCTGGAAACCGGCTGCGTTTCCAATGTACTGGTCTCCTGTATCTGCGCTGTTGCGAGGGTTGGCATATTGATGCCGCCAGCTTCCAGCACCTTCAAGTGGCGGTGCGACGGTGAAACTCTCTTCACCTGCCCTCCGAATCATGCCGTACCCCGGAGCGACGGCGCGAATCAAGTCATGGTGTGCTATTTCAGTCGGCTCGACCTCAATCAATGCATTGAAAATCCCGGGAGAAATCAGAGAAGGATTCCACGCCGCCTGATCCCAGACGGATACACGGTGCCCGTACTGGCCGATTGCCTGGAAATATTCGCGCTGCGCTGTGGCGTCATTTCGGGTAGCCACGAGTGAAAGGATTCGCAAGTTCGTCGTCTCGAGAATCGCTTCGGCCATTCCACCTGAACGATCGCCCAGAAGCAGCAACCAACCATTACTGGACAGAAGGTCGTCGTCGAGAGTACTCGCAACCTTGACGCATTCCGCGTTGGCCAACCGGTCGCGGCCGTCGCTTCGATCAGTTACCTGCCATTGCTGCTCCGACTCCTCATCAACACCGTGCCACGCGTAGACCCGACCACTGGACGTTGTGGCGACGAGAATCTCAGAACCATCATCAAGCACCTTGCTGACAGCGAGGTAGTTTATCTGCTCGCCGGGATCAACTTGCAGCTCGAATCCAAGCTGGCCTGACAAAGCGTTGTATCCGCGGATTTTTTCACCGCCCGCGATCAAGGCAATCTGGTTGTCCACGTTTCCGGGATTGC
>JBCCFB010000351.1:0-5569 GCA_039029995.1 Planctomycetota bacterium
ACCGGTCCTTCGTTTTCAAGCGTGGTTCAGTTCTACGTTTTCGGCGATACGATCGAGACCAACAATTACGACCAGACGACAATCTTCATTCTTGATCCGGGTACTCACACAATCAGTCTGGACCTCTCCACGTTCTTCAGCCAGGTGGACCCGGCTCAAGTCGGCGCGGTTGGTTTTTCTTTCGTGTCTTTCGCCACCTGCGATGTTCAATTCCACCGGTTTGAAGCTGTCGGCGGCACGATGGGGGTTCCACCGACGACAGCCGACTCTTTCAATGTTGAACGAGGCACGCTGATCTCAGGTAGTGTTGCCGACTCACACGACTCGGACGATTCAAAAATTGTCGTTCAAAGGGCGACTGGATTGAGCAGAACTCTGCCGGTGTCGGTAGTTTTCGATGGCCAGCTGCCCTCTGATATGCCGTCCGGCCTGGAAGTTGTTGTTGAATCCCGCGGAACCGTACAACGCATTAATCAACGGGTACTGATGTTTAACTGGACGACGAGCCAGTTTGATCCGATGGACAACAGCCAGACCACAACCAGCGATTTGGTATTTACTGTGCCAGCCTCAGGAAATCACCTCGACTATGTTCAGGCGGGCACAGGAAATGTACGAACGCGTATTGCCTATGAGCTCGCGCCGCGGGCTGTCGCACGCAACTGGTCGACAGAAATCGATCAGTTGATCTGGCGCGAGCCGTAACACTTGCCGGCGTCTTTTAAGATCAAAATAGTGAGTCCATATGCCTGAATCTGAAAAACGCCGGACAAAATTCGGACTACTCAGGTTCAGGCTACGCACTCTCATCTTTCTGTTGGTCCCTGCGGCCGCAGTCGCAGCCATTTGCTCCAACGAAGTCGCACGCAGCGGGCGGGAGCGAGCGGTTATCGAGTCGACGCTGGACAGTATTGATGATGCTGTTCTGGAAAGCTGGGCCCGATCATCTGAAAGCCCGTTTACGGTCTATTTTGATTATCAACTGGACGAAGACGGAACTCTGAAAAACAACGCGGTACCGCCTGCGCCACGTTGGCTGCGCCAGTTGTTCGGTGAAAACCTGTTTGCGGAAGTCAAACAGATTTCGGTTCACTGCATTCATGTCAGTGATTTTTCAGAATGGACGCACTTCCATGGACTCGAACGTCTTGAAATCCACGGCAGGCAAGAGGATGAGTTGCCGACAGGACTTGGCGATCTGGCGCAAGTCAAAGACCTGAAAATGAGGTGGTTCCCGGGTCTCAAAAACATAGATGAGCTTGCAGGGCTGGCTTCGTTGGAGACTTTGGAAATCCGTCAGTGCGATGACCTGACTGACTTGAGCGGCATCGGCAGCTTGCCGAATCTTCGTGAGTTGACCGTCGAGCAGTGCAAATCGCTCACAACGGTGCGAGAACTTTATCAGCTGAGACTGACGCGATGCGAATTGATCCGGTGCGGTCAGCTTAACTCCATCAACGGGATCAATGGTTCGCTGCTGAGTCACTTGAAAGTCGCCAACTGCAGAAACATTGAGGACGTTCAAGCGATTGCCTCAATGCCCCAGTTGGAGTCTCTACACTTGTCATGCCGGATCGACAGAGTTGTGCCACTTCAATGGTCGTCCGTCCTACCTTCTGACCTGAAAAACGTTGAACTGACGGGAGTTGATTTTCGCTCACTCGCATGGCTGTCAGCATCAGAGGGCCTGCAAAGCTTGTCACTCAGTCTTTGTCCGTCACTGGAAAACCTGCGCGGACTCGAATCGTGCATAGATCTCGATGAGCTGTTTTTGACCTGCGAACATCTGGAAAGCCTTGATGGCCTTGAAAACTGTACTCAAATTTCCAGGCTGGACCTGAACTGCTACCGCCTGGACGACACTTCGGCGCTCGCCAACCTGACCAGTGTTGAGCATTTACATTGTGCTTCGCCGATCGCGGACGCCTCGCATATCCCGGCTTCGGCTGAACTGACGAACCTGGAGATCGGGCTCGGGGAAACTACAAGTAGTCTAGACGGGTTTCCACAATGCCCGAACCTGAGACGTCTTGTCCTGAATCCTGCCAATTCAGTTGCAGATATCAGTGGTCTTCAGGATCTGAATCAGCTCGAAGAACTCGAACTTGTCAGTTGCGATTCGCTTGAATCTCTTCATGGGCTTAGCGGTCTGGAGGAACTCCGGATACTGCAATTGATTGATTGCGTTAGCCTGCGGTCACTGGACGGAATTCCGGTCGGTGGAAACCTTGATAGACTTACCCTCATCAATGCGAAACGGCTTGATGACATCAGCGCGCTAAGCAATTTGAACGGCCTTGAAGTACTGGCGCTTGAGGGCTGCCCAGCGATTTCCGATTGCGGACAGTTTTCTCATCTCAAGGAACTCAGGCACCTCGACATCTGCGAATGCCCGAACCTTGAATCTCTTGCCGGTCTCGAAGAACTTTCTCAGCTTAAGTCGCTCGCGGTTATCAGCTGCGTCAACCTGTCCGACATCAATGCAATCAACGGCTTGAAATCACTGGAGAATGTCTCGCATCGCAACTGTCCGCAAATTGACGCAGGACAGGTGGAGACACTAAAAAACCTCCGACCGTCACTTAACATGGACACGCGATAACCAGGACACAAGCATGCGACAATTTCGAAACCAACTCGTTTTGATTCCGGCACTCTTTATTGGAACACGACATTGCCAGGCCGCCATTGCCAGGTCGTCAACTGATGAATTCGCTTAACGCACCCAAACGTGAAAAACGCCGCTGGAGCCTGTTCAGGTTTCGCCTGCGAACACTGCTGCTACTCGCCGTTCCAGTTGCCGGTGTTGCGGCCTGGTTCGCCAATGAGCTGGTTCAATCTGAAAAAGAACAGAAGATCGTCGAAGCAACCGTCGACCGTATGGACGAGCGGACAAGACGGCAGGTGGGTGACGGGCTTCCAATGACCGTAATCTATGATTACCAGCGCGACGAAAATGGTGACCGGATCTCAAATGCAAGACCTCCGGCGCCCATCTGGATGCAACGACGGTTTGGAGAGCATCTGTTCGCCGAAATTCAGGAAATCAGGGTAAGCACGGAGCAGGTCAATGACTTATCGGGCTGGGAACAACTCGCTGGGCTTGAGTGCGTTTCGATTCATGGAGCCAGCGATGACAAACTGCCCGTCGGCCTGGAAAACCTGAGTCAGATCAAGGAACTGTGTCTGGCCAGGTTTGCCGAATTGACGAGTCTCGACGAACTAGCCGGACTCGAGTCGCTGGAAAAACTGCACATCAGTGATTGTGACGCCCTTTCAGATCTCAGCGGGCTGGGTGGACTTACCAATCTCAAATTTCTGAGTATCGAGAATTGCTCTGCGTTTACCACACTGGATGATTTATCGGGCCTTACTCTGGAAGGCGTCGGCCTGGTACGTTGCCGAAAAGTCAGATCCCTTGATGGTATTAGCGGCGACAAACTGCGACATCTGACCGTTACCGACTGCTCCGGGCTGGAAGACGTTCAGGCGGTAACGGAAATGCCAAATCTAGAGACGCTTTATCTGTATTGCCGTGTCGACGCACAACTGCCGGTTCAGTGGGATGAGGCCTTTTTCCCCACCAAACTGGAATCGGCCAAACTCACTGGGATTGCTCTCTCAGACCTACGGTGGCTGTCCGAATGCAAAGTTCTTACCGACCTGTTGATTCACCGCAGTGATTCGCTGACGAGTCTAAATGGGCTGGAATCATGCACCATGCTCACGGATCTTCACCTCAGATGTGACAACCTTGAGAGTCTTAACGGGCTACCCGAAGACAACGCAGTAAAAACAGCCTCAATCGCCGGAAACGGAATCACGGATAGCCGTTCATTGAGCAATCTCACCGAAATTGAGACCGCGCGGCTGTCTTTTCGACTTTCGCGCATCGAAGACATTCCTTCTTCAAAGAACCTGAAATCGTTGACCCTTTCGCTTGCGCCGAGCGTCGAGACCCTGGAAGGATTTCCGGAATGCCCCAGTCTCGAGTACCTCGAAATAACTCCCGCTACGTCATTGATTGATGTCGCCGGAATCGGACATCATGAGAATCTTCAGGAACTCAACATCTGATACTGCGAATCGCTAGAGACAATTGAAGGACTGAAGCCTCTCAACAGTCTTCAAGCATTGCAGCTCTACAATTGCCACGCGCTTACAAGTCTTGACGGGCTCCCGGAATCAGACAACCTCGTGAGTGTTCAACTCCTTAACGCAAATCAGCTGGACAATGTTGAGGCACTGAAAAACACCTCAAGCCTGCTGGAGCTTTCTCTCGAAGGTGCTCCCGCGATAAGGGACTGCAGAGTGTTCTCACATCTTTCTGATCTGAAAACCCTCTACATCGACCAGAGCGAGAACCTCGAGACGTTGGATGGCCTGGAAAGCCTTTCCCGGCTGGAGACACTAGGTATTGTTGATTGCACCAGTCTGTCGGATTTAAGTGCTGTGGTGCAACTTCCGTCGCTTTCAAATATCTCTCATGGTAACTGCCCGAAAATCAACGCAGAGCAGTCGGCGATACTGATGCAGCGTACTTCAACACTCAGGCTGGATGATTTCTAGGTGAAGCGGGTCATCCATCGGCCTCGAAATCCGACGCTGCAACAACTTGAGAATGGCATGTAGTTGCCTCAGGATGGAAGCACAGCCCGACAGAGTTGATTTGCATGCAGGTTTCCGCGCATTCCCTTTGCGTTCGGTGTCTGACAGCTAATTCTCCGATGCAATACCGAAACTTCTCTGAACCGATGCTGTTCAATCAATAGCCCCGAGAGAGCTCAGGAACTGCCCCGACATTGGGCTTGCTTGATTCGCAACTGCCTGATCTGACATCGACGATCGTTTGACTTTGAAAACGGAATCCGGAAATGAGCAGCGCGCCATTTGTAAAAAAGAACAAGCCTCGAAGACGTCGCTTCCGGTTCAACCTGCGGACATTCCTGTTTGTTGCGGTTTCGATTTCGGTATTCGTAGCGTGGTTCTCAAATGAAATTGTTAAATGCAGGCGTGAGCAGGCGATCATCGAAGCGACGGTCGACCGGCTGAGTGAGGAACAACTCAGAATTCTGGGCAACCGTAATACGATCAATGTTTATTACGATTATCAGCTGGATGAAGATGGCGGGATAATTCCCGACGCCAAACCACCGGCACCACGCTGGATCCGGCATTGTTTTGGTGAACATATGTTTGCGGAGATTCAGCGGATTGATGTTTTTTTCACCTGCGTCGATGACATTTCGGGATGGGAGCACTTGAATGGACTGCGGCGGATCAACCTCCACCCGTACTCGGATGACACGCTTCCATCGGGGCTAGGCAGATTAAGCCAGATTGAAGAACTGCATCTCAGTGGTATTGACGAGTTAACGAATCTGGATGATCTCGCCGGTCTCGAGTCACTGAAAAAGCTGCACCTCAAGGGCTTGCCTCTTCGGGATCTCAGCGGCATCGGAAGACTGCCGGATCTCAAGGATCTGAGTCTCGATTCCTGCTTTTGCCTTTGCACGTTGAACGGGTTGTCAGAACTAAGACTTGAAAGTTTTAGTATGGACCGCTGCAC
>JBCCFB010000352.1:0-5526 GCA_039029995.1 Planctomycetota bacterium
GTGTCAGCGTTCTCGATCAATGGCTTCTGTTTTTTCAGGAACCCGGCGGTTGAGCGATAGGTCTCAAACCGCGCGTCGAGGTCGTGAGCCGCTGCAAGGGACATCGCTGCAACCGCGATTACCGGGAAGAGAATACCCAGAGCTCCGAGGTTCTGAGTGAACTGAATCCCTTGAAACTCGCAAATGAAGTTGGAAATGAGTAGCAATGCCGCGAGCGATGAAAAGATCGTGAACACCCATCCAGCGACCCTGCGGCGAGTCGCAACGGAATCGCTCTTTTCTGAATAGAACTTCAGCTGTTTCTCAACTCGCTCCGTCATGTACTGCTCCTTGCGGGAATGCCAGTCGAAGTCCGCTGCTCTCGACGAATTCAGGTGAAGGACGTTGAGTGTCTTGAACAACGGGCGCAGTTCGTCAGGCAGCTGCAGACGAAACAGGTATTCAAGTTCAGCCGGCAGTCCGCTGATCGACTTTACCGACCGGTTGGTTTCAGCAATCAACCGGACGAACGCCCACTTTTCCGAGATGTGAGTCCAATGCAACCAGACGTGGAAGCTCAAGCCAAAGGCGATGAATAACAGCTCCAATCCCCAGAGAATGTAGTGCGGGTTCAGGTCAGCGCTGTTCGATTCCGTTTGATCAGCTTCGTCTTCAGAAGTGTCTGAGACGTCTTCTTGTTCTTCTTGTTCGCTATCGGGGTTGTCGGTGGAAGCCGATGCAGGGTCAGCCGTTCCGGCATCGTCTTCACTCGCCCGTTCGTTGTTGTTCTCCTCGGCGTTGTTTTCGTCGGCATCATCAGGCCCGTCGCTTCCGTCGGTTTGCTCTGCTGTTTCTTGATCGGAAGGCGAGAGTTCGACACTGGCGACGGCGGGCGATCCGGATTCGTGCTCATGGCCGTGCCCGGAAAAGAAGACGAGTCCCGCCAGCGCAACGATCGTGGCGATGACGTGGGTAAACAGAATCCAGCCGGCTGAGAAGTTGAAACGTGAACTGAACTTCTTCGCCTGTGCACTCGCATAGTCCTTCAAGGGGGCGATGTACTCGAGTGAAGACGGCAGCCCGTGATCCGACTCAAAACTGATTTCGTTCAGGCCGGAGAGTTCCTTCGGGATTGTGGGAGCGACGAACAGCTCCTTGTTGAACCATGTTTCCTCCATGGTCAGTTTGCCGTCCACCTCATCGACTACTATCTGGAGGACCGGTCGGTCGTGTTTGATTGCCCGTTCAAGAAAGCCAACGGATCCGGCTACCGTCCCTTCTGCATCTTTGCGCATCAGGCAGATGGATACATCTGCGGCCTGGATAATGCGGAGATTGGTCTCTTCGAACCGCCCGCTGCGATCGTGATCACCGCTGGCCATGTAGATCTGGATGACATTTTCGCTGTCGAGAATCCGGTTGGCTTCCTTTTTCTGATCGTCGTCGAAGTCGGGGCCTTTGGAGCCGACGGCGCTGAGAAACTCATCGCGATGTTGAGGCAGGAAAATGCGAAGCGGGACTCCGGCTTTCTCGCATGCATTGGCAAAGAGAGTGTCTGCACCGATTGCAATCTGAGCGATGCCGCAAAGCATCGGTTCAGAAACACCAAGCGAATCCGGGATGGACTTTATCGTTTTTGCGAGGCGGCTTTCAACCTCGGCGAATAGTCTGTCCCGTTCGGAATCTGAGATGTCACCCGCAAACAACTGCCGCGAACCGCTGAACCCGATCTGGAGAATAAGTGGTATCGCGGTTGGAGATGTATTTGCTGCCATCTGGCTGATGCCCGTTGTGTGTGTCTTCGCCAAAGGAGCAACGTATCGGAACCTGAAGTGGCGTCAAGTTTTGTATCGCTGATTGCCCGAAAAACGTCGGTGAAGTCTCTAGGTGAATCAGACGGTATGACAATCAGCAGGTATGACCATGGGAGCCGGGGAATCCTTTGGGTTCGTGAACAAAGACATCCAACGCAACGAAGGTGCACAAAAAAAGCCCGGCGTTTGCCGGGCTGATTGATCTGTTGAAGCTTCGAGACCTGAGCGGCCTCAATGCGATCACTCGCGAGGACGAACCGCTCCGGTCAGTCCTGAGTAGTCACGGCGATCTTCTCCGTGCCAGAGTGGAACACCGGCGAGAACGCGCTGGCGAAGTACTTCGATTTTCTCGTTCGAACCCGCAGGTGCATCGGTTTCGATAAAGTCGTTCGACAACTCGTCCGGCGAGAAGTCCTCGTCATGCCCATATTCAAGGATGGCTTCAAATACGTTTTTGACGTTTTTCTTGGCAGTCATTATTTCCTCAGTAACACTCAGTGTGCTGTTGATATTGAATGGTCACCGGTTCGATTCCATCCTGCCGGTAACGGATCGTTCAGATCTCTCAGTAAGTTCGTACGCTAACCGCAATCTTTACCAAAAGGTCACAAACGAAGATCAAAAACATTGACGTAGATTCACCGCACTACTTTGCGGGGAGTCCGAGTCAAGGTGCAGGATTTCAGTCGGGTCAGAGGGCACCGGAAGTTCCGGTCTCGTAACTGAATCCGCGATGTCATGATGCAAAAGCGTCGGCCCGGAAGGGGGCCATGGCAGGGGTTCCGGTCGGGGACCGGAGTGCTTTGTCAGCCTGGCAATGCTTCGGACGGAGACATTATTGACTGGATGAAGATAATGTCAAGAAAATTAGACGCCATTTGAAAGGGCAATCGTAGACGTAAGTTTTCCTAACTGATCAAATCAAACTAACAGCCTGAAGCGTTCCGCAAGCATCCTTTTGAGTGGTCGATTGTTCCGTAAGCATGTGCGGTTCTACGCCGCTTGCAGCTTAAGTTTTTTTGAAAGATCGAATTCGTAATCGGTACTCTTTACGGAGTCAGAATACTCAAAGCGGTGAAGCAAGGCAGTTTACGATCACTCGCAAAGCGCCGATGGAAATTCACGGCTGTCGGTCGAATTCGAAGTCTGCAATGGCCGGCATGATCCGGAGATTTTTGAAATGTTGAGAACAATATGCACTGGTTTCAAACCGAACTAACCCTGCCGGCCTGTGCCAGAGGCTTTCATCTGATGACGCGACACATTGTCGCAGGTGCCACCGGACTTTCAGAATTCAAGGTCGGGATGATGCACGTATTTATTAAGCACACATCAGCCGGGCTAACACTAAACGAGAATGCGGATCCTGACGTAAGGGTGGATATGGAAACCGCTATGAACCACATCTGCCCGGAAAGCCTGCCGTTTATCCATACGTGTGAGGGGCCGGACGATATGCCTGCCCACGTAAAGGCGTCGATGTTCGGCAGCTCGGTAACCATTCCCGTCAGCAACGGTCGTCTTGCGCTCGGCACATGGCAGGGGATTTATTTGTGTGAGCACCGCAACCAGGGCGGACGTCGCAAGGTAGTTGTCACCATTATGGGAGAGAAATGATGAACGACCGTGAAATGTCCGAAGCCGGTCGAAAGATTCGCAACGCGATGCAAACTCCACTCCCTCTCGCCTGGGCCAGGGGGATCGTTGGCGCTGCCTTTGGCGCCGTGGCGGGATGGTTCATTCACTTCTGGCTGAAAGAGCAGGGGTTCTATGCGCTGGCACTTCCCGGCGCTTTGGTGGGACTCGGGTTTGGTTTTCTTGCTAATCGGCGGATGGTCGCTGGCGGGATATTCTGCGCGGTCGTCGCCCTTGTGTTGACGATCGTCATGGAATGGACTGATGCTCCGTTCAAAAAAGATGACAGCCTGGTGTACTTTGTCACGCACCTGTTGGAGGTAGACAGCAAGGTCACTCTGATTTTCATCGGCCTGGCTGGCATGTTCGCGTACTGGTTCGGTCGCGGGCGTTAGTCGCAACCGGTTGTAATTAATTGGCAAACACGAAGATTTCAGATTCGATTCGACGATGTTCCGGATTTGCCGAAAGAAATCGCTGTCTCGGACGTGCGACTTTTTGGAGTAGAATCCGTTTTGAATAGAATCACATCAGCCGCGGGCGGGTTTAAGTGTGATGACAAACTCTGTGAATTAAGACTCGCCATGCATGAAATGGCGAGTAAGAGATAGCGAGTAAACGATTGAGCGTTAACACCTTTCTAAGATGAGGGAAACGATATGAAAACGAGACTGCTGATGTCAGCGGCTTGCATGGCAGCTGTGGCAGTGACAAGCCCGTTGTTCGGACAGACAGAGACCGTTTCGACTGCTGCTGCTGAAGACGGTGCTTCTGCGATTCAGTTCGCCCAGCCAGTGCAGCTTGAGGCTGAAGGAGTCATGATTGCCACCGAGGCGCCGGGTTACGCGGCGCCTGCATGGCATGACATGGATGGCGACGGATTGAAAGATCTACTCGTCGGTCAGTTTGCCGGCGGCAAGATCAACGTGTTCCGCAACCTTGGCAACGGTGAACTCGCAGCCGGTGAATGGCTGGAAGCCGATGGCGCTGTTGCGGAAGTTCCGGGTGTCTGGTGATGCACGAGTTCCACTCCACAGGTTGTGGACTTGAACGCTGACGGACACATGGACATTCTCTCGGGCACCTATTCCCGCATGGATCAGGATATGGCGGGAACATTCCAGGTTCTCTACGGATCCGAAGAAGGATTCAAAGTGGCCGAGGAGCTCAACGGAACTGACGGAGAGCCTTTGATCATTCCAGCGACTGAAGAAAACATGCTGCGCAAGATTTGCACGCGGCCCTTCGCATGCGATATGGATAACGACGGCGATCTCGATCTGGTCGTTGGAAACTTTGAAGGCACCTTCTATATGTTTGAAGGAGAGGGAGACGGCGAGTTCAACCCTGAGCCAACCCAGATGATGGACGCAGACGGCGACGCATTGGCTGTAGGGCATCACAGCGATCCATTCATGTTCGACTGGGATTCCGACGGCGACCTCGACATTATCAGCGGCAGCAGTTCCGGTGGTGTTTCGATGGCAGTAAATAACGGGACTGCCGAAGAGGCTGATTTCTCTGCGTTTGAAGAGATCATCAAGGCCGGCGAACAGCGCGGCTGGGCCGAAGTTGTCATCGGAAGTGAACACATCACCGGCCCTCAGGGATCGACCAGGGTCTGGGTGGATGATGTGAATGATGACGGGAAATTCGACCTGATCGTCGGCGACTCGGTCACGATCTCAACGCTGGGTGAAGGCGTTGAAGAAGACGAAGTCGACGCACTGCTTGCCGAATGGGAAAAAGAACAAGCCGAAGTTACCGGTGGCTATCAGGAATTCATGGAGGAGTACCAGGAATTCGCAATGGCAACTCCTGAAGAGAAGGAAGAGATGTCGGATGAAGAACGCGAAGAAATGGAAGCCAAACTGAGCGAATATCAGGAGGCCATGAGCGCAGTATACGAAAAGCGTTCGCAGATCATTGATGATCAGATGACGGGATACGTCTGGGTTTACCACCAGAAGTAGTCTGTGTCGTTAACTTGAAACTGCAAAAGCCGGTCGCCGTAAGGTGGCCGGCTTTTTTTTGTAAACAGATGTCACATCCGGGGAAAGAACCGCGCATTGAATGATGTTGAACAATTTCCACGAAC
>JBCCFB010000353.1:0-5525 GCA_039029995.1 Planctomycetota bacterium
CAACAGGTGATTCCGACGCGATGGTACTGCAGGACTTTGATACGTTCCGGCAAGCGCTCAATGTTGCTTCAGCCGATCAAAGGCTTCTCGTGCTGGTTACTGCCGACGATGAATCGCTGCGGCAGAATCTGCGTTCGGCCATGGCTGACGAAGAAATTGTCGGACGATTTCACACTGACCAGATTGACAGCGAGGCTGACGCGAACTGGAGTGAGACCATTGAGGGAGATGCCGGCAAACCGGGCATCCTTGTTATCCGATCAGGTCAGTTCGGGCTCGATGGTCAGGTTGTCAGTCAGTTGGATGCATCTGCGTCAAGCGATGAGATCCGTGCCGTACTGCTCGATAGCAACGAGCAGTTCGCGTCTGTCGAAGACAGGAAAGACTATGCTCAGCATGTCGCCCAGGGTCGCCGCCAGGGAATCTACTTCGAAAACGAGATTCCCTATGGTGAAGACCGTGATGGTGACGGCGAAATTGACAATGCCTTCGGTCAGCGCGGCCAGCAAGGGCAACGCGGCCAGCAGGGACAGCAAAGTCAACAGGGGCGGCGTGGTCAGCAAGGCCTGCAGCAACAACGTCAGCGCGGTCGCAGGGGCCGAGGCGGTTAGCAAACGCTGAAACCTTCCAGAATAAAAACAGCCCGCGTGAATCACGCGGGCTGTTTTCGTTTACAGGGGAATCAGATACATGGGAATCAGGTTTGATGAACTCAATGACTGGAACAACTGAACGGAACAGCTGCACAGCTCGATCATCTGCAGTTCAAATCATCGTTAGAACAGCAATCAATCCCGGGAAAACCAGCGCGATAATCAGCAACCAGACGATGATCTTCGCGATTGATGAAGACCGGTTAATCGAATTGTCGAGAATATATTCATAGCAATTGGGACATTGCTCAGAGTCATGATAGATCGACTCACCACAGCCGGGGCATTCGATCATCAGTGATTCATCGTACCAATCGTCCGATTCGTCGAAGTAGTCATCCATCTAAATTCGCATGCCCGTTACTGATCGGCCTTGAGCAATTCAACCATCGCTTCTCCCATGGCCAGCCCGACATCCATATACGTTCTGACGTTGCCGCCGTAATGGCCGTTCGAAGCGCCGCCCTGGCTGAGCGGATTTGTATAGACGGTCGCAACATTGCCGCGGAACTCCTCGTATTTGCCGTTCTCGCCATCGACGGCAAGCTGTGCTTCAAGGATCAATCCCTCATTACCTTCGGCTCCTTTTTCCGTCTGCCCCAGAGTTGCGCAGACAAATTTTGCTTCCGGTGCATCAAAGTCAATGCGAAGTTGTTTGATCAACTGGACAAGATTCTGTTCATAGCGAGCAGCGTGCCCGGCGTTGTAACGGTCTTTGTCCCCTTGCCAGAAAAAGAACCCGGCAACTTCGAATTCGGTCGCTTCCGGATAGTAAGTCGCCAGGTCATCCAGAACGGCTTTGGCCCGCGCGATGTCGCCATCATATTGCATGCCTGCATACCAGCCGATTGCTTCTGGTTCAGTGCCGACTTCCCAGCGATCGGGTGATTCCTGATATCCTGCATAGTGCCACGTCTTGCCGTCTTCCTGAAACTCCCACGACGGGCTTCCCGGTGGCAGCAGGTCCCAACTGAGGCTGCGGTTACCAATGCAGCTTTTCAAAACCATGACCGGCGCATCAACCGCGTTGCCGAGATGATGTCCGATTCCGATTTCCGGACCGATCTTGTTACCGGTGATCGTCATCCATTCGTTGTTGAACTGCCGCGCCCCGCCAGTGCCACTGCCCATTACGCGGACATTGCGGACGTCGTTGCGTGTCGTCCACTCACCAGCATCATCAACCAGAAACGGATACAGGCTTTCCTCTTTGATCGAGTGCTGAAGCGAGCCGGGTTTGTCTTCCCCGTTGACCGTTCCAAAGCCGAGCATGTTTGACTGGCCCAGCAGAATGTAGACCTGAACAGGTTGCGACATGTCTGCCGGATTGCCGTCAGGATCCGGCAACTCGGTTTGCTGCGCTGCAACTGTCAGGCAGGCGACAAGCGGAAGAACTGTGGAAATAAAAGCGCGGAAACTTCTGTGCAGGAGCATTATCAAAGCCTCAAGGGTCGTTCGGATGTGGTTCTCTGCAAAAAAGATATGGTGTTCGCGTTAGCGTTGAAAGCAGATTTTCAACTATCTGAAGAATTTGCGCTGCGCGGCATCGCAACGGTTCGACCCGTTCATGAAGGTGGCTGTCCGGTGACAGTTTCACGCGATCTCGTATTAAGCACGATCAATAGTGCGTAGGTCATCAGTATGCCGCGCAGGCTCCAGCCGACTATTCGAATCCAGTTGGAAATTACAAGCCAGTCGTGAACATCAGGATCGAATGCGTTTGAGAGACTTTCATGGCAGGGTACCTGAATGAACGCAGTGGATGCCCAGATAAGAATCAAGAGACCGAATGCCGTATTAAGGATCCAACGAGGAATTGATCTATCAGCCTGGAGAACCAGCAGAAACCCGGTCAAGAGCTCGACAAGCATCACGGGACCGACAATAGGGGTGATCAGCAGCTGGTGCCGTTGTTGATATTCGGCGTAATGGTCGGTGCCGACGAGATCAAACAGAGGGTAATGAACAATCTGGATCAGCCAGATAAGTCCCGCCATAAAGAATGTCGCAGCAAAATTTGCAATCAGAATCTGGTTTGTCGATTTAATGCTTCACCTCAAACGATTCGAATTTCAATCCACTCAACCGCCGGAAATGCTCTCGATAAACTTCAAAAGAAGCGGAAAAGCAGGGCCAGCCATTTCGCCATGGTTGTAGCCTTCGAGTTCAATCAAATCGACGTCGTCGTGGCCGACGTGCTCCATCATGCGCAAAAAGTAGGCTGACTCTTCGTACCTGCCGAGCATTTCGAGATCGCGATCGCCGGTAATGATCAGCATCGGCGGCGCATCATTTCGCACATGAAAAAGAGGTGCCATGTCGTCAATAGTCGGTTGCTCTTTTGGAATGCCCCGTTCGTTACGGACTGTAAAGTGCGTGATCATGTGACCGCTGAATGGAATCAGTCCTGCAATTTGATCAGTCTCGATTTCGTGTGCTGCCAGCCAGCGTGAGTCCATGCCGACCATGCTGGTTAGATAGCCGCCGGCTGAATGCCCGCTGACGAAAATCTTTGAGGTGGAGCCTCCACAGGAATGGATGTTGTTGATGGTCCAGGCGACGGCGGCTGCGGCGTCTTCAACGTAACCCGGTGAGCTGACTTGTGGGCTGAGCCGGTAATTGACTGCAACAACGGCTATCCCGCAGTTTTTCAATTCATCGGGAATGAACTTCCCGCCGCTTGTCAGTCCGCCGCCATGGAACCAGACAACTGTCGCAAAATCTTCTTTGTCTGCAGGGAAATAGACGTCGAGCCTGCATCTCTCCTGCATGTAACCGGATAGTTCGCCTTCACGATAGGGAACGTCCGTTGCAATCCTGTAGTTTGCCTGTTGATCGCCGGTCCCCGGTTCAACATGCGTCGCGTTCGCAAGCCAGTCATGCCCGTCTTGTTGAGCAACTGAGATTTTCGGGAAAGCATCTGTCGCAAAAACAGCAAAGAAAAGGAGCAGCATTCGGAAAGGGTACATTTGACGAAGACCTGTCGGGACACTGTGAGGGTTGGGCATGACTCATAGTAGACTCGTCTAAACCTCGTGTTGGCAACACGTGGTTCGTCGAGAATTATTGAGCAGTTCCAAGAGCCGGCGTCGCGGTTTACCGGCACAACGACAGATGCGATTCCAACCGTTGAGCTATCACGTTGAATCCGGCCATGTTAGATCCGGCCATGTTAGATCCGGCCATGTTAGATCCGGTTGCGCATAGAAGGTCAGCAAACCCAAAGGTCAGATGCGCCAGACCTTGCTTGCGACAAAATAGACTCGCGTCAAATAGAAAGGAGGCTTGCCGAAATCGGCAAGCCTCTCAATCGAAAATGTGGCGACGAAGTCTGCTTGAATTCAGTCTTCCCGAAAAAATCCGTTCGGACAGTTGCCTCATTTATGCGCGTTTAACACAGTGCCTCCGTCGGTCGTCGCCGGACTACAGGACCAGTTCATCTGCAGCCAGGTCACTGATCGTGTCAGCTCCCAGCAGTGAAATAAATCCATCACGATCAGTACCACCGTAGTAACGGTCACGCTCACCGTCGTCCATGACCGTAACGCCCGTCATCAGCATGACGCCTGTTCCGTTGAGGAATGCGCCGGTGCCATTGTTGATGTTGCTCATCCTCATCGCGTAGCTGTTTGCAGAGGCCCATTCGTCGAGGATCCGCTCAAGGGCCATGTAGTCGTTGTCGAATATGGATGTGTTGCCAACCAGCAGGTCTCCACCGGACTGGCCCCAGATCTGGTCTGCACCGCTACCGCCGAGGATGACGTCATCGCCACGATGTCCGAACAGGCGGTCATCTCCCGAGCCACCGGAGATTACATCGTCTCCATCGTTACCGACGACTTTGTCGTTGCCGCTGTTTCCGAACAGCAGATCATCGCCACCGTTGCCGAAGATGTTGTCATTGCCGGTATTGCCCTGGATAAAATCTTCGCCGCCGGTTCCGGTGATGGTGTCCCCGCCCTGGTCGCCGTACAGTTCAGACGCCTGACTGAAGCTTCCATCGAGATCGATAATGTCATTGCCCTGCAAACCGAATGCCCCGAACCGGTCGATATCGGCTGATGGCACCGCCGGTCGATAGGTGTTGGCGTTGATACGGATCCGGAGCAGTCCGCCCACAGCTGGATCGACGACAAATTCGTCGTTTCCGGTGGTTCCGGCCATCACCAGAATCTGGTCGGTTCCTCCCGGATCAAGCGGATCCGGATAGATGCCGATGTCGCCAGGTGCAGGACGACTGACCATGACGCTGTAGTCTTCCACTTCGCCGTTGCCTGCGACCCCCGTCGGATCGAGGTTGCCCTGGGTGCTTAATCGGAACCTGGCTGTCGTCAGCACATTTGCGGCAGCGCTTAGCGGAACGACCCATTCAAGACGCGTCTGTCCAACCGCCAGTTCGAGGTCATCAGCGATCTGTTCAGCTGCTGAAAATACTCCGTCACCGTTGTAGTCAATCCACGCGTCCAGTCTCGAAACAGCTGATGCCGTAACCAGTGCAGCCGCCCGGAAGTGCGGTAACAGTACGCCCGGCATGATGACACTGGCGTTGGTCCTCAGATACTGCTGCCGTACTTGATTGTCGACGGCCTTGTTCTTTTGTTGACGGTGCACCCTTCACTTTTGGTGCACGGGTTGTTGGCATTTTTGGGTATCGTTTATTGGCTACGCCTCTATCTGTGTTTTTCCCTTCTGGAGGTCCCTAATGTATGCCCTTATTGCAGAGTATTGGGGAAGCCGAAAGATGCTGATCAGGCTGCACATCAGCTATTTCCCATTGGTGCCCCTGCTTTGGTCTGGGATGTTGTTGGGTTTCCTCGATATGCTGTTGGAGGGTCATACATTTGGGTAGCTCTTTCTGTATGCCGGGAGCGC
>JBCCFB010000354.1:0-5454 GCA_039029995.1 Planctomycetota bacterium
CGAACCCCGTAAATCACATCAACGCCGGCATTTTCCAGCCGCCGCGCGGATTCGATGTTTCTCGCTTCGTCAAAGCGTGCTTTGAGTTCGACGATGCAAGTCACATTCTTACCGTTTTCAGCTGCCGTAATCAGCGCTTCGGCAACTTTGCTGTCTCGCGCGGTCCGGTAAAGCGTCTGCTTGATCGCA
This sequence comes from Planctomycetota bacterium, assembly GCA_039029995.1. GTDB lineage: Bacteria > Planctomycetota > Planctomycetia > Pirellulales > Pirellulaceae > Mariniblastus. The sequence goes on from JBCCFB010000354.1 coordinate 190, forward strand.
ATTACATTCGGATCAACCGCTGCTGCACGGATAAAGTCGATTACCGGGTCGTACGACTGGTAGGGATGATTCAGAACCCGATCACCTTCGGCGATTACATCGAACGGGTTTCTATTCTGAAATTCCGGCGCTTGTTGAGGCGGCCACGGGGCGTCCTTGAGATTCTTAAACCCCGGGATTCCTGCGACGGCCGCGAACGCGTTGTAATCGATAGCGCCGCTGGTGGTGTAGACAAATTCCTCCTCGACATCGGCGACATCCTGAAGGTATCGCCTCATGCGCAGGCTGGCACTATCGACAATTTCCAGCCTGATACAGCCGGTGGTTTTGCGATGGGTGAGCAGTTGTTCCATGCCCGCGAGAAGATCACTCAGGTCGTCTTCGTTGAGGCTGATGTCGGCATTTCTCGTCAATCGGAAGGTGCTGGTTTCGACAATCTCCTGGCCGACCAGAAGTTCACTGACGAACATCCGGATCAGATCCTCGAGCAGGATGTAGACGAACCCTTCGGAAAACGGAACGCTGACGATCCGTTTTATTGACTTACCCAGCGGGATCACAATAAAGCGGTCATTTACCGGATCGTCTGAGGCGTCCAGTTCCGATTTTTTTGCCGCACGTTCTTTGCGCGACATCAGCTGTGTCTCGGGGTGAGCTTTCATGCGGACGCAAACGCATAGCCTGGCCCCGGTAAGAAGGGGCAGGCGTCCGGTCTGGTCAACTGCGACCGGGGCAACCGTTGACATGACTTCATCGACAAAAAAATCACGCAGATATTTCTGCTGATCTTCAGTCAGGTCTTCAGCTGAACTTACGCGGCAGATTCTTTCGTTGGCCAGCAGTTCTTCCAGTTCATGGAAGCAGTTGTCCTGCATTTCGTTAAATGCAAGAACCTTCTTGCGAATGGCTTTTAACTGTTCGCCAGCATCAAGACCTGCGATACCGGTGAGTGCAGATTGTGTTTCGGTATTCAGGGCAAGCCCGCCGACGCGGACCATGAAAAACTCATCCAGATTTGACGCCGTGATCGCCAGGAATTTCAGACGTTCAAGAAGCGGATTTGTTTTGCAGTCGGCTTCTTCGAGAACGCGTTCGTTGAAGTCCAGCCAGCTGAGTTCGCGATTGATGTAGCGTGAGTACTTCAAGATGGATCGGAAAAAACAGGAGTGGAATGAGCGGTGACGCCTGAAGGACTCACCTCAATCATTACTGTAGCGGGGTGGAAGCCTGGTCAACGGACAGTTGGATACGTTTTCCGTAAATATCCTCAAAAAACCTGCCGTTTTGCTTCAACTCTGCCCGCTCAACCGACACATCCGATAAGCCCGCGCAATCGATAATCACCCGGTCGCCATGCACCCGGCAATTAACTTCATCAACGTTCAGTTCGGCAGACTGGTTAAGCGCTTTGGCGACACGAAGAATTGCGGCGAGTTTGGAAACGGCGACTCGATCTTTTCGGGACAATCTCGAGTATCCGTCGTGGCTCGGCTGCGGGGTAGCTCGACGGTGATACCTTGCAACCAGCGCGACAAGTTCGAGGTCATGCGAACCGATGCCGAACAGTTCCGAGTGCCGGATGAGGTACATCGTATGCTTGTGATACGATCGCGTGGCGATGCTCACGCCGACCTCATGCAGCGTCGCCGCAATTTCGAGTATTCCACGGAAGCGTTCTCCCAGCTGGTGTAGAAGATGCAGGCCGTCGAAAAGCTGTACCGAGATTTCGGCAACGCGTTTTGCGTAGTTCTCGCGGTAATGAAACTTGCGCCCGAGGTTGCTTGCGCTGCGCAGAATCTGTTTCTGGATGGATGAAGACCAGCGGCGTCCCTGGGCCATTTCAGTAATCAAGCCGTCGCGAACGTTGGACTCCGCGACGAAGAAGCTGCTCGCACCGGTTTGCTTTGCGATCATGGTATGGCAGAGCAGGGCGGGGGCCAGCGAAGCGGCGTCCGGCAGACTGATGTGAAACTTGTTTGCGATCTGTCCTTCGGATAGTTGCAGGATTTCGTCCAGAAACAGCTCGACATCGGCAACACTGAGTTTGATCAACCGGTCGTCAATTCGTTTGTGTTTTACCTGCGTGGCTGCAAACCGGATGTCGCCTCCCATTGCAATGTAGGAGGTGACTTTGTCATCACCCAGCACTCCGTCGGTCTCGCGGCTGATCTCCCGGCAGAGTTTCCTGATTCTCGATTCAAGCAGAACTCGATACTGAGCGCGTGGAGCATCAACGGACTCGACCATCTGCTTTAAGCGAAGTGAGCCTTGCCGGAACGAATGAGCGGTGACAACATCACTACCATCAAGGAGCAGGAACTCAGTTGCTCCGCCACTGACTTCGCAGACGACGGTGTAGTTTTTGAATCGTTTTTCGTTTTCGGTGATCGCAGGCAGGACACCGAGGTAAGTCACACGATGAAGCTCGGCGTCATCTATGAGCTCAATCTCAAATCCGGTTGCAACAAAGATCCGGTCGAGCATCGCGAGGCGGTTTGTTGATTCTGCGACGGCATTGGTCGCAATGACCCGTATTCGATCCGGGTTGTCGATGCCGAGTTCGTTCAACTGCGCGCGATAGGTCTGCAGTACGTGAACGCAATCTTCTATCGTTCTCTTTTCGATGCGACGTTTTGAGAAGGCGTCTTTACCGAGGCTGACGGCCTGTGAATAGGAAGCGAGTTTCCGGATTCGCCCGTCGGGATGAATCTCAGCGATCTCCATACGCAGGGAGGTCGTCCCGACATCAATCACAGCGACTGCATAGGGACGTCGATGGGGAGGTCGGTCGATCGGTGGATAGGAAGATTCTGAGAGCATTAATCTGCGCCTTCGTTCACCGCTTGTTTCGCCAGAGCTGCGGCCCCCATGACTCCTGCGTCATCACCAAGTTCGGCTTCTACGATTTCGTAGACGTCACGCATTGATGGCAGAATTCTTTTGCGGGCATGTTTTTGTATGCGTGGAAGAAGCACATCACCCATCGCTTCAATCAAGCCACCACCGAAAACGATCTTGTCAGGGGCCAGCAGGTGGACGGCTGTAACGACTCCCAGAGCCATGTGCTGACATGCCGCGTTGATAATTTCCTCCACCGCCTGGTCACCGTTTTTGACAGAGTTAGCAAGTGCAGAGCTGCGCACGTTTGCCAGATCTGTTCCCGCGTTTTCAAGCAACCAGGGTGCACCTCCGCGGTAGGCTGCCTGAACTGCGCCGCCCGCGATCGCCAGGCGGGATGCCAGCGACTCAAGCGAACCTCGATTTCCTGCTCCGTCGAGCGGCCCGTCAGCCATGATCGGAATGTGGCCGATTTCCATACAGGAAGCGTTGGCTCCACGGAATACGTGGTCCTGATAGACACAGCCGCCACCGATTCCTGTGCCCGGGAAAATGCCGAATACGCACCTTGCACCGCGTCCGGCTCCGAATTTGTATTCGCCGAAAACTCCTGAGTCCACATCGTTGGCAACGGTCACTGGAAAGCCGAATTCATCCTCGATCGACTTGCCGACAGGAACGTCCTTCCATCCCAGGTTGGGAGCTTCGTGAATCACCTTCTTTTTGAAATCAAGTGGACCGGGGCAGCCAATTCCGAGGCCACCGATCGAATCGCGGGAGATCCCTGCGTCTTCAATCGCTTCTGCGATTACGTTGTTGATTCGCTTAAGGCCGGACTCCATGCCCTCATTGCCTTTGGTCTTCTTGCGGGACTTGCCGAGTTTTTTGAATTCGTTATCGAAGACCACACAGAGCATTTTGGTGCCGCCAAGATCGAAACCAATCCAATTCCTCTGGTCATCGCCCATTTGATCTCTCTCCGTCTCCGGTTTCGGTTAGTTGGTCTGCGGTACTTTGCGCATCCCGTGCGGTAGCCGCGTCACCTTCAGGGGAATCCATCAGCTCTTCGTCAGTTGGAGGCTGTCCGGGCATGCGATTGCCGGGAGCAACCAGTGGCTGATCATCCCAGTTAAAAGTTTGAAGCCGATGATTGTAGGAATCGAGGACATGAATCACACCCCGGCTGTTTAATCCGAGTCCCCACGGTTGATGCAGCTGGCCCGGTTGGCGTCCCGGGCCACCCCAGGCACCCAGCGATTCACCCTCACGAGTGAACCTTTGAACGCGATTGTTCCCGAATTCAGCCACGAACACGGTTCCATCATCTGCGAGCCAGATATCGTAGGGGTAGCGAAGTTTGCCTACTTCGGTTCCCATTTCGCCCCACGTATCGACCAGCGTAACGTCGTCTCCACGGGCGTCAAAAATCGAAATCCGGTGATTGCACGCATCAGCAACCCAGAGCAGATCGTCATCGTCGACTGCGATTCCCTGCGGGCGCAGGAATTCCATCTCTTCAGTTCCGTGGCCACCCCACTCGAAGAGGTAGTTGCCGTCGGAGTCGAATTTTTGAATCCGGTCATAGTCACCATAGTCTGAAACGTAATAGTTTCCGGAACTGTCCTGCGCTGAGTCGGTAACAAAGCCGAATTCGCCGGGCCCACGACCACTTGTTCCGCCAATCGTCTTTTCTTCGACCAGTTCGCCTTGAGGCGTGTAGAAAAGAAGCCGGTAGTAGTGTGTGTCAGCCACCATCAGGAGGCCGTCTTTGCTGAAAGAAAGTCCGCACGGTTTCCCGTTCTTGAATTCCGGGGTGCGCCAGCTGCGAAGGTAGTTTCCTTCAGGATCGAATACTTGAATTCGAGCTGTCATATCGACGACGTACACATTGTCCAGACTGTCAATCGCGATCGCCCGCGGCTTCTGGAATCTGCCTTCGTCGAGTCCCCGCTTGCCCCAGACGACAACGCTTTCTGAAGTAGGTGCGGGATCGCTGAAGCACCCGCAGGTTGCGACAAGCAGTTGCAACGCGAAAATTGAACCGATTAGTCGCGAAATCCGTAGAGCCGGACGATCGTCGGCCACTGGCTGGATAACGCAGTGGTTGAGCTGCTTTGATTGCATTTTCAACCAATCGTTCTGACGGTCGTGTATTCAGAATCGTAGGGCATGAGAGCTACTTGACCCTTTCGCGCGTGCACAGATATAACTTTCCTATATATCTTTCATGTTAACCGAGCGCTGCCAAGCGGCGAAAGTTTGGCCTGCGGCAATTCCATAACCTTGTCTGGCTCAAAACGGGGCCGCCTCCTTAACCGGAGCAATTTGAAAGGGACTGTCGCACTTCATGTCCGCATTTGTCATTGATCTTAAGACTGCTGATGATGTCAGGGATGCAGTTCATGCCGGTGTCGAAGCGCTTGTTGC
>JBCCFB010000355.1:0-5434 GCA_039029995.1 Planctomycetota bacterium
AGAGAATCTGATCCTGCCGGATCCGCTTGGCCGCAGAACCTGAAACCAGAGATGCTGGTGCCCGTGCGATCGTCTGCAGAATTCTTTCAAGCGCCTGATTCGCATTGTGTGTGTCGTTGAGAACGTCCACACCTGCAGTTTCGCTGCGAATCCTGTGTTCAATCGCGTCCGGCGCTGAATCGATCATGTTTTGAAATGGTTCACTTCCGTTTTCCATTACGTAGTCGAACGGATCCAGGCCTTCAGGAAGTGTAAGAATTCTCAGGTCAACATCGTTGGAAACGAACAGGTCGAGAATTTCGTTGGCTCGTCGCTGACCTGCGTCATCACCATCAAGAACGAGGGTAATCTGATCAGCGAATCTGCGGATCACCCGCAGGTGTCTTTCATTAAGTGCGGTACCGAGGCAGGCAACCGCGTTCTTCATTCCTGTCTGCCACGCGCCTATGACGTCGGTGTAGCCTTCGACGACGGTCAATCGGCGAACTTTATCTCTTGCTATGACGTCTCTGACCAGGTTCAGTGCGTACAGTGTTTCGCTTTTAGAAAACAAACGCGTTTCCGGAGAGTTGATGTATTTCCCCGGCGGTTCCTGATCCGGAGGAAAGAGTCCGGGAACGACACGGCCGCCGAAAGCGATTGTGCGCTGGCTGGTATCGCGGATGGGAAAGATCAAACGGCCGCGAAAGCGGTCATACCATGATCCGCGCTGGCTGGTGGCGATAAGCCCGATCGCTTCGAGGACTTTGGCAGAAAACGGCGAGTTCGCCGCGCGGTCAACGAGCCATGTGAAGGAAGCAGGCGAGAAGCCGAGCTGGAAGTCTTCAACGCTCTGCTGGCTGATTCCGCGATCGTTCAGATAGTCGCGTGCTTGAGTTGCTGCTTCACTGTCGAGCAGCATTTTGTGAAACTCTTCCTCGGCCCAGCGAGCCGCCTTGTAGAGCCACTGCTTGTCTTCTGCGGATTGTTTTTCGTAGCGTCTGGGGGCCTGAGTCAGCTCTACGCCGGTAAACTCGGCGAGTTGCTCAAGAGCTTCACGAAAGCCGACGTTTTCACGTCGCATGACCCACGAGAAGATATCTCCACGGAGATTGCAGACCCAGCAGGCCCAGCTTTGACGGACGGGGTTGATTTGCAGAGAGGGTCGTTTGTCATCGTGAAACGGGCAGTGACAGACATACGTGGCCCCCTGGCGGCGAAGCTGAAATTCGCGCCCGATGTAGTCGACGATGTTGCATGCGTCCTTGATTCGACGCTTCACATCAATATCGTGACTGGTAACCACTGAACTGCGCTCCGGACGTACGGACAAACCCAAAGTCCCTGGAGGTAGAAGACATTCGAACGTCTTACGGGGTTCACTACCGCAAGGTTCTCTCCGGTTGGGCAACAGGTACAATACCCGGCTCCGGAATGTCTTTCGCTAAAGGTCCGCAGGCTTCCGGTTGTCCAATGCGGGGTGACAACCAGAGGTGTGCGGGTCAGTGTCGAGAGTACCTGCCAGCTGGATCAGCCACTTGATTCCATCCGTGGAACCCATGTAGCAATGTTTTTTCTGCGGTACGTTTACGATGAATCTGTGTCCTCCATGACACAGCGGCGAAGTCTAATCCACCGCAATGTTCACGACCAACACCAGTCTTTAGTCAATCCTCCAGAATCAGCAAAAAATTCTATGATGCTTGCAGTCGATGCTGCAAGCGTCGTTGCAGGGATCCGGAAAAAGGAAATTCAGACTCAATTCAAATACGGACAAAACTGAAATAGAACGATGAAAGCAGACTCACTTAAACAGGCTCAAGCAACGCTCAAAGAAGGTTACAAGGACAACGGGGACTCGGCTTTACAGACGTTAATATCAACGGGTCGCGTAGATTTTGGAAATCTGGCTTGTGATATCACGCATCCGGAGAACCTCAATCCAATGGGGCTGCATCCGTCCGCCGGCGGAGACGGCACATTCGTCTGTGCTGTGGAGATCATGTTGGCAGGTCTGGTCGGCTGTGCCGGAACCACCATGGCCGCGGTAGCTCATGCAATGAAGCTGGAGATCAATTCGGCTGAAATAACTGCGATTGGAGCAATTGACTTTCGTGGCACCCTGGCCGTTGATCGCGAGGCGCCGGTCGGCCTGACTGAAGTCAAGCTGGAATTTGTAATCGACTCCAGTGCGGAGGACGACAAACTCGACAAACTCGTGGAGCTTTCTAAACGATACTGTGTCGTACACCGGACACTGGACGGTGACTGCCCGAACCCGACGGCATGGAAACGCGCGTAAATCACCCCAACGCGACTGGCCTATGGACTCTCGTTTTGACGGAACCAGTTTGTGAAATCACCGGCCATCTTTTTCATTCTCTTTATGTTCATCAGGGCCATCTGGTTCTCTTGCAAAGGAGCGAAGTGGTTCAAGGAGAAGGTATGGGAGCCGATGGATTGGTCGAAACGGTTTCCGTGGCGGTCAAAAGAAAACTATCAAGCTTCAAGACGCCGTAGGCATTGGGATTCACATACACGCGAAGTCAGCCGTCGGCGCAACAAACGACGCACAAAGGACAGATCACACCGGAAAATTGATCCTTACAAGATCGCCCGCAAACTAAACGGCGAAGTCATCCCGGAATTCACCGATCCGGTCATCCGGTTCAGGCAGGATGAATTTCAATATCGTGCCTTCCTTGTCAGCCAGCATGGCCTTCATTCGATTCGCATTCAAACTGATTGGCCGGACGCTGCCATGCGCCTGCGGATCTTTCCGCAGGGCAGAGGAAGGAAGTTTTTGAAGATGGATGACATAGAGGTCGGCGATGAACGTTTCGATCGCGACTTCGTTATTCAGGGGCAGTCAGTTGATGCAGTGAGAATGTTGCTAACACGGAAAGTCAGAAAAAGCATCGGCAGGCATCGCAAATACATTCACGGCCGAATCAATATCAACATCGTCAATGGCCAGATCGAATGCGGCGGATTGGCAAACCAGATTCTGAAGAACAGCCAGATTGTTTCCATTGCCCGCCATTTCGCAGTTATCCATCGCAACATGTGGATGGCGTGGTCTAATTCTTCAAATTTTGTTGCTGATGTGTCGCTAGTCGAAAAAGAGGTCAGTACCTGCATGGTATGCGGCGATCATGTGAGTGCTGATGGTGTGGAATGTGTCGCATGCGATACAAGGCACCATCGTGATTGCTGGGAGTACATCGGTAAGTGTTCGACTTATGGTTGTCGTAGCAGGAAATGGCGGTGATTTAAGCTAGCACGGTCATCCGTTCCCAGTTGTTGAATTGCGGCAAAGAACGTGATGTGCTCGGGCGACAAACGTTTTCACGGCATTGGCATTCGTGAATTCACGGATGCTTGTTAAAAATCCTCCGTTCATATTCGTGATTGAATCAACTGAGGCCTCGCCATGAAATCGCGCTTTGCATCCTCCCCGCGTCATTCCTACCAATCGCTTGAGCCACGTTTTGTATTGACTTCTCTGGTGCCGGCCACCCTTTCACTGGACGGATTGACGGGCGTTCTTTCGATTGAGGCCGACCCCGGTTCTGCCACAGCGATAACCATTGAAGCGGATACTGCCGGCGACCGGCTTTTCGTTCACGAATATGTACCTGAAAGCTTCTCGTCGATACGGTCAGGTGATGTAGATCCCGACTTGACGACGCAGTTCACGCTCAGTGACGTGACATCGCTGGAATTCACCGGCTCGTCAGCGGACGACCTCTTCTCGAACGAGACGGCTGTGGATTCGATTTTGCAGGGAATGGCCGGAAACGATTTTCTTTTTGGCGGTGACGGAGCCGACACGATATTCGGCAATGAAGGGAATGACGTGATCGACGGTGCGTCGCTTTCGAGCACCACCAACCTGAACGATGAACTCTACGGCAATGAAGGCAACGATTTCATCACCGCCGCGCCGCTTAGTGGCGAAGCCATGATCGTTGGCGGTGCAGGCGACGACGTAGTGTTCGGAAGTGACAACAACGACACCATATTCGGCAACGACGGCGATGATCGCATTCTGGCCGGTGAAGGTGATGATTTTGTAAATGGCGGCGCTGGTAGCGACTCCATCTCCGGCGAAGAAGGCAATGACACGCTTCGGGGCGGCGCTGGCGACGACTTTCTGAACGCCGGTCAGGCTAACAGTACGATTGCCGAGCAAAACCGTTTGTTTGGCGAGGATGGTGAGGACACGCTAATCGGCGCGACAGGTGACGATCTGCTTTCGGGCGGTGCCGGTGCTGATGTCTTGAACGGAACTTTCGGCCTGTCAGGCAATGACACGTTGCTTGGCGGTGACGGCAATGACACTCTGTTTGGTGGAGCTGGCGACGATATTCTGTTCGGTGACGGCGGACTGGACCATCTTCAAGGCGGCGCAGGTGATGATCGCTTGAACGGTGGGACAGAAAATGACAATTTGTTCGGCCAGAGTGGTAACGACATAATCATCGCCGGTGAAGGTGACGATTTTGTTCGCGGTGATGAGGGCGATGATACGATCTATGGCAACGCGGGTGACGACACGTTGCACGGAGAATCGGGTGAGGATCGCATCCTTGGCGGTGACGGCGATGATGAGATTGACGGGGGAGACGATGACGATTTCATTCTCGGCCACGACGGAAATGACTCAATCGACGGCGGGCAGTCCGATACCGGCAATGACACGATTTTCGGCGGAGACGGAAATGACCTGATCAAGGGTGGTGGTGGCTGGGATTCGCTGTTTGGTGGAACCGGTGACGACAACATCAGCGGCGAATTCGGCAACGACCTTATCGTCGGCGGAGCAGGCGAAGACTTGCTGACTGGTGGAGTCGGCGATGATACGCTTCAGGGTCGCGACGACAATGACTCGCTGCACGGTGACGAAGGAAACGATGTGCTGATTGCCGGCTCCGGTGATGATGAGGCATTCGGCGGTGCCGGTGACGACCTGATCTCAGGTAACGATGGCCATGACCGGCTGGATGGCGGAGACGGCGATGACAGCGTCTTCGGTGGAAACGGCAATGATATGATTTTCGGTAATCTCGGAAACGACATGCTGTTCGGCCAGAATGGACTGGACGAAATCTACGGCGGTGACGGAGACGATTTCATCAATGGTGGATACGGGCACGACCAGCTGTTTGGTGAATCCGGATCCGATCGGCTTCGTGGATTCCAGGGTGACGACCATCTTTGCGGAGGCCTGGATCGCGACTTCCTTTCGGGCGGCAGCGGCTCTGATCTGCTCCAGGGCGACGAAGATCTTGACGGGCTTCGTGGTGACGAGGATGCAGACGAGTTTGTCACCGGCGATAACTTCCTGGACTTTTCGCCGCTTGACGGTGACATTGAAATCAGTGAGCCCTAAACTGATTGCGTGTTGTTTTAGCGATTGACCACGAGAAGCGATTCAGGTGGACAACGGCCG
>JBCCFB010000356.1:0-5370 GCA_039029995.1 Planctomycetota bacterium
GACTTCGTGTCCCTGACGCCTGAGCGCCGTGGTCAGATCGGCAACAGCGAGTTCGACCGGACCGCTCATCGGCCAGAATCTTCGAGTTACGATTGCCAGTCGTCGGCGATGCATCAATTCAATCCGGTGACTGTTAGCCTGTTGCCGCAGAAATGTCGGCCGGTTCGAGACAGGCGAGGTAAGGGAGATTGCGATACTCGTCGTTGTAGTCCAGCCCGTAGCCTACAACGAACTCATCAGGAATGTCGAAGGCAACAAAGTCAGGTTTCCAGTCAACTTCCTGTTTTCCGGTCTTGAGCAACAGGACTCCCGATCGAAGTGAATTAGGGCCGAGATCATTCATCAATTCAACGACCTCGGTCAACGTATGGCCGGTATCAAAAATGTCGTCAATCAACAGAACGTCGCGTCCTGTAATGTCCAGCATCATCTCCGCATTGATGGTAAGTGCGCCACGTTCAGTACCCTGGTAGCTGCTTGTCTGGACAACTCCGACGCGGAGCGGCATTTGCAGTTTTCGAATCACATCGGCCAGCAGAACAATGCTGCCTGTCAGGACGCCGATGATTGTCAGAGGCCTGGACCCGTAGGCTTCGTTGATTTTGGCGGCAAGTTCCTCAACGCCTTCGTTGAGTTGCTTTTCGTCGAGAAGGATTTTCACAGGTTTCGTTCCATGGAGCGTTCAAAAGACCAATTGTAATTGCGGCGGGAATCACGGGAAAGTCTCGCTTGCATCTGGCATTCGGGCGTCGATTCCATGCATCCGATTCGTTGGAAACCGGTTCTGCCGTTTGCTAAATTGGACAAAAGTAGTTACCGCTTACGGAGTGTACCGATGTCAAAATGTGCTCGCTGCCAGGGTAAGCTGCCACCGGAAACCAACTATTGCGTAGGTTGCGGCCACTACAACGAAGATGCGATGGTTCGCAAGGTGGTCGGGACCGCAAACAAAATTGAGGAACAACGCGCCTGGCGGAGATTCTGGAACAGGATTTTCTGGTTCCTGAGGGGCGCGGGGCCGCTGCGCTAACCATCTGCAATTGCACCTCCCGTTCTGCGGCTCTGATTTCCATCTCCCGCGCTGTTGTTTCCGGCGCTCGGGGTGTGACGTTTCTCTACCGGGACGCCTTTGACGAGCAGAGATGCCAGCCAGCAGTGGATCCGACGAGCAGAATACCAGCCTGTCGCGACAGATAGCCCGCCGTGGATCCTAACCGAGTCCGTGAAAGACGACCATTTTTGTCTCGGTCATCTCCTGAACCGCATACTTCGGTCCTTCCTTTCCGATGCCGCTTTCTTTGAGGCCTCCGTACGGCATTCCGTCAGCGCGCCATTGTGGTCCGCCATTGATATGAATGTTGCCACTGTCAATTCCGTTGGCGAACTTCATAGCGGCCGTAACGTCGTTCGTGTAGACGGCAGCACTGAGACCGAACCGGGTGTCCGCAGCCAGCTTGATCGAATGCTCTACATCATCGGCGCGGATCATGGCTACTGCAGGACCGAAGAGCTCGTCTTTGACGATTCTCATGTCCGGCGAAGCGCCTGTGATGAGCGTCGGATGGTAGATCGCGCCGCTTCGCTCACCTCCGGATATCACGTTTGCTCCGGCTGAGACAGCTTCGTCGATCCAGTGACCGACTCGTTCGGCATCAGATTCCCGAACCATCGGTCCGACGTGAGTTGTTTTTTCGAGTTGATTGCCTGTTGGAATCCGTTCGATCATCGGGGCAAGTTTTTCAGCAAGCTCGTCATGAACTTGTCCGGCCACGATCAGTCGTTGAGCTGAGATGCATACCTGCCCTGCATTGGTAAACCCGGCTGAACAGGTTGCGGCGGCTACTTTCTCGAGATCCGCGTCCGGCAGGACGACGAGCGGACTGTTGGAACCGAGTTCCATCGTGACTCGTTTCAGGCCTGCCATTTCACATATCTGCCTGCCGACATCCGCGCTGCCGGTGAAGCTGATTTTGCGAATACGCTCATCGCGACAGATTGCCGCGCCGAGTCTCGATCCACTTCCTGTTACGCAAGCGATCGTTTCCGCTGGCAGGCCCGCTTCCAGTAGCAGCTCCACCAGAGCAAGGGCAGACAGCGGAGTGTCTGTTGCCGGCTTCACAAGAATCGAATTCCCTGCCGCGAGTGCCGGACCGACTTTGTGGCAAACCAGATTGAGGGGAAAATTGAACGGTGTAATCGCAGCAACAATGCCGCAAGGAACCCGAAGCGTGAATCCGAGTTTGTTCTCCCCGCCGGGTGTTGCGTCCAGCGGGACGACTTCCCCGGTCAGCCGTTTTGCTTCTTCCGCCGAGAGCTGCATCGTCGACGCTGACCGCCGTACTTCCGCACGCGACTCTCTGATGGCTTTGCCTTCCTCGGAGGAAATCAGTTCGGCAAGTCGCGATTCATTATCACGCAGGAGAGCCGCACACCTGGAAAGGATGTCCGAGCGTTTCCATGCTGCCATCCGCCGCATGACGCCGGCTCCGTCAACAAGGCCGTCTATTGCTGCGGTGATATCGTCGGTAGATCCGTCGGGGACGGTGTCGATGACTGACCCGTCAAATGGATTAGTGACTTCGATTTCTGCACTGCCAGTCTGCCACTGGCCGGAATGAAACATTTTCATGTTGAAACGTTTTCAATTAGTTCAGGTTACGCTTCCCAGCCGAGCGTGCGTCATCTGGATTGCATGGAGGAGGCCACGCGCCTTGTTGAGCGTCTCCTCGTATTCGCTGGTCGGATCGCTGTCGGCCACGATGCCTGCGCCTGCCTGCAGATAAGCGGTGCCATCCTTTATCACGATCGTCCTGAGCGCGATACAGGTGTCCATGTTGTCCGAGTAGTCGATGTATCCGACGGCCCCCGCGTACGGTCCTCTGCGATGTTTCTCAAGTTCGTCAATGATCTCCATTGCCCGGACTTTCGGAGCTCCGCTTACGGTTCCTGCGGGCAGACTGGCCATCAATGCGTCAAACGAATCAACATCGTCACGCAACTGGCCGGTGACAGTTGACGAGATGTGCATCACATGGCTGTATCGTTCGACAACCATCAGGTCGGGCAAAGCGATTGAACCGAACTTTGCGACTCTGCCGACATCGTTTCGACCGAGATCCACCAGCATCACGTGCTCTGCCCGCTCTTTCTCGTCGGCAAGCAGTTCCTCTTCAAGGGCTCTGTCTTCCTCATGATTTCCGCCTCTTTTGCGGGTTCCTGCGAGAGGCCGGACGGTCATTTCATTATCCACAACCCGGCACATGATCTCGGGCGAGCTACCGACCAGCGTGCACTGCGGAGTACGTAGAAAAAACATAAACGGGCTGGGGTTGAGAACGCGCAAAGACCGGTAGATTTCAAACGGATCGCATTCGATTTCCAGCTGTAGACGTTGGCTGATTACAACCTGAAAGATGTCCCCGGCTCGAATGTACTCTTTGCACTTATCAACTGCAGTTTCGAATTCGTCGCGGGTAAAGTTCGATTGGAAAACAGCGGTGTCCTGATCGGGCTTAAGGACGTCTCGACACTCGGCAACGACTCCGGGTTGATTGAGTTGAGCAACGACTTCGTCGATTCTACGGCAGGCATCTTCGTAGGCGTCGCCGGATGCGTCAAAGCGATCCATCCAGGCGAGGGCAACAACCGTCAGAGTTTTGTTGATGTTGTCAAACACCAGCATGGTGTCGTAGAAGGCGAACGACATGTCCGGCAGGTCTCTGTCGTCGGTCGGTGCATCGGGCAGATGTTCTACGTAGCGAACTACGTCGTAACCGGCGTAGCCGACAGCTCCACCGGTGAACGGTGGCATGTCCTCCAGCTGTGCAACTTTGACTCCATGAAGTTGTTTGCGGATTTCATCGAGTGGATTTGGCGATTCAAATGAGCCTGACTCATTGCCCTTTTCCACGGTTACCGTATTTCCATGCGCAGCGATTCCATGTCCGGGATTCACGGCGAGAAAGCTGTATCGGCCCACATGTTCACCACCTACCACGCTTTCAAAGAGGCATGCTGTCTGACCGGAGTCGATGCGTTGAAAAGCTGATACCGGTGTCAACCCGTCGCAAAGCAGGACTCGATATACAGGAACCGCGTCGTGGCTCTTTGCGAGTCGAGTGAATTCTTCGATATCGGGTAGGTAGTTCATGAAATGTTCTTGGTACGGAAACTTCAACTTGCGAATCAGCTCGCGCGTCTTGAATGGATTATCGTAACGCAGAGCGGCGTTCCATAGCACGGGGTGCGAAAGTGGTATGTGTCAATGTCAATGTTGGTGTGGAATACCGGACAGACGAAGTGTCGTCCGCAATTCGTTTATTATTCAGGCGAAAGAGTAGAGTTCTTCAGCCGCAAGTTCGGCCGTGCCACCACACAAGTTGAATAATCTTGTACCGGGTCCGGGGTCGGGATAAAATTCGTCGGCAGCCCATTCCGGACTGCAACGACCCGAAATAATCTCGGCGGCGACGTCAAAGCGTCAAGGATGTCCGCGAGAAGGCAATAGCGATGAAATGTCAAAAATGTGAGAAGGCTGCCACGTTTCATATCACGGACTTAACCGGTGATGAACTGTTGGCTTTACACCTGTGCCCCGATTGTGCCCGCGTGTATCTGCAGCCCGAAGAGGAAACGAAAGCACCGACGCTGACCGGCGTTCTTGAGCAGCAGCTCAAACTCGAGCAGACGGCGGAGGATTTGAAAGAGCTTGATTCGCGGCAGTGTCCCGTCTGCGGGCTGTCGTTCTACGAGTTTCGCCAGGAAGGCCGGCTGGGATGCCCGAACGACTATGCGTTTTTCGGTGACGAACTGGAGCCGCTGCTGGTAAACGTGCACGGTGATAATCACCACAAAGGGAAACAGCCTTTGCGCGGTTCCACTGATACTTCTGATCGAACTGACATCATCCGTATGCGGCGCGAAATGAAAGAAGCAATCGTTCGCGAGGATTATGAAAATGCTTCGCAGTTGCGCGATGCGATTCGCAAAGCCGAGCAGGAGGTGGTCGAGTGATTATTGATGATCTCGCCGGACGATGTGGTGAATGGCTGCGCGGCTCAGGTCCGGAATCTGATATCGTGATGAGCAGCCGAATCAGGCTTGCCCGTAACCTCGCTGATTACCCTTTCATCCGGCGTTGCAACGACATCGATCGGGCCAACATCGAATCGACGGTCCGCGAAAAGCTGTCGGGTGACGACCGCCTGGACGATCTTACGTTCATCGATGTAGCCGACCTCGAAAACATCGATCGCCAATTCCTCGTTGAGCGACAACTCATCAGCCGTGAGCATGCGAACTCTGATGGAGCAAGGGCGGTAGCGATTGACGCAAGAGAAAACCTCAGCCTGATGGTCAACGAAGAGGACC
>JBCCFB010000357.1:0-5322 GCA_039029995.1 Planctomycetota bacterium
ATGTTCCAGAGGCGCCGAACCGTTGGGCGAACCGTTAATTTGAATAAACTTGTCAACCTGCCGCCTCAGGTAGCGGGTTCCGATCCTGCAAGGTGCACACTGGCCGCAACTCTCGCGTTCAAAGAAAACGAGCTGCCACTTTACGGCGTCAACGATGTTTACAGTGTCATTGATTACGACCAGCCCCGCGCTACCGAGCATGGAACCCGCGTCGGCCAGGCTTTTGAAGTCCAGCGGCAAATCGCGGAACTTCATTGGAAGAAAGCCGGAAGATGCTCCACCGGGACTGAAGGCAAGCGGTTCGCCCTCATAGCCACCTGCGGCTTCCACCACTTCGTCCAATGTCGCTCCCAGAGCCAGTTCGTAAACGCCCGGCCGGTTCACGTTCCCCGACACGCAATACAGTTTTGAACCTGCCTCGGTTCTGCCCTGTTCTTTGAACCACTCACCGCCACGATGAATGATCGACGGTACGCAGCAGATCGTTTCCACGTTCTGCATCAAGGTCGGCTTGTTGCGAAAGCCTTTTTCAGTAGGGTAGGGCGGCTTCAACCTCGGCATTCCGCGTTTGCCCTCGAGGGCCTCGATCAGCGCGGTTTCCTCGCCGCAAATGTAGGCACCATGACCTAGTGCAATGTGGATTTTGATCGGAGCGATGATCTGCCGCGCGTGAGCAACGGCTTTTTCCAGATTCCGCCGCTCGTTAGTAAACTCGCCACGAATGTAAATGTAGATGTCTTTTGCACCGATTGCCCACGCCGCAATGGCGAGGCCCTCGATCATCTTGTGCGGCTGGCGAAGGATGATCTCCCGGTCCTTGAAAGTTCCCGGTTCGCCTTCGTCCGCATTGCAAATGACGTAGCGCTCAGTCTCTTCCTGAGCGTTTACGCTTTTCCATTTAAAGTGGGCGGGAAAGCCCGCGCCTCCACGTCCCTGAAGACCTGACGCTTCCAGTTGCTCGATGACCGCATCTACGCCCATCTCTTTTGCTCGCGCCAGAGCTGTGTATTCCAGATCCTCGGGTCCGGCCAGGTTCATCGGCAGTTCAGGATCATCTGGCGATACTCCGGTTTCTTTTCCGTGATAGGTGATCAACTCAAGGTCTTCGTCCAGAGTTGCAGGTGCGCGGTCGCACTGGGCAAGGCAACTGACACGTTCACAAGCCTTTCCTTTACTTTCGAGTTCTTCAGCCAGTTGATCGGCGCCAGCCATCTGACAGGAGAGCCCATCGCAAATCCGTACACGCCGTCCGGGCTTGTTGATCAAGGTATAGAACATTCCGGTGCCCCAGATATCAGCTTCGGGGACTCCGGTCGCTTTGTGAACTTTTCGTACAGACTCCTCTGTGACGCCTCCCTCGTGTTCCAGAAGTTCGAGGACACGTTCACGTTGTGCTGACGGCTTTAGCATTCTGTTTTTCGCTCGCTTTTTTCAATCGAAAGTTCGTTCGTTCCGGCTGACCAATACCGCGAGTACGAACCTCTATAAGATAGAGAATTAGTGCAGTATCTGCATCATTGATCGTAACGTTGTCGCAGTGCAGCACGTCATTAATAGTAGATACGAATTCATACGGTCGAATCGTCCGGTCAAGGCGACAATCAGGAACTTTTTCGCCGGCAATCCATCAATCGTGAGGAATTCGCAACATTCCCGGGATAAAGGCACGTCTACGATGTAGGTCCGTCGGAGTTGCAGGGCCTTCAGCGTTGTAGGTCCGTCAGCGTTGGCCGGACATCTCAACTTGACAGCAACCGGGTACGCACGGGCACTTGGAGATTAACCAGATGTTTCGAAAAGGTATGGCTTTTTGTAGTAGCACCCGATTCCTGCTGGTTTTTGCTCTTACATTCTCAGGTCTCGTAACCGACGGACTGGTCGCGCATGCGCAGGATCTTAAGCAAGCGAGAACTCCATTTGACCCGGAACTGATTTCGCGATTTGTTTCGTGGGACCTCGCCTCGTCTACACCTCAAACCAGCATCAAAGCCGAAGGCGGGCCGACAACAACCGTTCGCGGCACACTTGTTGATCACAATGGTGAGCCGATAGGTGGAGCTTTTGTTGCCTACGCAACCAGAATCGGATACGGCGGGAGAAACTACATCGAAAATTTCGACGTCACCGATGCCCGAGGTCGTTTTATTGTTGAAGCGATCGATGAACGCGAAAGGCTTGTCTTCTGTCGTGGCGAGGGACTTGTATGGCCGGTCAACCTCGAAGATCCCGATCAACCGGTCACCGTTCGATGGCCTGAGCCGGCATCATTAAAAATTGAAATTGATCCGGTAATGTGCCCTGCGGACTGTGAACTCAGTCTGGCCACAACTCACTACTGGGCCGGAATGAGCGCAAATAACGTTCGCGGTCAGGCTACAGGCCATTCCGCCGAGTTTGCCAACCTGGTTCCGGCAACGTACAACCTGTTTGCATTTCTAAACAACGATCGCCGAAAGCAGTTCCTCATTGGCCAGGTTGTTGTTGCCGAAGGGGCAGAACAATTTCTTGAGTTTGATTTTTCCGGCCGTCGTCGTGTCCTTATTGACTGTGATATGCCAGAAGGAACATTTGCTCACGTAAACAAGCTACAGACCAACTACACGCAAGTCACACAAACTGTATCGACTCCGGAACTCAATGACGGAACCTGGGTCTCACCGCCACTTCCACCTGGTACCTACGAGATTCATTTCGATATTCCGGTGCAGGAACCGGAGAACGAAAACCAGATTCCAATCTGGCCCATGCGGGAGACATTTCGCTTTTCAGTTTCTGCAGGAAACGGTGATGTTGAAGTATCCACGGATCGTCAGGCCGGCGATTCACCGATGGACAAAATTTCTGAAGTCCTGGACGCGCGGCCAACGGACATGCCATGGTCCCAGCTGGATGTGCAGGCAAGCTACTTGCAAACAATGGCTGCCGAGCCGGAAATGCGACAGACGTTGTGCGAACTTATCAACTCGCCAGATACACCGTTTTCGTGGATGCACACATTGCTTCAGGCTCTGGGGAAGAACACCGAACATCCTGAGGTGGTTGACGCGCTACTCAAAAAGCTCGACGAAGCTGATCCTGCAATGCAGGTCTACACATTGATGGCACTGCACAAGATTCCGGCTGAAGCAACTGAGCGGACACTGCCGGAAATCGAACGACTTTGCGATAGCCCGATTAGTTATGTCCGCAGAAACGCCATACTCGCTATGGCAAACATTGCAGTCAACAACGAGGAATGCTTCGAGGCAATTGTTCCATTTCTAATCGACGGGCTTTCCGACCCAAGTACCCAGACACGATGGATTGCTGCGACGAATCTCGGATCCTTCAAAGCCGAACTCGCACTACCGGAATTGCAGCGCGTTCAAAATGAAGACCGGTCGGGGCAAGTCAGAGTTTATGCGGCACGCGCTATCTGGCAGATCTCGGGAGACGCCGACATTGCCATTCGGACGATGACTGAAAGACTGTTTGCCGACGACATGTCCGGCAAAGCTCTCGCGGCAAGATTTCTGGCTGAACTGAATGAGGATCTTCCCGAACTGACGATCAAAGGCCTTCAGCAGGCGGCAGAATGTGTACCACAGCCGCCTATTGATCCGGATTCGCACAGAGTAGCCGAAGTCAGAGAAGCAGCGAGGCAGGCCCTCGTCACAATTGCAGCTCAACAATCGTCGGAGGACGGGAATTGAGTCACCGGTCGATTAAATGTACCTTACCGCGCCCTGTCGACGTGAATCAGCGACGGCTTGCAGTTCGCCGCTACGATCAGCCCCGGCCAGCTTTACGCCGCCAAAAAAACGGCTGAGTTCATCAAACGGCATCGTCTTCAAGTCTGCGGGAAACTGGCTGACATCGATTCCCGGTTCATGCAGGCAAACGAAATCATTGTCGTCATCCGGTTGAACATGTAGACGCGGCGCAGCGACCGCATCCTCAAAACTCATTCCATCGAGAACGATCCGGTTCCAGGTCTGTGCGATGGCTGTCGGGATTCGACTTGCTCCCGGTGAGCCGATCGCAATGCATCGTCCGTCTGGATGCCACGCCACTGTTGGAGACATGTTCGAACTGATTCGCGAGCCCGGTTTGCTGCAGTGGTAACCCCGTGGATTCACTTCAGGCTCGCCCAGCGAGTTGTTGCAACAGATGCCCAGCCCCGGAACGATGATGCCGGCACCATAACCCATGCTCAACGTAACGGAAGCAACTCCACCATCTGCCGTCGCAACGGATATATGAGTAGTATCCGGAGAACGAAGATGATCGTTGACTCCATTGCCGGCCAGCCTTAACAGTTCTCTGGATTTCTCATCGTTGAACTCTCCGTCAAACATTTCTGAATCGCGCAGTCTGAGTAGATCCACCTGAGCTCTCGCCGTAAGCCCCGAAACAACACCACCTCCTGAAGAAACATTTGACGATGAGTCCAGAGCATGAATCAGGAACGCCGTCGCCGCGCCGCCCGCGGCTGGAGGAGAATTAAGTGCAAGTTCAAAGCCACCGGATTGGATGCTGACCGGCCTTCGCACCTCTGCCCGGTATGTGTTCAGGTCATCGACCGTGATCAGTCCACCAAGTCCGGATATCGCGTTCGCGAAAGGAGCAGCAAGTGATCCGCGGTAAAGGGAATCTGCGCCTTCCTCAGCGATTGCCGCGAATGTGTCGCCAAGTCCGGGAATGTTCAGCTGGTGGTCTGCCGCTATGATTTGCCCGGCCTCGAAAAAAACACTTCGCGCGACCTCGTCCAGCTCAAACATCAGTTCTGCACAGACGTTCAGCCAGTCCCATGTCGTCTGACTAACCGGAATTTTCCGGCTGGCCAGTTCCAGGGCAGGCGCAACGACCTCTTTCCATGGCAAGCGGCCATGCCTGTTCCACGCTTCACCGGCAGCCGCAAGAAACCCGGGCACAGCAACGCTTGCGGCGCCAACCATCGTTTCAACGCCGTCACCGTAATGAAGTGACACTTTTCGCCATGCGACAGGATCATCGGCCTGAAACTCCCGGTGCACAGGAACCATATCACCGCCATCAATCACTTCCGCAGGCTTTCCCGGCATACGGATCGTGACGAAGCCGGCTCCACCAAGCGAACACATCAATGTTTCCGAGACCGTCGCCGCCAGCGCCGCGGCAACAGCGACGTCCACGGCATTGCCGCCTTGTCGCGCAACCTGAGCCGCAGCATCAGCGGTCAATGGAGAATCAACGGCAATTGCAACAGAAGCCAATAGTCAGTCCTGATTTCGACAACGGGGGAACTAGAGGCAGTTTCAAAACCGTCTCAAGATGATCATTAGAGCGGCAAGTTTAGCAAAG
>JBCCFB010000358.1:0-5304 GCA_039029995.1 Planctomycetota bacterium
CGCGGCCAAAGCGGCGGCGGGCAGCGTAACGGCGGGATGGGAATTCGCCTTCCAGAAGGTACCCAGCAGCAGTTCCGGCCACACGTCGGCAACCGTCAGCTTGGAAATCTTGGAATTGTAGACTCGATCGAAGTTCCGACACGACCACGTCCGGGTATCGGCAACGGCGAACTGCCGGGACTGATTCCTGGCGGCCGACCAGAACTCAAGCCTTTCGATCCACCGGGATTCGACAGGCCGGTTCGACCGGGCCCAAATCCCGGAACCGTTCGACCGGGTAATGGCACGATTGACATTCCAGGTTTGAGACCGGGCAATCGACCGGGTGTACGGCCGGACTGGCAGTGCAACCAGGACGAACACTGTAACGGCAACACGCCTCACCACGAGATCGTAGACCGTTGCCGTAACGTCAGGCGAAACCTTCGCCTTCACTGGACCTTTGACCGCTGGTGCACCTACTACCGGAACGAATGTCACTGGTGGTTCAACTACTGCGGACCGACCTACTACTTTGATCCGACATGCAGCATCGTTCACAACTGGTACTACTACCCATGTCAGACCTATGTTCACGGTGTTTACCACTACTACAAGTGGCACCTCGGCATCAACGCGGTATACATTCCTGGACGCGGCCTTGGCATCCAGGAAGTTGAAGTCGGCTCACCAGCCTACTACGCCGGAATGAGGCCCGGCATGATCATCCTCGCGACAAACGGAGTGAGCTTGATTGACGAAACGGTCTTTCCCCGAATCGTCGAACAGTCAACTTGCGGCAACCTGAGCCTTTCGGTTATCGCAGACGCATCAGGTCAGGTTTACACCGTCAACGTCCGGATGCAGAAGATTGTCCTCACGGGCAGCAACTACTAGGATTCGATAACAATCGAGTGCAACTAACCAGAACGGCCGGGGAAACCCGGCCTTTTTTTTTTTTTTGTGGGGGAGGGGCGATGTTACGGTTTAGAGAATCACCCGGAATCATCGCCGTTCAGAACAACGACTAATTTGAATTCATCCGAAAGAAACCTCTCCAGCGCAGTACCGGTTTTTAAGGCGTAGACATTGCTGCCAGGTTCGGCATGTTGATATCCTTCGAGCTGACACCTCGACCTGAAGCCGTCGATCGTACCGCCTTGATTGTGTATGTTAGATTTTGATCAACGGCAGATATCCGTTTTTGCATTTGAAGTATGTCTGAATATTGTGTTGAGTTAGTTCATCTGGCTCGGTGATTTAAGGAAGTCAAAGTTCTTTCGAACTCATTGGCTTCAAATGGGGAATGAATTGAACGTCTGGTTTTCTTCGTTGTGCATTTGCATCGTTTCGTTTTGCGGTTGCCAGCAATCAAGCACTCCATTGTCTCCTGCTGTAGACGGAAAGTTCCGGATGCTCGTCGAAACAGTCCGAATTGACGACTATGAGGTCTTAGACTCCCGTCATGTAGTGGATCCCGATGTTAAGCAGATGACGAACGCGTTTCAGGTGCTGGTTTGGGATGACGCTGAAACGTTGCCGTACATTGGAGTTTCTCGTTACCCGCTTGGTGATGATGAGCATATATCAATGACGGTCACGGCTGAAATAGATGAAGTGTCGGGAGAGCGAATGATCCTTGTTGATCTATTTGAAAAGGTCGAGAGTGATCCTCAATCGAGGTTTCAATGCGATATCACGAACGAACCAGAGCTTGGTCTCGAATTACTTACTTCATTTTTGAATCAGGACGAGAACTATCGCAGGCGAGTGGATTGGGATTATCCACGTTGATCTACCTGGATAGTTAATTGTGGACGACTAGCCAGTCAGTATGGCTAGTGCCCTCGTCGGAACATCGCGTGATTCCGACGCTTTCATCTTGCTAGAATAATCGGTGTTGAATCTGTATCGCTCACCGTAACGAATAGGGTTGCGTGACAGTATTCACTGTTTTCTTTTACACACGGAGTCGTTCATGACAATCCGAAGCTGGTCATTTATCTGCGCTGTTGTTTTCTGTTTTGGGATCACTTCTTCTGCAAGTGCCGATGACTGGCCGCGTTGGATGGGACCGGATCGAACTAATACGTGGAATGAAACTGGAATCGTAGATAGCTTTCCTGATGGCGGACCGGAGATCGTCTGGAGAACGCCGATTGCCGGTGGATATTCGGGCCCGGCGGTCGCTAACGGCCGCATTGTTATCACTGACTTTCAAACAGATGCCGACGTCAAGATCGGGAACTTCGAACGAAGGGAGTTCGATGGGACTGAAAGAATCCTGTGCCTGGACGAGAACACGGGCGAAACTCTCTGGAAACATGAGTACGAAGTCCGATACACGATCTCATATCCTTCAGGCCCACGTTGTACTCCGGTAATCGAAGATGGAATCGTCTACACGCTTGGTGCCGAAGGCAAGTTGATCTGTTTTCGTCTGGATACCGGTGACATTGTCTGGCAGAAAAATCTCAAAGAAGACTATTCAACAACATCAGCACTCTGGGGATACGCGGCTCATCCGCTGATCGACGGAGATAATCTGATCACGCTGGCAGGAGGGGAGGGCAGCCACATTGTCGCGTTGAACAAGAGAACCGGCGAAGAAGTGTGGCGCTCACTGACTGCACCGGAACAAGGTTACTCGCCACCAACGATTATCGAAGCAGCCGGCCAGCGTCAACTGATTACACTTCGCCCGGATGCCGTAAGCTCGATCAACCCGGATAGTGGCGAGGAATTCTGGAGCGTGCCTTACGAAGCAACCAGCGGTTCGATCATCATGTCACCGCTCATGATTGAAGACTACCTGTATCTAGGTGGATACAGCAATCAAAGTCTGATGCTGAGACTTGCAACGGACAGTCCGGGGGCCTCAGCAGAATGGCGAAATCGAGCAGACGTGGCCATGTCGCCAGTCAATGTTCAGCCCTACCTCGATGTAGAAAACGGCATTGCGTACGGTGTGGATCAAAACGGGGATCTGGAAGCGATTGATCTGGTCAACGCCGAAATGCTCTGGGCAACATCGGCTCCGATCTCTGAGCGTAGAACGGGAAACGGGACCGCGTTCATCGTCCGGCAAGGTGATTCCGATCGTTACTGGTTGTTCAATGACAGTGGCGAACTGATCATTGCAGAACTGACGCCCGAGGGTTACGAGGAAATTGATCGGGCGAAAGTCATCGAGCCAAGCAACAACGCTTTCAACCGGCCTGTCGTCTGGAGTATGCCCGCTTTCGCGAACAAACGTGCTTACATCCGAAATGATGATGAGATTATCTGTGTGAACCTCGCGGATAGCCCATAACAATCCGGTTGATTAAGTATGAAGTGCTATAGGCACAAAAACTTTCCCGAGATGCGGAAACGCCGGCACGGTTTGATGCTGGATGTCGCTCGTAAGGTAGCGATGTTCTGCCTGATCGCCGGCCTCGCTTTTCTCGTTGAATTTTTCGTTTTCGGGGCGGTAAAAAATGCAGGCTATGTGTTCATCCCGCTCGTACTTTGGATGTTCATTCAGTTGGTTTTCTGGTCCAGGGAAACACGAAGACTGGTCTGTCCGGATTGCAATCGCGAAGTGACCGCATCCAGTCCCGAACGCTATCCGTGTTCAAAATGCGGGATCATCTGGCGGACTGATACGATGTTCGGAATTGGCGAATATTTCCCCTGCACCATTGTCCGGCAATTGCCATAAAAAAGGACTCATCCTCAGGCTACGACGCCTGAGTGATGAGTCCGTTTGATTGCGTCAACAGGTGGAGTGAATTAGCCGGCAGCAGTTGTTGCCATTTCGATTTCATAGCCTTCACGATAAGGCCTGGCCAGCATCGAATTAGCCTGATCGTCGCCAGTGATCTGCTGGCTCGCAGCGTCCCACTGGATTTCGCGACCGAGGCGAGCTGCGATGCCCGCAAGGTGGCAAATGTTCAGCGCTTCCATGTGTGTATGGACGTCCGAAATTGGTTCTGATCGTTCGCGGACGCATTGCAGGAAGTTGAACCAGTGAGCCTTGCGCTCATTGTGTTGCATTTCGACGCCCTTGTTAATCTTCAGGATGGCATCCTCAGGCAGCGGGTTGTCGGCCAGGGCTTCAACCGGTGCTCCGGTCAAATCGCCGCGGCTTACAAAGATCCGCCCTTTGTCACCCTCAATAAGACAACCATTACGGCCGTTGCTGACGATGTGGACTTCCGTGTCGCCGGGGAACTTTGCGATCAAGTTGAAGCTGTTCGAAGTGTTGTAGCGATCGTTCTGCTGCGGCATGCCATCAACAAACTCGACCGGATGCTCAGCTTCTCCGCCGATGGACAGCGGACCATCGGTCTGGCCATTGAGCGCCAGTGCCCACATCGCGATATCTACGTGATGCGCGCCCCAGTCCGTAAGTTTGCCGCCGGAATACTCGTACCACCAACGGAACTCGTAGTGGCAGTTCGTATTGCGGCGATTGTCATTCTGTACAAAGCGGTAATCAACCATGGGAGCAGGGCCAAGCCAGCGATCCCAGTCCAGTCCTTCAGGTACGTCCGCCACCGGAATCGAATCACATGTCGGCGCGCCGCCAATTGCAGAGGTGACTTTGTTGATGCGGCCAAGACGACCTTCAGCGACCAGTGCCATTGCTTTAGTAAACAGGTTGTATGTACTTCGCTGTTGCGTTCCGACCTGCAGGATACAGCCAGTGTCTTCCTGAACCTTTCTGATCAATTTTCCTTCATCAACGGTCAGTGTCAGCGGCTTCTCACAGTAGACATCCTTTCCTGCGAGCATTGCCTCAACGACAGGCTTGGTATGCCAGTGATCGGGGGTCGCAACGTGAACAACCTTGATGTCGTCCCGCTCCAGCATGTCACGGTAATCGGCGTAGTTGTCGCCGTTTCCTCCGGCAAACTGCTGATTGGCTTCATCCATCCGACGCGAGTCAGCATCGCTGAACGCAACGATGTCGAGGTACTCGCGGGCCGAATTCATGTTGCCGCGGCCCATACCACCACAGCCAATCAGGCCGATTTTCATTTTGTCGTCAGCGTAATAGCTGGCGAGCGAACGACGCGTCGAAAAAAAGTACGGGATCGCTGCAGCACCAGCAGCGAAAGCAGAAGACTTCTTGATAAATTGACGACGGTTTTCTTTGCGACTCATATTTTTTCCGGTCGGAACGTACGGGATGTAAACACGTAAATCGTCATCGCGTTTGCGATTCCAGACCCGAAATTATAAACGGATTACCAACGCATTACATCAATCGCAGAAGTGGTCCGGGAACCATATTCAATTTGCCAATGGAAAAAGGTCCGCCTCGAACTTGAGGGCGGA
>JBCCFB010000359.1:0-5271 GCA_039029995.1 Planctomycetota bacterium
AGAGTAAGTTGATCGCGCAGGAAATCGAAACCGAATTCGTAGCCGGTGCCGTAGGTAATGTCACAGAGATAGGCGTCCCGTTTTTCCGACGGGTTCTGCTCGCTCTTTATCAGGCCGCTCTTAAGTCCGAGCAATTCAAACACATCCGCCAATTCTTCACGGTCACGCTCCGCAAGATACGCATTGGTCGTTGCAACATGGACTCCACGACCGGTCCAGCCATACAAAACAGCCGGCAAAGCACAGGTGATCGTCTTTCCTTCACCTGTTTGCATCTCCGCAATGTTTGCGGTCGCAAGGGCAAGTCCAGCCAACAGCTGAACGTCGTAAAAGATTTTGCCAGTAGCTCGGCGGAGAGCTTCGGATGTGAGTGCAAATGACTCTACGACTGCAAACGGGGAAAGTACATCAAGACCGCCGCGAATGGTCTCGCGAAGGATCCGTGCGGTTTCAAGCAGCGTTTTCTTATCGGATTCTTCCAGTTCTGAAGCACGTGCCCTGATGCGCCCGACAATTTGGTAATGGCTGCGATGTACCTTTCCGGCGCGCGGCATGAGTCGGGCGCGAATCGAGCGATACGACTGAATTCGGGTAGTTACTTGCATGATTCACTTCACAGAAGCGCTTCAGGTACGCGCAGCGGCGCACGACTTCTGTGGGTTCGGAATCACAAATGCTGTCGCATGAAGTTAGTCGGGGTCGGGCGGATTCTGCGGGGCACCTAAACCCTATGACGCGAGCTCATCGAAAAGTGCTTGCGCAATATCTGGCAGATCACAAAGCGTCACCCTGACCGGCAATCTTTGACAAATCCAGTAAAACCGGGGTTGGCCGGAAGGCAACCATCATCAGAAACATAGTGTTCTGGCAATGGGTATAACGTTGACGGCAGCGGAGCCTTGTAAAATAGACGTGTCGCCCGGACGAGTTCCGTGCTACCTGCAGGGGATGCTTGAGAAACATAATTCATGAAAGTCTTTGCCGAAAACATTATGGGATTTCGTGCCTTCCCGGGTATGAAATTCTCTATTCAAGGGCGTAGCTATCGTCTTCGACGTAATGGTATGCAAACGCTCGCGCTCATGCTTCAGATTCATGAATTGCATTCTGGCGCAAAGTCCAGATCTGTTTTCGCCATAAGCGAGATCAGAGAAAGGCTGTGCAGAATAAAGCAGCTCGGGCGTGGTGATGTCCTCATGCTGGTGGTTTCGACGACAGATGATCGTCTGATGAAACGAGTCGCAATCTGGTTGCGCGGTCATCTTCACGGTAGCGTCGGAACAAGGTTTCTCGCAAAAACATATTTGGATTCGGATGATCAAATCCGCAAAGAAGTCGTTCGCGCATTGAAACGTATGAATGCCTGGTGCCAGCTGGAGTTCATTGCGTCCATCGAGCCGAACCCCCGCGTTCGCAATATCGCGCAGGCAAAAGCCGCGCGGGACTATTCCGCACGGCTGGAGGATCTGACCGGCCATATGACGGAGAGAGTCGTCATTCGGCCGGACTCGTTGTTGAAGATAGATCCCGAGTTGATCGGGTTCTCAAATGGTAAAACGCCTCGAACACCGGAGCAGATTCAAGAAGTTCTACTCCGGATTCGAACGGTTTTGGCTTTGAGGTCAGCGGCTTCGACGTCAGGCTGACCGAAGGTTATTCGGCTTCTCCCGTCTTGAGAACTCCGGCATCCTGGCCGCCGTTGTTCCGCGGTTCGGGGGCTGCAGCAGCCTCGGTTCCGGGAACCACGTGAGGGCCGGGAGAGTTTTCGTCGACGATCTGTTTCAGCTCATCTGCGTCAACCGACTCTATTTCAATCAGCCGGTCCGTTAGAGCGATCAAAGCGTCCCGTCGCACGTCGAGTATATGGCGGACTTTGATAATCGCCTCATCAATGATGCGTTTTACTTCTTCATCAATTTCGCGAGCAGTCTTTTCACTGTACTGGCGACCACTCAGATCACCGCCACCGCCCGCCAGAAACGGGCTTGAGCGATCTTCCTTGTAATTGACGCGGCCAAGCTGGCTCATTCCGTACTGCATGACCATTGCCCGTGCGATATCAGTGCAACGTTCCAGGTCGTTTTGAGCTCCTGTTGAAATGTCGCTGTAGATCATCTCTTCAGCGATCGTTCCGGCTAGCAGTACCTGCAGATTGCTTTCAAGTTCGCTCTGCGTCATCAGGTAGCGGTCTGCTTCGGGGCGTTGCATCGTGTATCCGAGAGCAGCCAGGCCACGCGGAATGATCGAGACCTTATGGACCGGATCAGTGTTCGGTAACGAGAAGGCAACAAGTGCGTGCCCGCTTTCGTGGTAGGCGACACGTTGTTTCTCGTCCTCGTTCATCACGCGTTGTTTCTTTTCAAGCCCGGCAGTAACTCGTTCAACGCCTTCGTTGAATTCCTGCATTCCAACGGATGACTTCTCTTTCCGTGCAGCAAGCAATGCGGCTTCATTAACCAGGTTGGCGAGATCGGCTCCGACAAATCCCGGACTGATCGAGGCGATCTGTTTCAGGTTGACGGTGGGGTCGAGCTTTACGTTTTTGACATGGACCTTCAGGATGGCCTCGCGTCCACGGACGTCAGGACGGTCTACCAGCACGTGACGGTCGAATCTGCCCGGTCGCATCAACGCCTGATCAAGTGTTTCGGGACGGTTGGTGGCACCCATGACAATGACACCGCTGTTTGAACCAAAGCCATCCATCTCGACGAGCAGAGCATTCAGCGTCTGCTCACGTTCGTCGTGTCCACCGACGACACTTCCGGTTCTCGATTTTCCAAGAGCGTCGAGCTCATCAATGAAAATGATACAAGGAGCTTTTGTGACTGCCTGTTGGAACATGTCCCTGACTCGGGCAGCCCCGACGCCGACGAACATTTCAACAAAGTCACTTCCAGACAGGCTGAAGAACGGGACTCCGGCTTCGCCGGCAACGGCTTTCGCTAGAAGAGTCTTTCCAGTTCCCGGAGGTCCGACGAGAAGAACGCCGCAAGGTATCCGACCACCTAGCTTCTGATATTTTTCCGGCTGTCGAAGGAAGTCCACGACCTCTTTGACTTCGTCGACGGCTTCGTCGATTCCTGCAGCATCATCAAATGTGATGGCGAGTTCTTCTTCCGCGTAGAGCTTGCCACGGCTGCGACCGAACTGCATCGGTCCACCTGCGCCGCCGAGGCGTCGCATCATCAGCAGGAAAAGTAGAACGATAAGCCCCATTGTGATCAGCAACATGCCGTAGCGATCCATCCAGCCGGGAGCTTTCAGAATGTCATAGCGGATGTTGTGGGCTTTAAGTTTGTTCTGAAGGGCGTCCACCAGATCGGAATCACGGTTGTTCACTTTGAATTGCGACCGCGACGATTTTCCAATGGGGCTGCCATCTTCATTGACCAGCTCATAGTCGACGTATCCCGTTATGGTATCTCTGCCGATAACGATGTCGTTCAAATTGCTGTAGCGGATTCGCCGTCCTTCAGTCCCGTCAGGGACTTCGACAATCCCTGTGGAATCGGTGCGAAGTTCGTCAGAGCCTTTTTCGACGTACTGAGTTGAATCCACGAGGAGTTCAAAATAGTCGTAGCTGATATCCTTCTGCGGCTGGTTCAACAGCAGGAACGAACATACGGCCAGTGCGATAACGACGATCAGAGCGATCCAGATCATCGAGTTACCGCCTTGTTCAGCGTTTCGTTTGTTTGGGTCTTGTTCCATGCTTCAGTGCCATTTGCTGTTGGGAAATCGTGTGGTCAGGAACCTGCCTGATGGTGCAAGAAGTGAGCCAAACGATCCGTGTAATGCCAATCTTACGAAAAATAGCGCTGCCGGTGAGCAACTAAATAAGACAAATCATGTTGCGATTGCCGGAAAATACGGCGTTCGGGTTCGCCTTGTGGCTGTGTACATGGAGTCTTAAAATCTGTGGATCACACAAAACGGGTATTGGCGGGTATTTCAGTTGTCGCGGTCGATGAGGCTTTTTCTCAACATTGATTCCCACGCCCGAACCGCTCTGATGCAACAGCGAAACAGCTGTTGATTTTTTTAATGATTCTCTACGGGACACCCGTCTTCAACCGGACTGACTGCGCCCGATTAACCCGTTCGCCCTGACCGCTCGCCGACTCATGAGTTCAGCAGAACCCCATCGAACCAGAAATGTTGCGATTCTTGGTTCCACGGGTAGCGTCGGTCGCAGCGCGCTGGAGGTGCTGCGGGAGATCGACGGCTTCAACGTGGTTGGTCTTTCCGGGCATTCAAACCTCGAGCTTCTTTCCGAGCAGGCTCGCGAGTTCCAGCCCTCTTGCGTGGTCGCTACGGGACCGGATTCAGATTCCGGCTTTCGCCTGGACGGGGTGGGTGGCTGCGAACTGCTTAGCGGCGCAGATGCTCTGGTGCGACTGGCGACACGCGAAGACGTCGACATGGTGATTGCTGCGATCGTCGGAGTCGCCGGTCTTGAAAGCACGTGGGCGGCCGTTGAAGCCGGTAAAACCGTTGCACTCGCCAATAAAGAGACACTTGTCGTTGCCGGTTCGCTGGTTATGCCGATGGCGGCGAGGACCGGAGCTACAATTCTGCCCGTGGATAGTGAACACAGTGCGGTCTTCCAGGCGATCCAGGCCGGTCGTCGCAATGAGATCCAACGTGTCGTGTTGACGGCCAGCGGCGGTCCATTTCGTGACTTTGATCACGAACAGATGAAAAGCGTTACTGTCGAGCAGGCTCTGAATCATCCTACATGGAACATGGGGCAGAAAATATCGGTCGATTCTGCGACGATGATGAACAAGGGGCTGGAAGTAATCGAAGCCCGCTGGCTGTTCGATCTGTCCCCGGACCGGATCGCAGTGATGATTCACCCTCAATCGATCATCCACTCGCTGGTAGAATTCGTTGACAGCAGCGTCATTTCGCAGATGAGTCCGCCGGACATGAAGCTGCCGATCCAGTACGCACTGACCTGGCCTGACCGGGTACCGGGACCGTCACCGGTTGTCGACTGGACTAAGACATTGAATCTGGAGCTGCGTCCGCCGGATTTTGAACAGTTCCCTGCTCTTGAGCTTGGATTCGAAGTCGCAAAGTCCGGTGGAACGTCGGGTGCTGTTTTGAACGCGGCTAACGAAGCCGCTGTGGCAGCATTCCTGAACAAAGAAATTTCATACATGGACATTGCGACGTCATGTCGCGAAATCCTGAACAACCATAACTACGAACCGGAGCCGTCTCTCGAATCGCTGATGGAAGCGGACAGACGAGCCCGGCTGG
>JBCCFB010000360.1:0-5237 GCA_039029995.1 Planctomycetota bacterium
GGAGCTGTTGCAATTGAGCGTCATCAAACTCCGATTGCAGCTGAGCAATGTGGGCATTGTATTTCGGATCCACGATCTGCCACGACTTGTCGCCCATGTTAGCGGCAACTTCAGTTGCGATGGCTTCCCACACTTCTGCTGCCTCGGCAAACCTGCCTTCGTTTTCGAGTCGCATCGCTTCTGCGGAAAGCTCATCCGGAGTGGTCGCGGAGGGATCAATGGTGGCAATTGAGTCGCCGCGGTTCTGAAACTCCAGATTTCCGCTTCCCGTTGCGTCCCCGTTTTCTCCAGCCGGTTCATCTGAACCGCCACATCCCGTCAACAATGCCATTGCCAGCGCCATGGCAGAGAAATTCACAATTCGTTTCATCCTTGAAACCTCTTAATCATCCATTGATTGAACGGCCTCGGATTATTGGAACACATGACCAATGAGTCCCAAACGCCACTTTTGCCGGCAGGTTGATCGCTGGTAATTCCGCTGGCGCGCGTTGGTAACTCGTTGCAGGACGAAATGATATTGACACCCGCGAGGCATTCTTGTTGGATAGCCGCGCTTTGCGGGCAGATAGTGCATGCACTTTTTCAGATGCCAGCGTTTTTTCCCGGTCAGCCATTGCCGTCAGAGAAACGAAACAACTCGTGAGCTCGCTGAATATTCTGCAGATCATTTCCGGTACCGCCGTCAACGGCGCGCTTGTTTACTGCAAGCTGCTGTCCGACCAGTTGACCGCGCGCGGGCACAAAGTTTCGATTCTGCATCGCCGTGACTCGTGGATGGCAAAGCAGCAATACGAGCGACCGGTTGACCTGATCGAGTCAGAACTGTCGCGAACGCCGGCAGAGCTAAAGCGGATTGCAGATCTGGTCCATGAACGGAAGATCGATCTGATTCATACCCATATGAGTCGCGGACATTCGTTCGGAGTGTTGTTGCGGATGTTTCACGGCATTCCCTGTATCGCGACAGCGCATCATCGCAACCTGCAATTGCACTGGCGATGGAACGACTATGTGATAGCCAACTCCGATGCGACGCTGAAATATCATCGCCGGGTCAACCTTGTCCCGGGGCCGAAATCAGAAACCGTCCACTGCTTTACCGATCTCGAGCGATTCAACCATGTGACTGAACGAGACGTCAGGCGGATTCGCCGCCAGCTGCGTCTGAACGGAAACGAGTTTCTGGTTGGTGTTGTCGGTGAAGTCGTCCAACGAAAGGGACATATCTATCTGTTCCGAGCTCTTTCGAAGATCATCGAGGCCGTGCCGGAATTAAAACTCGTTGTACTGGGACGATATCAACGACGAGAGGCGACCGCACGAGCGCTTCGTAAGCTGCTGGTTCAGCATGGATTGTACCGGCGCACAAAATGGCTGGGGCTCCGGTCCAATGTACAGGACTTTATGACCGCATTTGATCTGACGGTCGTTCCCTCCATTGAAGAACCTCTTGGCCTCGTTGCGATCGAGTCCCTGGCAGCAGGTACGGCTGTTGTTGCGACTGACGTGGGCGGGCTTCCGGAAATCGTCCGACACGAAGAAACAGGACTGCTCGTGCCCTCAAAAAATCCTGATGCGATCGCAGACGCGGTTATCCGCATGGCGCGCGACCGTGATCTGCGTGAACGATGCGGCAATACAGGACGCAAAATGGTGTTTCGCAAATTCGATGTTGACCGGCT
Organism: Planctomycetota bacterium; assembly: GCA_039029995.1. Classification (GTDB taxonomy): domain Bacteria; phylum Planctomycetota; class Planctomycetia; order Pirellulales; family Pirellulaceae; genus Mariniblastus. Next base: position 1,686 of record JBCCFB010000360.1, read on the forward strand.
GACCACGGGTGTGGAGCAGGTTTATCACGGCATTCTTGACCGACGCCGCGCTGCCTGATTGCACGAATGGCAACGGTACTCTCTTTCCCGATCAGCCTGACTCATTGACCCGTCGAATCCTGCGGCTGATATTAGCGGATTGTCAGTTCAGTCTTCTGGTTGAGTTCAATGCCGGACCCCGATCCCGAATTTTCGTTAGAGGAAGCCGCCGGAATTGCGCGAAGCGTCTACGGTCTTGATGGTGATGTGAAGCTTCTGCACGGAGAGTATGACCTCAATTTCCGTGTCCGGACAAACGAATGCGACTATGTCCTTAAGCTTGGCCATCCGGACAATGAAGTCGCCATTCTTGAACTGCAGAACCAGGCAATCGGACTGTGTGAAGCCGTCGCTTCTTTCCGCAGCCCTGGACTTGTCAGATCCGGGAAACGGCAACTGATTACGGAAGCACCGTCTTCTTCAGGCGAAACGTGGTATGCGCGATGTTTGAAATTCGTTGACGGTGTTCCACTGGCTTCGATTGAACCGAATGACCCGCGCCGATCAGCTGAGTTGTGGAGGGCGATCGGCCGCTGCGTTGCAGAACTGGACAACGCTCTGCAGCCCCTCAATCAGAGCAAGGCCGCGATGCGGGAATTTGAATGGGATCTTGATCGAGCACCTGATGTCGTAAAGAGCGGAGCGATGATCCGTGAGGACGAGAATGCTTCGCAAATGCTCACATGGGTACTGGCCGGCATCGAATCGATTCGATCGCGCTGGAAACGTCTGCCGAAATCCGTCATTCACAACGATGCCAACGATCACAACGTCATTCTTCCACCCCCGCGTGAAACTGACCTGACGGAAGACGCTGACCTTTTGCCGGTGGAAGACCGAATCGGAATTATCGATTTCGGTGATCTGGTCCACTCGACGACAATCAACAACCTGGCAATTTGTCTGGCGTACAGCGTTCTCGACATGGATCAGCCTGTAGACATCGCGGCTCAGATTGCATCGGGCTACAACAGCGTGCGGACGCTGAGTGAGGAAGAGATTTCCGTCCTGTTTCCACTGATGTGTTTACGACTGGCTCACAGTTTGACCGTTGCGCATGACCGGATGAAGGAATTCCCCGATAATGAGTACTACGCTATCTCGCAGAGGCCTGCGCTCGAAACTCTCAAGCGACTTGTCGAGCATGACCGGGATGAGGTTCGCGAACTCATCCGACAGCGATGCCGGATGGATGAACTCGCGGAATTGAAAGGTGAAACGGGGGGAAGGGATTCACTGCAGGAAAGACGACGCAAGTCAGTCGCGCCGTCTCTCAGCCTCTCCTACGAACGTCCGCTGGTGATCGTCAAAGGCCGCGGACAGTACCTTTACGATCCGTCTGACATCACCTACCTCGACTGTGTCAACAATGTCTGTCACGTCGGGCATTGTCATCCTCAGGTTGTTGCGGCGGCGCAACAACAGATCGAACAGCTCAATACAAACACGCGTTACCTGCATGAGAACATCCTTGAGCTGGCGGAAAAGTTAACAGCGACAATGCCGCAGCCGCTTGAGGTCTGCTTTTTCGTCAACTCGGGAAGCGAAGCGAACGACCTTGCGCTCAGGCTGGCGAGAAACTACACAGGCAACCACGATGTCTGCGTTATTGACAATGCCTATCACGGACACGTCAGTTCACTCATCGAGATCAGCCCCTACAAATTCAATTCACGGGGTGGCTCAGGCAAACCGGATTCGACACACATATTTCCAGCGCCGGATACCTATCGGGGAGCATACAAATCGACTGACGCTGAAGCAGTGGAAAAATACGCGCAGAGCGCAATCGGTGTCCTGAATGAGACCGCGAGCAGCCCGGCCGCTTTGATTGCCGAGCCGATTCTCAGTTGTGGTGGCCAGGTTCCTCTGCCCCCCGGATACCTCAAGCGCCTGTATCCGGAAATACGCAAACGCGGCGGACTCTGTATTTCGGACGAAGTGCAAGTCGGATTCGGTCGTGTCGGCACCGACTACTGGGGATTTCAACAACAGGATGTTGTGCCGGACATCGTGACGATGGGCAAGCCTTTCGGTAACGGACATCCGCTGGCAGCGGTGGTCACAACGCGGGAGATTGCCGACTCGTTTAACAATGGAATGGAATACTTCAACACGTTCGGTGGCAATCCCGTTTCCTGTGCGATCGGCCTGGCAGTAATGAATGTGATTGAGCGTGAAGAGCTTCAACAACATGCGCTGGACACAGGCCAGTGGCTGCTGGATGAATGGAAATCACTTCAAGACAAGCATTCAGTTATCGGCGATGTTCGCGGAAGTGGACTCTTTCTCGGAATCGAGTTTGTCGAGGATCGGGACACTCTGAAACCAGCAACCCGGCTTGCCAAAATGGCCGTCAACAAATTGCGCGAAAAGTGCATCTTGTTGAGCACCGACGGCCCGCTTGAAAACGTCATCAAATTCAAGCCGCCGATGTGTTTCAACAAAGCCGATGGTGAGAGGGTCGTGTCGTCACTCGACAAGGTGGTCAAAGAACTTACGTAAGTCGTTCTGCCATCGTTACTGCTGTTTTCGCGTTCTCCGGATTGAGCAAGAGCAGAGAATCGCGCACAGGAACATCGCTGTTCCCGGTTCCGGAACCGAGTAAACGCGCACGTCATCAACGAAGACCGTTACCGTGACGGTGCTTGCTGTATTGCCATGCCTCGCATTGACGGTCAGCTGCGCGCCATAGTTTCCCGGTGTGGAAGGGACAGTGAGAGGGTTTGAACTGGAATCGAACAATTGATATCCAGTCGTGCTCGACGGAAGCGGCATCAGGCCGGTTGAAACGATGACGTTGCCCGAGTCGTCTACGATGTCGAACTGGTAGTCAGCGCCAGCGTTCAGAGATGTGTTTATGTCAGTAGAAGCCCAGAATTCTGCGACGAGTACGTCCCCGGGATTTAGCGGGACCGCGCCCTGATCCAGCGAGTTCTGGACGATTGAACCATCTCCGAATCCCGCAGAAACGAGTCCGCCCAATTTATGCGCGGCGGCTCCAGTATTCGGGTTGGTTGTGTCGCGAATCGATGCACCAAAGAGTCCCGACTCCTCCCAGTTGGCAGAGTCTCCTGACCCAAGAATACCGGAAAGCTCAAATCCCGGGTTTAGAAAGACGTCGGCTCGGGCCACTGAAGGAAAAATGTAAATCAGAGAACCGAATAGCATCAGCAGACGAGTGAAATACAGACCAGAGATGTTCATTTCATGTGCTCACAGGAACGAGTTCATTACAGGAAACGGCTGCTTTTATGGAGATGAAATTCAGGCATGAACAACAGCCACCTGAAAGATGCAAGCCATCACAAACTAGGCCGCGAAAATTCTGCAATTGCATATTCGCAACGGTGACGATGTGTCCTGGCAAACGATCTGACAACAGACACAGTTACGCTGATTAAACGCATTTACGAAACGACAAGGCTTTAATGCGATCACACAGTCAGATTCCGCTTAGAATTTGTCAGGTTTCTTGCCCGATCTCGTATTAAGAGGAAGTAGGGGCAGAAC
>JBCCFB010000361.1:0-5177 GCA_039029995.1 Planctomycetota bacterium
CCGAACCCCTTTTTGTGCAAGACGCGATTGAATCTCGTGTCTTAGCAGATCATCGCCCTGTGTAAAGTTACAGAAATGACCACCGGTCGCATCAAACGCTCCATGGCCCACGTAGTAAAAAAATATCGCGTCTTCCGGACCCGGTTGAAGATTATCCAGAGCTTGAAGGATTCCCGGGCGGGAGCAACCTGCGCCACTCAATTCTGTTCGCGAGCCGATCAATGAGCTCGCAATTTGTACGTTGATTACTCCGTTCAACTTTTCCAGACTTTTGGCAACTGACGCCTGTATGTCACTTGCCGGTGCTCCACAAAGCAAAAAGTGAATCCTCGGATCGGTCACTGGCTGAATGGGTGGAACCGGTTGCTGAATCGACGAGTTTACGGTGTTGACCGTCCAGACAGCCATTCTGCCTGAAGCCACATCGACAATTCCAAGATTCGCGACGCCTCCGGTTAACTGAAGACCAGCCAGAGCCTGTTGGTATTCTGACTCGCTGGTAATTGAGCGACCGTTGATCGTATTGATCACCTGATTGATCTGCAGCCTGCCGGTCTCTCCGAACTGGCTGCGTGCTCTTGACGCAGGGCCAGCTGGATCAACGCCTGTAATCAAAAACCCGCTGCTGATCATCCGGCCCGTAATTCCGAGGTCCAGTTGATTCGGCGGTTGTGTCGACGGCGGCCATTGCCCAATTGGATCTATTGGCGAAACAGGTTGCGAAGGGTCGAACTGGCGAGGGCCGAATTGCGGATCGCCGGGTGACGGATTCCAACTCGGCCTTGGTGGCGGCGATGGGCGATTCCCCGAATACGTACCGTTAGCCGAACCGGGGGCCAATTGAGCCTCGATGTTCCACTGTTCAACTGTTCCCGTGATTTGATTTCTTATCGAAATTGAACAGTTGCCTCCAGTTCCCGAAAGGCGTGCAACGGCACTATTGAAGGCATTGATGTCAGGGGTAGCAACGCCATTGACCTGAACAACTGTGTCGCCGACCTGAGCAGATCTGAATCCTGCGTCATAAGGACTTGAAAGCCTTGTCACCGGTCCACCCGGAGTAATCGACGTGATCTGGACGCCGCTTCCGCCGGTTTCAGCGACGCCAAAACCCAGAAAATAGGTCTGCGCATTTGAATACGAAGCGAAACACAAGCTTGCGGCTATGCACGCAAGTAAAGTGAATGTCCTTCTAGGGTGCCGCAGCTTCATGCTAAAGCCTGAAATATCGACGTATCGGGGAAAGGGAGCGATTCAGTTCCGGGGAACGCATCGCCAGACTCCAATAGAACGGGAAGGTCTTCCCAAAATGGCTGGAGAAGTCTAGCTCGCGGTCAGATTCTAGGTCGGGGAAGCATTCACTTGCAAACTAGGCTTCCCCGGCTGGATGAATTCAGGATCAGGTGGGGGCGCAAATTTGCCCCGTCTTCACTGCATCGGGTCGTTAAGGAATGACATGACGCCCGTCCCCGGCCAGACGCAAGAGGAAAGGCAGTTGAGGAGAGTTGCGGGGATTCATGTTTCGAAGTGAAGGTAAGCCCGAGGGGAGACCTTTCGTAAAAGGTGTTTTCTTTTTCACAAGGAAGATTCAGGCCTGAGCATTTGCCGGATTGCCTGCCGGGAACTCTACCAATCCGATTCCTCTTCCCGGCTCGCAGGACCTAGTTTGCCGGATACGCTTTCAAGTAATTGCGCCGAATCGTAGACAACTCCGGCGCGTATGACCGTCTCTATATTTCTAGTACTCCGGATGTTTTCCAGCGGGCTGCCTTCGATGATAAACAGGTCCGCTACCTTGCCCTCTTCAATCGAACCGTGGTCGTCTTCGATTCCGAGAGCACGCGCGCCATTGATGGTGCCGATCCGGATCGCATCTGCTTCAGGAATTCCATTTCGCACGAAAGCATCAAGCTCGCGATGAGCGCCGAAGCCGGGGAGATGGTTGCCGTCGCTGACATGGTCGGTACCCATTGAGATTGTTCCGCCTGCCTCGAAAAAAGCCCCGATCGTTTGTTGTTTGGCGAGGTAGATTTTCTCAAATACCGCCATCGGTTCCTTATCAGGTCGGTCGAGCACTACCTGCTGCATATGCGGGGTGAACAGAGACCGCTCGTCGTACCAGTATTCGAACTCTTCGCGTGGTGAGCCGAAGTATCCATAGGCCGTCAAAGTTGCGTCAAAGACGACATCGTTCTCGAGATACTTTTCCACGATCGCCTTGTACTCCGGCATGTCTGCGGTGATATCTCCCAGCGATGCGTACGCAGAACGCGAATCCGGCATCGCATCACCGCCCAGGAAATGTTCAACTCGGTCGATTCCCATTTCAATGGCGTCTCCGGGATTAACGCTTCCACGATATCCCGAATCCAGATGGCCGGTGACTGTAAGCCCATGATGGTGGGCACGCGTAATCAAATGCTGCAATGACTCGGGATCAATCGCCTTGGCTTTGAAACCACCGGTCCCCTGCTCTACCCAGAAATCAACTTCATCAAATATCTGTTGCTGCTCGGGTATGCCGCGCCATGAAGGTCTGGCACGCCCGAAGTAGGGGCCGCTTGTGATCAGCCGCGGTCCAATCTGTTCCCCGGACTCGATTCGTTTGCGCAGTGCAAGCATCGCTTCCGGATCAAACTCACCACATGAAAATGTCACTGTGGAGCCGTTGGCCAGGTATACGACTGGCATCACTTCAAACTCTTCGCGTCGTTTGCGGATCAACCGGACGTTGTAATGGGCATGGCAATCGACAAGCCCGGGCAGCACATACTGGTTTTCGCTGAGCCTCAGCTCTTCCGCTGAACGGTATTCCGTGGCGCTAGCTCCAACGTTTAGAAACCTGCCTTCCAAAACAGCGATACAAGTGTTCGGGACGAATTCCCCGGACTCGGTTTCAAATACATGGCCCCCTGTTATGAGCAGGTCGACTTCCTGTTGAGCCTGAACATCAGCAATGCAGAAGAAGCAAAAGATGAGAAACGAGGCAATGGTATGGGCAGGCTGGTGAGTTCTGGGAGGTTTGGGCATTTTGGTCCCCGTGCAGGTTTGCTGTCATGTCGAAGTCCAACGTCTGTGACGCTACGACGATTCTACCCGGATCAAAAACTGCATGCACGGAACCCTGTAATTTACGACATTGACGTGTGAACCGGCCGGCTCTACTTTCCCCGCCGAAATACGCCTGACTTGCGCCGGCATCCCCTTGCCCGGACGCACAAACTCCGCCCGGCGTAAGGATGAAGCGCACGTATATGTAGCTATATAGCGTTCATTCCAGACAATTGGTTTCGCAACTAACGCCACGGAAGGCACAGCGATGGCAAAGCAGGATCGCCCGAATCGTAAACGTAAGACTGGCTCGGCCTATCAGGCGCACCTTGGGCGCCGGATGTTTCTCGCCGGTGTAAGCGCCACCGCGATTGGATGCTCGGTTGTTTCCCTTTCCGGCTGTCAGAACTTTATTCCGCGCGGACAAAGCCCGGATTCGGAAGCCGTTACTCGAATCGTCGGTTCGGAAGCCGTTGATGACGGAACAAAATATGTTTCGACCAATTGTGGAATCTGGGGCGTCAACTTCGCCGTGATCGAGGGCGTCGGCCTGGTAGTCGGACTGGATGGAACGGGAAGCGAACCGGCAGATTCAAGTCAGAAACAACATCTGATCAGCGAACTTCAGTCTCAGGATATTGAGAATCCGAAACAGCTGGTCGCCAGTGAAAACAGTGCAATTGTTTTGATCAAAGCCAAGCTCCCGCCGGGAATCCGTAAAGGCGAAAAATACGATATCGAGATCCGCACACTCGACCGTGCAGAAACCGCCAGCCTGCATCGCGGCTATCTGATTCATACGAGACTTCGCCCGATGGCGCTGCTTGGTCGTACACTCCAGGAAGGCCACGTTCTTGGCTACGCGCGAGGCGAAGTCCTGACCGATGCGTTGTTTGAAACGCGCGACGATCAGCCGAATCAGCTTCGCGGACTTGTGCTCGGAGGTGGAGAAGCGGTCGAAGACCGGCCGATCGGTCTGACGTTGCGTACTGACCAGACTGTCCGTACGGCGACGGCAATTTCCAGAGCAATCAATGCACGCTTCAGCGCCGATGGCCGCGACGGCAGGACCGGCGCAGCGACGCCGAAGACAGACAAGTTGATCGAGTTGCAGGTTCCCGAAGAGTACAAGCTTAATGTCGGCCGGTTTGCCCAGTTGGTCCTCAACGTAGCCTATGACGAAACGACCACACAAAGAGTGGAGCGGCTGGAGCGCCTGGGGCAGCAGATCAACAATCCGGAAACAGCGGAACTGGCGGCGCTGCGTCTTGAGGCCCTCGGGCCCGAAGGTGTGCCGACGCTTAAGCGAACTCTCAACAGTCCGGACGCTGAAATCAAGTTTTTTGCGGCTCAGGCACTTGCCTATCAGGGTGAGCCCGACGGCGTCGATCACCTCGAAACGATGGCAGCAGGTGAGCCGGCTTTCCGGTGGCATGCATTGACAGCGCTGGCGTCAATGGACGATATGGCCGCGCGCGTTGCACTTGAAAGCCTGATGCAGGTTGACAGTGCAGAAGCACGTTACGGTGCGTTCCGGGCGCTTTCGGCGCGCGATCCTGATGACCCGGTCGTCGCGGGCCGTAGACTGGCAAACAGTTTCCATCTTTGCACCGTCGATTCTGAAACCGCAGATCCGCTGCTTCACTTTTCAAGGTCACGGCGTCCGGAGATCGTGCTGTTCGGTGAACAGACCGTGAGCGAACAGTTTCTCTATGTGGAAACCGGTCTGACGGTCAGAGCTGTCGGTGACGGGCAGGTGCGAATCACAAAATATGACACCGAAGATCAGCAGCGGAAGGTCTGCTCAAACTCTGTCGCAGACATCATTGAAACGATGGCCGCAATGGATTGTCGCTACACAACGATGCTGCAGATGTTCCGTGAAACAAAGCAGAAGGGTGACCTGAGCGGCCGGCTGGCAGTCAATGCAGTTCCACGACTGAACACCAGTGCCGGACGCGAAGTCATCGGGGACTATTCTCCGGAAGAGTCCGACCGGTACGTGTCGAACGACGTTCCCGGTCTTTTCGCCCCTGCCGGGGTGGAGGAAAGAGAGATTCCACGGGTGGGCCAGTCCCTCGCTCAGACACCGGTAACCCGTGAAAACGAGGAGAAAAACGACTCTC
>JBCCFB010000362.1:0-5175 GCA_039029995.1 Planctomycetota bacterium
CGGCTGCATTGCAGATATTCGGCGAGACGGGGGTTCCAAACAGGAGTCGTTTGACCTGTTCACCGGTCCCGCGCGTTCCTTTGGGGTACAAATTAGGAATTCCGAGCATGTCCGACATGATGTAGTAGCCGTCAAATCGCATCAACGGATTCGCATTGAAGAGAATCGTGGTAACGCTGCCCATGATGAAGATGTTGAAGCTGATGTCTCGAAGAATGCCTGCGTCGAGTCTCGCCCAGAAAACAAGAGCCAGCATTGCTACAAACAACTCGACGTACATTCCAGCACCAGCCACAGCGATTCGCTGCCAGCGCTGTGAGAATCGCCATGAAGATGTGACGTTCACATAGGCCATGGGAGTGAACAACAGCATGAGAATGCCGGCTTCGGGGACTTCTCCACCAAATTTTCGACAGGCAAGCCCATGTGCGGCTTCGTGTATGACTTTCAAAGCGACCCAGACCAGCAGGAGCCACAGCCAGCGGCCTTCGGCCAGTATTCCGAATGACGATGACTCAACCGAACTCCAGTTGGTCCAGAGATCCCTCATCGCTACGGAAGCTAGAATCAACCACGCAACAACAAACCACTTTGAAAACAGCCAGCCAGTGAACGGCTGCAATCTTGAAAGGACTTTGTTGGGGTTGAACAGCGGCAGCTTGAAGCTGATTGGATTCAGATAGCCCATCAACTGTTGTCTGCCTCTGGCGGCCGCCTGGATTTCCAGTCGTTTCGTATTGTCGACCTGGTCACCGAAAACGAGATTTGAATTGAGTAGCCACTGGCATATTGCAACCACTTGCTCGTCACTCAGTATTGTGCCGTCTTTTTCTCCGATCAACGAGGCTATTTCCCGCGCCGATCTTCGACCGTCCAGGGATGCGATAAACTTGAATTCGCTGGTGCCGATCTGAAAGAATTTGCTGCGGACCGTGTCTTCGACAACGACGAATTGAGATTCGCCTTGCTGGCGGTATTCGAAGTGTAAATCGGGGCGCAACTTCAAAACAGCACCCAGCCATTTTTCGCGCACGTCCTCGCCACATCCTGACGAGGCGTTGAATTCAGGACGAAGGTCTTCGGTTTTCGCTTGCGGGTGATCTGTATTCATCGCTCGGAACTACCAGATTGTCCAGTAACGAACGGACTCCCACGGACGGTGGAAGAGGTTCCAGCCGAGCGGTGACCAGCCGGTGCTGATTTTTGCAGAGCCCTTCAGGCCGGGTCTCAGAAACGCTTCATCATTCGGCAGGCGTACACGTGCGATAAACACCGTCTCGTCATTGATGATCTCAGTTCCGGGATGGATTCGTTCCACTGTCCCCGTCCAGGTTCGGAAAGGAAGGGAATTGAGTTTGATCCTGACCGGCATTCCCGTTTCGACAAACTGGATTTCTGATTCCGGAATGGCAATCTCGGCAAGCATCTCGTCGAGCGGTCCGACTTCGAATAGCGGCTGGCCTGCTTCGAGCATTCCACCTTCAGTCTGTTCGAGGTCTCCGGATACCACGATTCCGCCGATCGGGCTGCGTATTTCCAGATTGATAAGTTGTTGTTGGACCACCTCGATATCCGCAGTGAAACTGTTCATCTCAGTTCGCGCGATCTGAGCAGCAGCATAGTCGCTTTTAGCCAGAGCCGAATCGTGTTGTTTTCGGGCGCCGTCCAGTTTTGCCTGCAGGCCCGCCAGCTCGATACGTAGCTGTCGGCCATCCATAAGCGCGAGGACCTGGCCTTCTTCAACCAGATCTCCGCTTTGTGCGTTAGTCATTTCAAGGATGCCGCCGTAAGGCGCACTGATGAAACGTCGCATCACCGGCTGAACTTCGCATTCACAGGCGACTCGATAGGGAAGTGGCAGGCACATCAACAGTGCAATGGCTCCGGCTGAGATCATCGCAATCCTCGCCCATTTTTTGTCTTTGAGCCGGACTAGTTGAGCAATCGCAATCTGCCAGATGGAACGATTCGCTTTCTGAATGACTTCGAGATGCTGAGCAAGCAGCGAAGCCATGTGTGTCAGGTAACTGGTGTATCCGGGACTCGCAATCTGATCAGCCCCTGCTGCGACGAGTAATCCACCAAGAGACTGGCCGGACTCGGAACGCAACGGAAGGGCAATGCAGCTGGCGAGCCGGTTTGATTTGCAATATTGTTGAAGAGGGATGAGCGAAGCATCGCCGGTAGCTTCTGCAGTCGGGAAAACGAGCGGAGTATGTGATCTGGTCGCTGTGCTACAGGCCTGGGCAATGAGGCGATTCGACTCGGAATTGAGGTCAATGTGTTCAACATCCGAAACAGCGGCTAGTCGATCTTCCTTGCCGCCGGGTTCGATCAGGCTTAAGGAGACCTGGTCAGCCTGGCATAGCCGTCGCAACTGATTGACGATGGCCATCCCTGACTGTCGCATAGTTTCAGTTTTGTATAGCGACTGAATCAATGAGAGTGCATCGTTAAGCGATCTTGTTTTCTGTTCAGCATTGGAGGTGTTTCGCCGTTCCAGCCATGTCGCGAATGACTGGGCAAACGCGCCCATCAACCATTGCTGCCGCACCGCCGTCTGGTTCTCGGTGGAAAAGCATCCTGCAAGCGCAAACTTTACTTGTTCGTGATCTGACACTGTCGCACAGACGCCCTGATGAAAGTCGCCCGTTGACAGCTTCGTTGCCGATAGCACCCTGGTCTCGACCGTATGGTCAATGAGTTTCGTCAAAGGTTCGGAGATCATGTCCCAGACGGTTCGAGCATTTTTGTCCGTCAGCGAATGAATCTTGCGAAAATTTTCGTTGTCATCTTTTTGAACGATCCAGAGTGCCAGGCAGTCGGAATGGCGACTGATGACATGTGCTGCGTGCCGGAGAAATTCATCAATGGACTCTTGAGAATCAACGACATCATTCAGCTCGAGAAAGAGCTTCTGGTCTTTGATGGGAGCAGAACGGGCTTCTCCCGCTGGAGATACAGATCGGCCTGACAACACGCGCCTACAATTCACCATGCGGGTCTGTCCTGCAACACGCACGTTCTTCGGTGATTTGTCTGAATCGAGATTTATTGGCGACGTCATAGCGCGAGTCTGGTTTGCGATCGTTCAGGTCACGGGTCGAGTCATGCCGGAAACCATTTACAGTAATGGCACAGCGAAACGACGCGCCTGAACCTAGCCGAGGGTCAATGTACAGGCCTCGCCTGCACGCAGTTCGAATGTCGTGTTTTCGCTCACGAGTTTTACGAGTACCGTTCCACTTTGTGCGTCTGTCTCCACGCCGATGCTGTAAACAGTGGCGGTGTAGACGCTTCCACCCGAGATTTGAATATCGAATGAACTGCCGATCTGCAGTTGATAGACTTCTGAGCTGGGAACCGCGAAAGCCGCGAGTAGCCGGTCTGTCTTAACAAAAGTGACGACTTCAGGTCGGAGTGGTGAAAGGAACTCACCTTCCTGTCGATGGATTCTCGAAACGATGCCATCAAACGGAGCACGAATTCGTCTTCTCTCGAGTTGCAACCTCGCTCGTTCAAGCTCCAGTTCGCGAACCGCTTTTTCCTCGAGGGCTGACAGATATTTTGCACGGGCGATCGACAGCTCCATCGTTCCACGGATAATCTCACTTTCGCTCGCATGACCTCTCTGCTGAAGTTCCATCAGCTGGTCATAGATTTCCTGACGCTTCTTGAACGTTTGTTCAGCCGCCACGACCTGACTGGTGGCTCCCGCCAGCTCTTCTGCAATTTTCAATTGAATGGCCTGAACGCGATCATCCAGTTGGGCGAGAATCTCGCCTTCCAGAAATGGTCTGCCTTCTTCAGCAACCAGTTCCGAAATCGAACCGCTTTCGTCGCTTGATAGTTCGACCGTTTTGAAGGGTTCGATGAAGCCTTGAATCTGCGCGCTGGAAATCGCGGTCAATGCGAACGCCACAATACCGAAACAAATGATCAGTGTTGTCCATCGTCTGTGTTGAAAACGAAAATCTGCCGTCTGGCTTGAAATCATGAGTCCGCTCAAGCGATTGAAAAGTTCAGTGCAAAATTGCGAAATTCCCGTGTGAACAAGACTGCGGTGCGCAATTCGTCCAAAGTGAAACTCTGAGGAAAGTTAGCCCGGAAATAAAAGGGCGAATGCCCCGGCGAATGAATTTCGACCAGGGAGCTGCCTGATGACGGTATTTCCAGGAATAATCGCTACAGACCGATTAAATTAATGCGATATTGACGGTCGATCAGGATGTACGCCGTCATAGTTCCCTTCATTTAACTCACCGGATCCGGGAGTCGAGGAAAGATGCAAATCAAAAGGAATAATCGCCGTGAGTTTTTGAAAACCACTGCCGCTTCAGGGGTTGCCGGAGCATTGGCAATGGGAATACCCGGCACAGAATCGAAAGCCTTCCCGCTAGCCGAAGGGTATCGAACCCCCAATGAGCAACCCGGTATCGCTTTCATCGGAACGGGAATCAGGTTTCATACCTATCACGGCCCTCAAGCAATGAAGTTCGGGCCGTGTGTGGGAGTCTGCGATGTAGACGCCGTTCAGGCAGGTCGCGCATTGCAGGTAGCTGTCAATGCACACCGCGAAAACGGGCACCCTTTGGTGATCGATGCTGTCGAAGACTACCGCTACCTTCTGGACAACGATGATGTCGATGTTGTCGTGGTCGGCACCGTCGATCACTGGCACACCAGGATTGTGATCGATGCGCTTGCTGCGGGTAAGCACGTCTACTGTGAGAAACCCGTCACGCTGACGATCCGCGAAGGTCAACAGATACTCGAAGCGCATGAAAAGTACGGTGGCACAATCTTCTCTACCTCTTTGGTCAATATAAGGCCGGGGTAGCTTTAAGTGAGCAAATCGAGCCCTACAAATAGGAAACAGGGTTACGTGAGACTCTGTAATTTTCTTACACCACACGGGGTATCCCCCCTCCACAAGCACGGCATGGGAGGATCCATCATTGTATGGGTGATTTATAGCATCTGCAAGGTTCAAGTGAAATAAGGCACAAATTTCTAGCAGTGGTCGTCGTATAGCTGGCTGCAGGCCCTTTCCTATTGATGGACTGTACAGCTTTCTAAACCTTACAACCTGCAGTGCCCCCTTACCCTATCCTCTACAGGCCTTGCAGAGCTCATATTCTTGGTTTGATTTTTGTAGCCCTTCATCACGGTTAC
>JBCCFB010000363.1:0-5157 GCA_039029995.1 Planctomycetota bacterium
CCGGCTTCCCGTAGTTCACAGCTGCAACTATATCCGTCAGGCCGCAGCAGGGCTCAAACACGCAGCATCCAGAAACATGGTTCACCGTGACATCAAACCGCAGAACATCATGCTGACTGCCGGTGGCGTCATCAAGATTCTGGATTTCGGACTCGCGAGATTGACGGAAAGAGGAGACGCAGATGAGGGGCTGACGTCCACCGGAGTTTTGATGGGCACTGCCGATTTCATTGCGCCGGAACAGGCGAGAGATGCCCGGAATGCGGACTTGAAGAGTGACATCTACAGTCTTGGATGTACCCTCTATTTTCTGCTTGTCGGGCAGCCGCCTTTTCCCGGGGGGACCTATGTAGAAAAAGTGATCGCACACTGTAGCGAACCGTTTCCGGACATCCGCAGGATTCGAGACGATGTTCCGGACGAAGTCTGTACGATCATCAGCCGTATGACTGCCAGGGAACCCGGCGAGAGGTACCAAACCGCGAGAGAACTGATCGAAGCGCTGACACCTTTTTCTCAGCGAACAGACAAGTCGATAAAAACAGGAACTGCCGGCCCCCCTCCGAACGGAGGCAATGCGGTAGGCGTAGAGCACGACGAAACGAAAATCGAACAACGATCGCCGATTCCTAACGTCATTTCAAAAGAGACACCATCGGCTTCTGGATCCAAAGCGAGTATCCCGATCATTGGTGCAGCGCTTGCGGGCTTTCTTTTACTGTGTGGAGTTGTCTGGATTTTTGCTGGAGATTTTTTCCCGGGTTCGGAACCCGTTCAGCCGCAGGCCGGCGGTTCGGATGTCTACGTGCCGGAATCGGACGCCCCACATGTCCTTATCGTGCTCAGTGCTGACAAATTCTGGTACAGCGACTTTGGACCACTCCAGCAGACATTGCAGGAAAACAATTTTCGATGGACGGTAACGTCAAACCGGTCCGGACAGGCCAGTTACGATCGCACGGATTCGATTCCGGGAAAACAAGACGTGTCCATTGAGCAATCGATTGTTGATTTATCAAACGGGGACGGACTTTCCGAATTCGATGCGATTGTATTTATGGGTAACAGCATCGAGGAATTCATCGCCGACGACGACGTCGGCGTTGCTGTAGCTGACGTTCTGAACAAACTCGATGACGGAAACGCGTGGATCACGGGCATCGGACGAGGCGTGAATATTCCAGCCTATCACGGCTTCTACGACGGCGACGAAATTGCGGACAGTCAATGGATAATCCCTGCTGCAAGGCAGGCTTCTGAATTCATCGGCATCAACGAAAGAGTGGTTGTGGATGAAGACGCGCGAGTGCTGACGGCGCGGGAATGGCATGATGCAACGGACTTCGCCAGACAATTGGTCACTCAGTTACGTTCAAGTCACTTGAATCGTTGAGCATTCCCTGCCCGATACGACGCATCTCAGCCAGTACCCTGCTGCGCGCGGTGTGAACTGCACCTACGGTCATATGGAGTTCTGCAGCAACTTCCTTTGCCTGCCGTGATTTGACGGCGGTCTGATAAAACGCCTGCCACGTCGCCTGTTTGAATCCCGGCCTGACGAGTGAAAGCAGGTGTTTGATCACGGCTTTTTCGTGCTCTTCATTCCAGATCCTGCTCAGATCGCTGTCAGGATCAGCGTACTGCGCCAGAAAGTCCATTACCGCGGAACCTCCGAACCCAAGTGCTCGATTGCCTCTGAGCCGAATGTAGTTCCGAAAACAGTTGATCGTGATTTGCTTCAGCCAGCGGCGAAACGACCCTGCATATTCGCCGCGTTCGAATGTCCCGATCTTCTTGACGACCTGAAGGAAAATCTCTTGAACCAGATCGTCCTCGTCCGCACGAGAAATGCCTGCCTTCCTGCTCCATTTGCGTATCATCGGAGCATAAATCGACTCCAGTAGCGCCCACGATTCGTCACTACCCTGGCTCTTGATCGTCTGCAGCAACGTGACGCTGGTTTCCATGATTCGCCCGGTTAATTCCGGCCATTATGTGTGAAGGAATATCGCTCTCCGAAATCCCGGAGAAAATGCACGATTCCCTGTAAGTCTTGCCGTTGGCGGCACATTCATATGTCACGGAACAATTTAGCAGCTCTATCGCTGCCGGAACAAAGCCCCCAGGACATTACTCCATGCAAAGACCTACGCTTGCGGCAATCGCCTTTCTCGCCGCTTCAGTTTTGACGATTCCAGCCCGCGCTGACCTGATTACCGTCGCCAACCATAGTTTTGAAGACACAACCGGCCAGACGGTGTTCAACGAATTCACGTTTGGTACGCCAGTCGGGTGGCAGATCTATGATCCGTTTGCAATACAGGGAACCGGCGTGTTTACCGGTACCCTGGAACCTAACGGCATTGAGTTTTTTAATTCGACGGCTCCTGATGGCAACCTCGTCGGAATCCTCTTCAACAGCCAGCGAGAGGGTGACGGCGAATACGGATTTGAACAGACGCTCACCGATGTTTTGATGCCCGACACCACCTACTCTCTGGATGTTGAAGTCGGCAATATCGCCTCGGGCACAGCAACCAACGGAACATTTTTCAATCTGGACGAGTTCCCCGGCTACCGAGTGGAACTGCTGGCCGGTGGAATCGTGATCGCCGAAGATTTGAACTCGCTTTCTATACCCGAAGGTGAATTTCTGACCTCCACTGTCAGTTTCACAACGGGTGCGGCTCATCCTCAACTGGGAATGGATCTCGGGATCCGGTTGGTCAATTTGAATGCTATTCCAGCCGGATTCACGCAGGCGACTTCACCTGACCTTGAAGTCGATTTTGACAATGTTCGTCTGACAACCACGGCCATTCCGGAGCCGGCGGGCACAGGTTTTGCCTTGTTTCTATTGACCACAATTGCCTTCAGGCGGCAGAGGTAGAAAAGAACGGGTTGCGGGTGAATCCGGTTTTCGCTTGAATAAGTTCTGCACTAATTGATTCACCCGCAGAACGATCCCGTGGCCGTCCTCATACAGCTCAAAAATGCCCACAAAAGGTATGGGGACCAGACTTTGCTCGAAGGAGCCGAAGTCTCCATCGTCAGTGACACCAAAGTCGGATTCGTCGGTCGCAATGGTGCTGGAAAATCAACGGTACTGCGAGTCCTTCTGGGAGAAGAAGAGCTAGACGCGGGAGATATTCAAAAGCATCCGTCGTTGAGAGTCGGTTATATTCGCCAGCACGATCCTTTCGTCGCTGGCGAATCGGCGATGGACTTTCTCATTCGTGACAGCCAGGCACCGGAGTGGAAATGCGGGGAGGTCGCGGGTCGATTCGAGTTGAAGGGCGACTATCTCTACGGACCGGTTTCAGAATTGTCTGGCGGCTGGCAAACACGCGTCAAACTGGCTGCCCTGCTGCTGCATGACCCCAATCTGCTGCTCCTTGACGAACCAACCAACTTTCTGGATCTGAGAACACAGATTCTGCTTGAACATTTTCTGCTCGACTTCAGAGCTGCCTGCCTGATCGTATCGCACGACCGCGAATTCCTGAAACAGACGTGTTCACATACGCTTGATATTTCGCGCGGCAAACTGACGATGTATCCGGGCAAGATTGATGACTTCCTTGAGTTTCAGCAGGAACGGATCGATCATGACCGCCGGGTTAATGCGACGGTAGTGGCGAAACAAAAACAACTGCAGAAGTTTATCGACAAGAACCGTGCACATGCCAATACGGCGTCGCAGGCGCGATCCAAACAGAAACAGCTCGATCGCCTCGAGACAATCGAGATTGATGCTGAACTTGCCACCGCCCGAATTCATGCTCCGCGGGTCCAGCCCAGAAAAGGGCCAGCCGTTCGCAGCGAAGAACTGGTGATCGGCTATGAGGGTCATGAAGTCGCGGCCAACATAAACCTGGAAATCGAGCACGGACAACGCGCTGCCATTGTAGGTGACAACGGACAGGGAAAGACAACGCTTCTGCGGTCGCTGACCGGCTCACTCGACACGCTCGGCGGCGAAGTCAGATGGGGGCACAACTGCGATATCGGCGTATATGCCCAGCACGTTTACACAACATTGCCGGAAGACAGGACCGTTCTCGAGCATCTCGAATACAACGCCGACAAACACGTCACGACACAGGACTGTCTCGCCATCGCCGGTGCACTTCTGTTTCGTGACTCGCACGTGAAGAAGAAGATCAAGGTTCTTTCCGGTGGTGAACGCGCCCGTGTCTGCCTCGCCGGTCTGCTTCTAGGTTCCTATAACATTCTTGTGATGGATGAACCTGGCAACCATCTGGATGTCGAGACGATTGAAGCGCTGGCTGAAGCATTGATCGACTACAAAGGCACAGTTCTATTCACCAGCCACGACCGTCACTTCCTCAGTCGTGTTGCCACCAACATCATTGAAGTGCGTGACGGCAGCGCGAAAAACTATCACGGGAACTACGAGTCATACCTCTACTACATCAACAAAGAGATCGAGGAAGGCGAGCGCGCTGCCCGGGCAAACATCATATCATCGAAAGGCTCATCCGGAAAGAATGGCCCTTCGGGTAAGTCAGGTTCGTTTACCGAAGAGAAACAGTCGCAAAAAGACCATCGCAAACGTCAGAAGTTGATCAAAACCATCGAACGAAAGATTGCTCGTCTCGATGAAGAAAAAAAAGAGCTCAACGGGAAACTGTTGACAGAAACTGATCCTGACAAAGCCATGGAACTGCACGAGCAGATCACTCAGATCAGCAATGAGCTTTCAGAAGCAGAAGATCAATGGCTGGAGTTGACGGAATAGCAGTCTCTGCGCGGTTGAAAATCGATCATTTCTCCCGGTGGACATGGCAACAACGCTCGAATCCAACAACGCTAGAATCCAACAACGCTAGAATCCAACAACGCTAGAATCAAAGCGCCTGGCTTCGTGTCACTCCGGCACCCACGCTTTCGAGTTTCTTCTTGAGCTCGTCGACATCACCACCTGATTGTGATACTGCCACCGAGTCATTTGTCCATCGGGCACCCGAGACGGGAGTATTACCCCAACTGGCTCCGAGCATGATGCAGTTGATGCCCGAACCGATGCCTAGTAGCGCTACGTTCTGACCGGCCGTTACAAAGTTCATCTGGGCTGCGAAGGCGAGAGTAACCGGAAGCGCGGCCGATCCGGTGTTTCCCAGATGAGTAAACGAC
>JBCCFB010000364.1:0-5154 GCA_039029995.1 Planctomycetota bacterium
TACATCGGCGGTGGTGCAGGTATGGCGCCGCTGAGAAGTCATATCTTCGAACTCTTCAAGAACCTCAAGTCGGGCCGTAAAGTTACCTACTGGTATGGCGGTCGATCATTGCGGGAGCTGTTCTACGTTGATCAGTTCCGCGCTATCGAAAAGGAGTTCCCGAACTTCAAATTCAATATCGCATTGTCGGAACCGATGCCGGAAGACAACTGGGACGGCTACGTCGGCTTTGTCCATCAGATTCTGATTGATAACTACCTCAACGATCATCCTGCTCCCGAAGACATCGAGTACTACTTCTGTGGTCCGCCGATGATGAACCAGGCGGTTATCAAGATGCTGGACGACTTCGGTGTTGAGCCGGAGAACATTGCATTTGATGACTTCGGTGGCTAACCGGACATTGCGTCCACTGTTAATGCGACCATTGTTCGGCACCGGCCGGCGATAATGCCCGATTCGCGATGCGCCTGCGCTAAGGCGCCTTCGTATGTCGCTTTGAACGTATCGACGCCCATTGCCGAACCGGCGATTCAAGCTGTAAATCTTTACAAACATTCCTGTGTATACGGGAAATTCGGGCAAAGTTCGATCAATCGTGGTTTGCCGGCTGGATGGAAGTACCCACACGGGAAACCGGGGGTAGAATATCTGAGTACGGAACATCGGACACGAAACATCAATCGCA
Organism: Planctomycetota bacterium; assembly: GCA_039029995.1. Lineage (GTDB taxonomy): Bacteria > Planctomycetota > Planctomycetia > Pirellulales > Pirellulaceae > Mariniblastus. Next base: position 689 of record JBCCFB010000364.1, read on the forward strand.
GTGTCCGTAAATTTTTGACTCAGACCGTTGAGGAATTGCAATCTATGCGTAACGCAACTCGAACAATTCTGTCCTCCGCTGCTCTTGCTGTTTGTGCGATCTTTATGGCTGCACCGGCAGAGGCTCACGATATTTTCACTGACACACTTGAAGCTCAATACGGGCTGAAGTCGGTAACCTGCAAGACTTGCCATCCTGACAATAAGGATCGCGGCATTCACAATGCACTCGGCCATCTGTTAGAACAGGCCATGGACGTGAAAATGCGTGCTGACGCCGGTGTAGCAGCCAGAGGCGCTGATGAGCCGACCATGATGCACGAGATGTTTCACGAAGCCGAAGAGGGCGGTGAAGCAGCGATTGAAGCTTTTGAAGCAGACGTAGCAGCTCCGGCACTACTGGCCGTCTGGCCCGAGATTGCCGGCGCGAGCATGACCGTTGACCAGCAGTTCCGCCTCGGACTGATGAATGGAACGCGACTTGAAGACGAAGCTGAAGAAGCTCTTCAGGCATTGTTCCTTTCGCTTGTAGCCTCCGAGAACGGCTTTACAATCCCAGCGTTTGACATCGAGTCGGGCGATGTCGTCCCGGCTGACGGTGGCTAAGCGCGAGTTGACCCGGCTTGACCGGGGAACATAATGAATCGCATCACGCAAAAACCACGCAATGTTCTCGTTGCGTGGTTTTCTTTTTTTCAGATTCTGTTATTTCAGACGACCCTTTGTCTCGCGGAAGAACCGGTTTCGATTACCGGAACCACCATGGGACCGATTGTTTTCGAGGTGACGGTTGTGTCACCGCCGGACGGTTTTTCAAAAGACAGCCTGGAACCGGAGATCAATGCGGCACTGGAACGTGTCAATTCGTTGATGTCCACCTACATCGCGACTTCGGACGTTTCGCGATTCAATGAATCGGATTCAATCGAGTGGTTCGAGGTTGAACAGGAAACAGCATCCGTTGTCGCGCGCTCAATTGAAATCAGCGAGTTGACCGGCGGAGCGTTCGACATCACAGTCTCACCGGCCGTAGCACTGTGGGATTTCGGATCGGGCGCAGGTGAAGTTGAATTACCGACGGATGACGAAATTACTGCGGTCAAATCCATCACTGGATTTGAACTGATCGAAGCACGACTTGAGCCGCCGGCAATCAAAAAGCAGAACAGTAACGTTCAGATTGACCTTTCGGCTATTGCAAAGGGATATGCGGTAGATGCAGTAGCTGAAGTCCTGACGTCGGCGGGCTGCGAGAACTATCTAGTCGTGGTGGGGGGTGAGGTGTTTGCTGCCGGAAACTCACCAAAAGGCGAAGCATGGCGACTGGGCATTGAGAAACCGGTCGTCGATCGGCGCGAGCCTGATTCAATCGCTTCACTTAACGGCCAGGCAATGGCGACATCAGGTGACTATCGCAATTTCCATATGATCGACGGCCGGGCTTATTCGCATACGATTGATCCTTCTACGTGCAGGCCGGTCGATCACGCGCTCGCCAGCGCAACGGTCATTGCGAACGACTGTATGACGGCCGACGCCCTTGCAACTGCTGCAATGGTGCTTGGGGAGGAACGAGCCGGAGCGGTATGCGACGAAGTCGATGCTCACTGGCTTTTCATCACCCGGAAAGACCCCGATCCAAGAGTCGAAGCCGGTTTTGAGCGAACCAGCTCAGATGGCTTTCCCGAAGTTCAACTGACCAGCAATGAAAGCGGCGGATCTGACTCAATCCTGCCGGTATTTTTCGCCGCTGCGATCGTATTCGGGCTGGCCATTCTGGGGATGGCAGTCGGTTCGATATTCGCTAACAAGCCCGTTCAGGGCTCCTGTGGCGGACTCTCGGCTATGGCCGGGGAATCCGAGTGCGGGATCTGCAGCAAGCCCGTAACGGACTGCGTAGAGCAGCAGTCTGAGACAACTGTTCAGGACGATGCTGACCAGGAAGCTGGCGGCTAGGAAGCTGGCGGCACAGAATTTCACCCTCGTGGAGAGGGAAGCCTTGCGCCGGAATCAGGAATCGGGCCGGGAAGTGGTGGCGTTTCAATCGTCGGCGAGGGGACCAGCTGGCGACCTTGAGCCGGTGGAAGTGGAAGAAAATCCGTCGGCGATGGCGTGAGAACCGGATTTCCTGTCGGTGGCGGCAGCATGCCGGGAGCAATCGGCGATTGCGTTGCGCCGTTCGGTGACGGAATCACAAATCCGCCATTCGGATCGGCAATCAGAGGTGGCTGAAGCGTTGCTGAGCCTCCCGATGATGGGGAAGGTGCAACCCGCGACGAGGATTCCGGAATCCAGCCCTGAAGCCAATCGACGCCGTCTCCGATCAATCTGCCGTAAGAATCAACGGCCGTTCCCAGGTCATCAAACGTCGCACTACATGCCGGACAACAGGGCTCAACGGGAACGGTTACGGTTTGAGCAACCATCCTGCAAACACGCTGAGGGATCTGAACCGGGACGGTGTACGGGATAGATACCGGATAGGTCCGATATCGAGTGACAGGAACTTGATAGGTCTCGGTCTTGAATACCTGCCGCGTCATGACCTGAGGCACTTGTTCGATTTCAACTTCGTAAGTCGTGTGAGGCTTCAATCGTTTTCTGGTCTCGTAAATGGTGCGCGTGTGGATTTCAGGTTCGGCCTCCGTGTACTCCTGCGTCATTACGATCGGTACGCGTTTATACTTCGTTTCGTAGATCCGGCGCGTCCTGATTTCCGGCACCATCACCGTTTCAAACCGTGATGTCAGAACCGGTACTTTTCGGTTGATGGTTTCGTATTCCATTCGAGACCTGACTTCCGGAACATCGACGGTGTATTTAACGACTCGTGTTCGTGGAATCAGTTGCTGTACTGAGCGTGTGACGGTTCGATATCTGATCTCAGGCACCATAACCGAGTAGGTTTCCATGCGCGGATATGCCACTCTAACCATGTAGGTCTCTTCCCGCGTACGAGTCCTCGGATCCGGTTCTTCAATCTCGAATTCCTCCTGATCTACGTACTCCTCAACATCAAAATAGGGCTGTTCGACCGTCCGTGTGCGAGTGACGGGAACGGTTGCCTTGTACGGGACGCGTCTGGTGGTTTCACGTCTCTCATATCGCGTAACGGGAACTTCACGAACGCGTGTTTCTTCCCTGATCTCCTTGAAAGGGACCTCGCGCACGCGTTGTTCAGTCCGGTATTTGGTGACTGTGAAGGACTCCGTTCTCGTTTCTCTGCGCGTTTCAAAAACCTCGACTGCTTCGGTCCGCTGCTCTGTCCGGTAGCGCGTTACCGTCCTCGTTCGCGTGCGTGGTTCGAACCGCGTCAAAGTCTGCGGCACGGTGTACGGAACCGTTCTCTGCTCGGCCCGATAAGTTGTATAGGCCCATTTATACTGTTTCGGCTGCGGGACCCATTCCTGCTGAAGCACTGTTTCGTAGTAGACACACGGCACACTGCATCCGCAGCAATCGATTTGAGCCGTGCAAACAGGAACCTGTTTGGGAACAGTCCGCCAGTACCCTTCGTCGCGAGTGAAGTACCTGTAGCGCACTTCAGGAATCTGAACGGTGAAGGTCTCCTGACGCATCTCCTCGCGTTCGTACGGCACACGTTGAATGTAGGTTTCCTGAACTTCTTCAAGGTACGGAATCCGGGCTGTGTAGGTTTTGGTTACGGAGCGCGGAACCTGGACAGGAACTTCGTAGGTCGTTTCGACCTGCTCTTCGTATGGCACGTTCTCGAAATAGTATTCTCGCTTTGAAGTCGTGTAGGGTACGGAGACCTGGTATTGCTGCTGAACCATCTCGGTTACAGGCTCCATCGTCACATCGACTTCTTCGCGAAAGCGATCCTCTTCGACATAGTCTGTGTACTCTTCTTCGATCTCCCTGACTCTTGGGACCCGGCGATATCGAGTTACATTGCGCCGTAGCTTCTTCTTCAAATAGACCACATAGTGCTCGACGACCGTCCTTGTCCGTTCCTCGTTTCGATACTCGGTAACCTCGCGTTGTACCTCTCTCGGGACATTGACGGTGTAGGGCTCCTGGACTTCTTCAGTCGTAACGATCGCTTCAAAGTCAGTCACCTCGCGCGTCCGTTCCTGAGGCACATTGACCGTGTAATATTTCGGGATTTCGATTCGTTCCTGAACGGTGCGGAACGAAGTCTCCTGGATCTCTTTTCGCTGCGGCACCATTACCGTGTACGGTTGTTCAATTGGAACGCGGTACGGGACTGAACGATAAACGGTGTATTCCTTCGTCTGCGGAACTTGCACCATCACCGGATACCGCTCTTCAATGGGAACCTGATATTCCTCTTCATAGAAGATTGTTTTTTCCACGCGTCGGGGTGTCGGAACCATCACGGTGTAGTTTTCAACCTCGGGAACCTGACGGTAGCGCGTCAGATTAACGGTATACGGCTGCTGCCGGTATTCAGTCCGGTATCGCGTGGCATACCCTGTCGTGTAA
>JBCCFB010000365.1:0-5049 GCA_039029995.1 Planctomycetota bacterium
CGGGCAACTTTATTGCGTTGCAGATGGCCGATCAGGTGCCATGAAACAGATGGAAGGTCCCCGATCGAACTCAGGGCCTCATGTTTTTGAACAAGAACTTGCGGTCTGCTTTCGCCAATGATGCTGCAGCCGGCACGAACGACATCCGCAGTGGTTTCAGCGTCCACATACTTGGTTACTGCAACGAGGCGGATATCATCCGCTGTGCGACCGGACCTCTCAGCCGCAGCGGCAATGCGATCGCGAATCGTGGCTACGTTCCGGGCGATTGTCGTAGACGTACCGATAGCGTCACTGATAACTGGAATCAACTTGCAACGGTTCCGGAGAGTCAGCGACTTTCCAGAGGAACAAAATCACGTCCGTTTTCACCGGTGTAGATCTGACGAGGACGGCAGATTCGTTTCGTTGGAGAAGCGTGCATTTCTTTCCAGTGGGCGATCCAACCTGGAAGGCGTCCCATCGCGAACAGAACGGTGAACATCTCAACCGGAATTCCGAGGGCCCGGTAAATCACGCCGGAATAGAAGTCGACGTTCGGATAAAGTCGCCGTTTCACAAAGTACTCATCTTCAAGTGCGACCTGTTCGAGTTTTTGAGCAATCTCGAAGAGCGGATCGTCAATGTCGAGTTTCGCAAGCAACTCGTCACAGGCTTTTTTGATAATCCTGGCTCGCGGATCGAAGTTCTTGTAGACGCGGTGACCAAAACCCATCAGGCGGAAGCCGTTGTCTTTGTCCTTGGCCATGTCGACGTATTTTTCAACGTCGCAATTGTCATCCTGGATCTGCTGCAGCATGGCAACACATGCTTCGTTGGCACCACCATGAAGCGGGCCCCACAGAGCACAAATGCCGGCTGAGATCGACGCAAACAGGTTTGCATCAGCGGAGCCGACCATTCGTACTGTCGAAGTACTGCAATTCTGCTCATGGTCTGCATGGACGATCAGCAACATGTTGAGCGCTTTGCTGAACGTCGGGTCGATCACATACGGCTCGCATGGAATCGAGAACATCATCTTCAGGAAGTTCTCGCAATAGTTCAGGCTGTTGTCCGGATAAACGAACGGCTGGCCCTGCGATTTCTTGTGGCTGTACGCTGCGATGGTCGGCAGCTTGGCCAGAAGCCGGCGAATGCAGATCTCGACATCATCAGGATCATGCGGATCAAGCGCGTCCTGATAGAATGTGGACATAGCGCCCACAACGCTTGAGAGGATTGCCATCGGATGAGCATCACGCGGAAAGCCGTCGTAGAACATCCGCATGTCTTCATGCAGCATTGTGTGTCGGCGAATCGAAGTCTGGAACTCCTCCAGTTGTGTCTTGTTTGGAAGATCGCCGTAAATCAGCAGGTAGCAGACTTCGACAAAGTCACACTTTTCCGCGAGATCCTCGATCGCATATCCACGATAACGAAGAATTCCTTCCTCGCCGTTGAGAAACGTAATTGCGCTGCGGGTAGAGCCGGTGTTGACGTAACCTTCGTCCAGCGTGATCAGCCCTGTCTGCTTCCGAAGAGCGCTGATATCCAGCCCCCGCTCGTCTTCAGAGCCGACGATCATCGGAAATTCGATCTCAGTCTCATCACACTTCAGTTTGGCTACTTCCGCCATCGTCTCTGTTCCTGTCATTTCAATATTCGCAACTGTTGCGCTGGATCGGGGTGATTCGCGTCCTGCGACGGGCCGAAATTCCGTCTCATCGGAAACGGCAATTCTAGCTATTGAAGTCGGTTTGCGAAACCGACGGAGTTTCATTGAGAAACCGTCGATTGACGGCAAAAGCAACATCCGGCTTAGCCATAACAGGCTCGCTGATCCGCAAACCCGCGGCTCAGAGTCGAACTGCGGTGTCCAGAACCACTTCGGCCGGTTTTAAAACAGCCTGAGTCGGCTCGTCATGTGCGCGGAGGCACGAGCGTCCTGAACAGCATGCGCAGACTAATCGGCGATGCGGCGAGTTGGAATCTTCCTGATCGGATGTCGTGAATTTAAGGGGCGAGTTTCAACGGCCGCAGCCCATTCGTATGCCGGACAAACTCGCACATTCAGCAACAAGGCCGCGGCAGTTTCTTGATCAGAATACAGGCGGGAGGCTTGAACCGCGCCTCGAGTTGGTCCAGTCCGGCCTGCTTTTTCAATTTGCCTCTACCGCGTGATCGTGAAATTTTCGCCTTCGACCAGCTTTTCCAGTTCGTCTTCGTAGATTTCAACAGGAATCGCTTCTTTCAATTTCTCAATGTGAATTTGAAAGGCTTCTTCCCGTTTAACCGATTCGATCTGCTGCCTGATTTCGACCTGAGCTTCAAGAAACGGTGTACGCCCGGCGTCTTCTCGCTCGATGACTCTCACGATGTGGTAACCGTCGCGCGTCTCGATAATGTCGCTAAGTTCGCCTACCGGCAGAGTGAAAATCGCTTCATCAATTTCACTGTGGACCAGAGAGCCTCTTGAGGTCCAGTCATGTTGACCACCGTCTGCGGCCATGAAGCCGTGTGAACTTTCTTTTGCAACCGCAGCGAGGTCCGCACCGTAGACGATCCGGTTGCCCATTTCGACCAGAGCCTCCCGAGCAGCGCTGCGCGAATCGAACTGGCTGAATTGAACCATCACCTGTTCCCATCGCGAACGGGCTTTGAACTCATATTCGTCAATGTGTTCATGGTAGAAATCGAGCATGTCCTGATGAGTGACCTCGGTGTCGATTTGAAGCTCCTGCAGCAGGAAATATCTTGTGAATTGTTCAATCGCCCACGAACGCTTCAGCCTTCTTAATGAAGAGCCCATCACCCGAAGTTGCCCATCGAACTCGGCAGGAGTTCTCACTTCCATCTGTTCCATCATGCCGGGCATGGCGCTGTCCGTGAATTCGATTTCCGCTTGTGAAATGATCGCTTCAATGTCTGCCTCCGGCGGAAGTGAATCGAGTACCGAGACATAAAGAACTTTTTCGTCGATGTATTTGGGCAGCAGTCGTTTTACGAATTGCGGTCTGAGTTGACGACGAATGCGTTCAGGCGCTCCGGGCATTCCTTTTTCAATCAACTGATTGATTTCAAACATCATGTCACCGATGAAAATCGGTTGACCGCCCACGCGGGCGATTACACGACCGGGCTCAAACGCTTCAGCGGTTACCGGCGCGGGTTCCGCGGGGGTTACGGGGCCTGACGCCTCATTTTCTGTGAAGGAAGTCGGGCCGGGCGTAGAAGGCTCAAAGCCGCCGACCTGTTGAACATTGTCGTCCCGCTGTTCCTGCAGATCGCTTTCCCATGATGCGGTCTGCACCCCGGGCGTCGCTGCTACTGGTGCAAGAGGCTGCGCACCGGGTGTGCTGAGATCCGGTGCCGGCGTTCGCGGATAGGTTGTCGAACGAATGATCGAGTTCTGTGGACCATTAGTTGACCGCGCTGCGCAACCCGGATCGGTGCAATTCGATCCTCCACATGATGCACAGTCCGCCCCCGGATTCCCATCGTTATGTCCCCATGGAACTTGCGCGCCGAAGTTCTCACGCGTCTGCCCACTCGAAGTCTGTGAGTCCCACATCACCGGCTGGTGACCGGAGTCCGCGCTTTGATGAGAGGCTGGTCTGACCTGTGGATCGAACATTCCGCCCGAAGCAAGCTGTTGCGAGTCTGACGAAGGATTGTGGATACGAGGCTGTGAACGATTGCCCTGGTAGCCACGCGGTTCACGTTGAGGCTGAAAGTAGTCGTCAGGAGTCTCAGTACGCGCCGGTGTCGACTCGATTGGTTGTAGCATCCGGTAGCCCTGCGCCTCAGCCTGCTCAGCAGACATTCCGGTTTGCAATGCCATGAAAACGACCATCAACAACGCGATACTTTTGTTCCGCATGGGTTCCATCCCGTCCAGTTTGGCGATCTCTGCGCAGCCGTTTACGCAGGTGCTTGAATACGCAGGTCGCGGACAGTAGGGAAAGACGCGTCAGGGCTGCAAGAGGGATTTCACAAGTGCCAGCAGTTTTCCCGGTGGAATCTCCGGCGACTTGAGGGTCACGAAAGCAGAGTTCTCATCGACGATCCGTATCGCCTTACGAACTTTTGTCAGCTGCTTCATGCGGGACATGTCTGAAAAATGAAAGCCGAGATAAGTGTCCTGCATGAAAATACCCGTGATTTGCCAGACAGCGGCTTCCAGTTTCACTTCGTAAAGCGACATCAATCTCTGTGCCGGTTTAGGGAGTATTCCGAATCTGTCGCGCATCTCCTCCCTCAATTCCTCGACTTCTTCGAACGATTGCAATCGCGTCATGCGCCGATACAGATCAATCTTCTGACGGCGGTCATCAACGTATTCATCGGGCAGATATGCCGAAACCGGTAGATCGACGTCGACTTGAATCGACAGTTTGACCGGTAGTTTTCGTTGCTGTCGAATCGCTGTTTCCAGTAGCTGGCAATACAGTTCGTAGCCGACGGTCGCAATGTGACCGCTCTGTTGTGTGCCCAGCAGATTGCCGGCGCCACGGATCTCAAGATCCCGCATCGAGATCGCGAAACCCGCGCCCATTTCACTGAACGTTTCAATTGCCTGCAGCCTTTTTGCGGCTGTAGGGTTGAGGTGCTTGCGCGGTTCAAGGAGCAAGTAGCAGTAGGCGCGATGCTTGTAACGCCCCACCCTGCCCCGAAGTTGATGAAGGTCACTCAAGCCGTATCGGTCGGCTTCGTTGATAAAGATGGTGTTGGCGTTGGGGATGTCGAGTCCGCTTTCCACAATCGTGGTGGCAAGAAGAATATCAAACTGGTGATTGATAAAGCCGGTCATGACCTTTTCAAGATTGTCTTCATGCATCTGGCCGTGACCGATTTCGATCGTGGCTTCAGGAACAAGTGACTGCAGCTTTTCCTTGACGAGGTGAATGTCTTTGACGCGATTGTGAACAAAGAACACCTGTCCTCCCCGGTTTAATTCTCTCAGTATCGCAGTTCGGACCAGTTCGTCGTTGAACCTGGTGACGCGGGTCTGAACAGGCATCCTGTCTTCGGGAGCCGTTTCAAGATTGGAAATGTCTCTGACTCCAA
>JBCCFB010000366.1:0-5023 GCA_039029995.1 Planctomycetota bacterium
CGACAGAATCGAAAATGCGCTGATTTTTCTCAAAGATGCTCGAAACATTTGAAGCCTTAGTTCAATTGAAAGTGGAGAAACGAAGTTCGTTTGTTACAGTCAGTGATGACGATGCCCGGAGGAGTTAGCCGTCTCTCGGAGGAGTAGCCTTTGGCAGAAGGCAAAACAGGACTAGAGTTCCCGATTGCCGCTGCCAACCGCACGTCCCAAAGACATGGTCTTGTCAGCGGACGTTGCCTTGTTTCGAACATGGCCTGCTGCGTGACTGCGTTTGTTGCCTGCTGTTCACGATCCTAATTGATGAAACACCTTTTCCAATCAAACGTCCCCACTGCAACCCCGGCCGGGGAATGCTTTCGACAGCAACCTAAGTTGACCTCGCAGAAGTTCGGCATTTCCCGCTCAGTCCACCGCGATCAGGTGCCCGATAACATTGGTCCAGCTCGTGAGCTTACCTGAAAGTGCTTGCACTATTTCTTATTGGTGAAAAACGGCTGCCGGGTTAATTTGATTCACTGCCGGAGTCGCCTCATGACTCAGGCGACAAGGAATCAGCACGGAGAACAAGGATGTTCTGGCTAAAAGACCGGACGGTTCTGATCACCGGTGGAACCGGTTCGTTTGGAAAAAGCTGCGCGTCATATCTTCTAGAGCACGCCGGCGTCCGCAAACTTATCATTTTCAGCCGCGACGAGCAGAAACATGTGGCAATGCGCCGCGAGATGTTTCCTACCGATCGCTATCCGCAGATCCGCTATTTCGTCGGCGACGTTCGCGACCGTGACCGCCTCAAGCGCGCGATGAAGGGAGTGGACTTTGTCATTCATGCTGCTGCGATGAAGCATGTTGACATGGCGGAATACAATCCTCAGGAATGTATCGCGACCAACATCGGCGGTGCCGAGAACGTGATCAACGCGGCGATCGACTGTGGAGTCAGCAAGGTCGTCGCACTTTCGACGGACAAGGCGGCGACGCCGATCAATCTCTACGGAGCGACCAAGCTGTGCAGCGACAAACTGTTCGTCGCTGCAAATTCGCTTGCCGGTGAAGACGGCACGCGATTCTCAGTTGTCAGGTATGGCAATGTACTCTGTTCAAACGGTTCGGTCGTGCCTCTATTTCAGCGACTTGCCGCCACAGGAGAACTGCCGATCACCGATCCGATGATGACACGTTTTATCATCACGCTTCAGCAGGGCGTTGAACTGGTCATCAACGCTTTTGAAAAGATGGAAGGCGGGGAAGTCTTTGTGCCGAAGATTCCCAGCACCACCATTATGGACATTGCCCGGGCAGTCGCACCGCATTGCGCGACACGAGTCGTAGGCATCCGGCCCGGCGAGAAAATGCATGAGTGCATGATCCCCGAGGACGAAGCGAGACAGACACTCGAGTTTGATGACCACTACATCATCGAGCCGGCGTATCGCAGTTGGACCAGCCAGCCACCTGCCTACGCGTCCGAAGGCGTCCGTGTTCCGCCCGGATTCTCCTACGCCAGTGACAACAACGACCAGTGGCTTGATCCTGCTGCGCTGCGGTTGTTGATTGCCGAAGTCCAGAACAATCCGTCCGGCCTTCGAATTGCTCAAACTCCAGAACGTGCTGCTGCCTGAAGGGCACGGCCGATGCGCCCGAACATGCTTCCTTACTCGAAACAGATCATCGATGACAACGACATCCGTGCGGTTGTCGATGCGCTGGAATCGAAATGGCTGACAACCGGTCCGATGGTGGAACTGTTTGAAGTCATGTTCTGCGAAGCCACGGGGTCGGCCAATGCCGTTGCGGTCAGCAGCGGAACAGCAGCGCTTCATGCAGCAATGTTCGCGGCCGGAATCGGACCTGACGACGAAGTCATCGTCCCCGCAATCACATTTGTTGCGACGGCTAACGCAGCCGTTTATTGCGGTGCAACGCCGGTTTTTGCTGACGTCTGCAAAGACACATTGCTGATTGATCCGAAAGACGTTGTGCGCAAGATCACCGATCAAACGCGCGCAATCGTGGCAATGGATTACGGCGGACAACCGTGTGACTATCGGGCACTTCGTGAAATCGCGGACCGGCATGGACTCGTGTTGATCGCCGATGCCTGCCATTCACTCGGAGCCACTTATCACGGGAACCAGGTCGGAACTCTTGCCGATTTGAACTGCTTCAGCCTCCACGCCGTCAAGCAAATCACAACCGGCGAAGGCGGCGTCGTCACGACTCATGATTCTGACCTGGCCGCGGCAATGCGTCAGTTCCGCAACCACGGCATCGACTCGGATCACCGTACGCGTTCGCGGAAGAACACTCATGCCTATCAGATGCAAACACCGGGTTTCAATTATCGACTGACTGATTTCCAGTGTGCTCTGGGTTTGTCACAGCTGCAAAAGCTGGAATCGTTTACCGCATGGCGACAGCAAGTCGCAGGCCTTTACGACGAATTGTTGACCAGCCATCCGCTCATTGTGCCACTGACTTCATTATCCGATCGTTCCAACGCGCGACATCTGTATGTCGTTCGCTGCGAAACCGGAGACGCCGGCCCGTCGCGCGATGCAATTTTTGACCAGATGCGCCGACTCGACATTGGTGTGAATGTTCATTACCAGCCGGTGTTTCAGCACCCGTTCTATCAACGGCTTTGCGGAAACATTGACCACCAGTGCCCGAATGCCGAGGCGGCGTACGAAACCATTCTGTCGTTGCCGGTTTTTCCGACGCTGGATGAAAACCAGGTGAAGCGGGTCGTCGCGACACTTGCTGATATCGTTCTTCCCTCGAAAACCGTACAGCGAAACTCCGGACTCATTGCAGGTTGAATTCCAGGGACAGGACCAACAGCCATGAAAACTGTCGCGATCATTCAGGCAAGAATGGGAAGCTCCAGATTGCCCGGCAAAGTGATGGCTGAGATTTACGGACAGACAATGCTGGAACGGGTTGTCGGTCGTGTTGCTATTGCAAAGCAGATCAATGATGTTGTTGTGGCAACGACAGACAAACCTGACGATGACGCAATCGAATCCCTATGCCGGACAAAAGGCTGGAGAATATTTCGAGGTGAAGAAAACGACGTACTCAGCAGGTTTCTCGGCGCGGCAGGACAATCCGGCGCTGCGAAGATCGTACGTATCACCGCCGACTGTCCATTGATCGACCCGCATCTGATCGATATTGCCGTTGAGTCGCTTGATCCCGAGCGACTGGATTATGTCTCCAATGTCTGGCCCAAGCGGACTTTTCCAAGAGGACTGGATGTCGAGGCCTTTACACTTGAAACCCTCGTCCGTGCCGACCTGCAGGCAAAAACGCCTGCGCACCGCGAGCATGTTACCTCTCAGGTCTACAGTCGCCCTGACCGTTTCCGGATCGGAGGAATGGAGTATCCGGTCAACAACAGCGATCTACGCTGGACGGTAGACACGCCGGACGATCTTAAACTGATCCGGACGATCTACGGCTACTTCGAAGGCCGAAGGTTTCAGACCAGCGATATTGTCCGCGCATGCCGCGAGCACCCTGCGTGGCAGATGATCAACCATCACGTTCAGCAGAAGGTCGCTTGATGGCCAACGATGCGAAACTGCTCATTCGCGCAGATTCCGGCCCTGCGGTCGGAACGGGCCATGTCATGCGCATGTTCGCGCTTGCGGAAGCATGGAAGCAGATCGGCGGCAGGACTTTTTTCGTGGCTTCAGTTCTGCCGGGAACCCTTCGAAATCGACTGGAAACCAGTGGATTCGAAGTCGAGGAAATCGGTCCGTCGCACGCAGGAACAACCGGAATCGATGCGCAGCGTACTTTTGAAATTGCGGATCACATTGGAGCCGACTGGATTGCTGCCGATGGATACGTCTTTGATGACCGCTGGGAAGAAGTTGTTTCCGGCAGCAACCGCAAGCTACTGGTGATGGATGATTTTGCCCATTCGACTCACCACCGTGCTGATCTTGTCGTCAACCAGAATGCCTATGCCACCGCCGAACTGTATCCGCGCAAAAAGCCAAAGCAGTTGCTGCTTGGTTGCCGTTATTTGCTGATGCGTCCGGAGTTCGCACCTGACAGATGTCGCGCTCGCGCGGTGCCGAATAACGAACCGCGCAGAATTCTCGTTACGTTAGGAGGAGCGGATCCCGACAACGTTACGTCAAAAGTCATACGTTGCCTTGAAGCCATTCAGATTCCCGATCTTGAAATCGATGTGGTCGTTGGCCCCGATTTCAAACAACGCCGGATGCTCGTCCGGCAGGCCGCTCAATCCAAACACAGCGTCACGCTTCACAGCAACGTTAGAAACATGGGCGAGCTGATGCTGCAGGCGGACTTTGCATTGTCGGCCGGCGGAACAACAACGTACGAACTGGCCAGGTGTGGGGTCCCGACGGTGGTCATTTCGATCGCCGACAATCAGATCGAGGTGGCGAAAGAACTGCAAAGACTGCGAGTCGCGAAATATGCAGGTCACTTTGAGTCACTTCACGACAAAGTCCTGATCGACCTGATCAGCCACACGATGCTCGACTACAAGGAACGAATCAGGATGAGCCGTAACGGCCGGGCACTGGTAGACGGCAAAGGTGCCGGGCGGATTGCCGGAAGAATGATTAACAGTCTGTTTGATTTGAGGCCCGCTACCATCGAGGACGCATCCATGATTCTCGATTGGCGAAACGAACCTGAAACGCGAGCGGTGTCTTTTCATCGCGAGGCTATCGATCTGGAATGCCACACCCGGTGGATGAAGGGCAAGCTCGCCGATCCAGATTGCCGGATCTGGATCGTCGTGGACAAAAGCAATCAGCCGGTCGGCCAGGTTCGAATTGAAAAATCGGAGCAGCAAGGCCCCGGGCTGCAGGGAACCGGAATGATAAGTGTCAGTATCAGGCACGAGTTCCGGGGGCGAGGACTTGGCCCACTATTGATACGCAAAGCAGCATTGCGCGGGGTGGAGGAGCTTTCGATCACCCGCGTTGTTGCGCAGATCAAACCCTTCAATTCGGCGTCAAAACATGCCTTCGCCAAG
>JBCCFB010000367.1:0-5000 GCA_039029995.1 Planctomycetota bacterium
ACCCTTCCAATTCAGTCAGGATCGCGGTGGATTCCAGCAGCGTGGCGGCGGTGACCGCGGCGGACGCGAAGGCCAGGGTCGCCGTTGATTTAGAAGTCGCTGCGACCGCCGCCGCCACCTTCGCGGTCGCCACCACCAGGTCCACGACGACCCTGGCCTTCGCGTCCGCCGCGGTCACCGCCGCCACGCTGCTGGAATCCACCGCGATCCTGACTGAATTGGAAGGGTTCGCCCATCAGCTCATTGAACTTCTCGCGTTGTTCTTCAGTGAGAACTGCCAGAACTTCGTCCTGAGCCTGCTTGCGGAGGTCAGCGATTTTCTCTTCAAGTTTCTGTGCTGCTTCTTCTGCAGCTGCAACCATAGCTTCCTGCTGCTCTTCTGTGATGCCGAGGGCTTCGACCAGCTGGTCGTTGCCGGCGAGTCCACCGACGCCACCGCGAGAAGCATTGCGCTGGAACCCGAGTTGCTTCAGGCGATCGACCTGGTGAGGGAGGAGGACTGCGTTGGCTTCGTCTTCCATTTCAGAAGCACGCTCGCGCATTTCATCCATGAGGTCCTGACGCTCGTCTTCGTTGAGGTTACGGAAGTCACGGAAAGTATCCATCATTTCCTGACGGAATTCGTCACGCATGATGGTCAGTTCTTCGATCTGGTCGTCCATCAGTTCCAGTTCGCCCTGGACACTCTCATCCTGCAGCAGGCCGAGGTTTCCGCCGCCACGCATCCATCCGCCACCACGCTGGCCACCGCGGCCTTGAGCGAGAGCAGACTGCGTAACCGTCAGGGCCATTACTACGGCCAGAAACGCGATGAGATTGGTTCGATTTGACATTCTTCAGCTCTCCGTTGGTGGGACGTTTTTATTTGGTACAGAGTTCAAATTTCGTTGTCTTCGGGCCGATTTCGGCCGCATGGACATTCCCCTGAGTTCCCGATTTCCGCTGGACAGCAATTTCCAGGCATTTTCCGATGTTTTTGCCGTGGTTTGGGGCACTTTGCCACCCGAATCTTCTTCAGTGCTGCAACATCAGCTCAAATCACTTGGCTGTTCAGCAGAGAAATCAAGCGAGGAGGTCCCCTGAGGTGCAAATTCGAGTAGGTATTCCTTTAAAAAACGGTAATTCTTATTAAAGAGAGGGGAAGCTCATAACATACAGATCCTCCCCTTGGACGCCTCGGGTAGCGTATCAGGCTAGGTTAGCGTAGCAGACTCGGCTGGCGTATCAGGCTCGGCTGGCGCATAAGTAACGCCCGCGACGATGCGGGCGTTCGCGTTATTCTTTGCAGATCCGGTCCAAAACTTCAGGACGTTCTACCAGCCGGCTGGAAGCTGGTCCCAGTCTGGCTCAACGTCAGGAATGTAGAGCGGATCGGCTGCCCGGATGGCCTCTGGTGGAAGGCCGTCAAGAATGTGCACGCCCGGCTCAAGATCATTAATGGCATTTTCCATTGCAATCGCATTGGCTGTTCCCCACCACTTCACGATGGGATAGCCGATCGTGCAAGGAACGCTGATTCCAGGATGGAAAAAGCACAATGATACGCCGACGGCCATTTCATCAATGCTGACCTCGTAATCGGGGATCATTCCTTCATCGCCGCCATTTCTGGCGCCGGTGCCGCTTGTGCCGTTCTGCTGTGCGTACGGATCGTAGTTGACTGGAAGCGCGGCGACCGCCCAGTCGGCAGCTCCATCACCATCCTCATCCCACAGGCAGAAGAAGTTCCCATCCGCGTCAACAAGGATCGTTCCGGGTGCCAGGCCGGGAACCGGATTTGTAACGGGGTCTCCCGGCGACGCAGTCTGTGCATCCGCTGTCCCGATGAAACATAGCGACATCAAACATATCGACGTAAATCCGCATACCAGCAAGCAACTTAGTTTGGTCTTCATAACTGCCTTTCTTGATGGGAATTGAAACAACCAGGGGAACGTCAGCATGCTTTTAAACGGAGCGCATGGAAAACCGAGAGCAATTCTTCTCAAGAGACCTGCGAACGAACCGGAAGAAGCTGGCGACGCAAGGCATTGTTGCCGCATGGAATTAGGATTCAATGCACTTTGATGCACCGGAAAACCCGGTGCATTAACGCTGGCGAATCTTGTGCCTTTGCGGCGCAGTGATGTGTAAAGGCAATAGACGATACACCTTGCCTGCTATCGGTATGAGCAAGGCACACGGGCCACCGAATGGAGGTTCGCGCCCCGCTTGATGCAGCCGAAGCAGGGGACACCTGGTATCGTCGATTACACGGAATATGAATGCAAAAGCGACCGCGTTACACAGTCCAAGGGGCGGCATGTGTTTGCGCTGCATGCAACGAGCCAGTATAGTTTCGCTTCAAAGCAGATCAGCGATACCTGACCCGTTGAATCGGCAGACGCATTCGGGCCATATCTACCGAGCGATCTTCTACCTGCTGATTGCCAACGTCTTCGAGGTAGTTAAGCAATTGGGGGCTGGGGTTGGGAAGTCGAATCGTCTGTGCGTTGTCTGGTTCAACTCGAGACCGGACGATCACAAAAACTTCCATTTCGTTATCCGAAGATCGTGGTGCCGGCGTATTTTGCCGAACGAACTGAGCATCGGTAAGTGAACCGCTTGCAATTGTGGACCGTTGGAATGAATCCCGCGTCGATGAGGCAATATTATCGGGCGGCAGGCTTCCCGAGACTCTCGTCATCGGCGCGTCGTTGGGTAGAGGTGCTTCGCTGCTTCTGGATCCGGTGGCAGCTACCAGACTGTACGGCTGATCTCCTGCAGGCCCCGCTTTCGGCGAATATCCATCCACAGGTCGCGTTTGAAACAGATGGTCAAGTCCTGCTGTTTCGAGTTGCCAGTAGATCGTATCCAGAGCGGTGTAGATGCCTTCATCAAAATCCACTGCCGCCGCATTGCAGACTCCGATCAGTCGGCCGTCTGGCGTGAAAAGTCCACCACCGCTGCGACCATCGACGGGCCGGCCGTAGATGTCGTACTTTGTGACATTGTTATATCTGGCGGTAGCCTTGATACGTGATCGCCGGATCGTCGGCCGTTCACCGTGATCGCAGCCGAGCGAAAAAATCTCGTCGCCGCGCCGGACAGCGGATTCCGCTGCTGCAATTGGAATCGGCTTGACTTCGATTCCGGTTCTTGTGGCAACCAGGGCAACATCACGATCATCGGAGTCATACGAAATCAGGTCGCCGGAAGCGGTCCGTGGATTCGGGCTGGAAAGGTCGTAGTCGATCAGAATCGTACCCTGCCCTGCCGAGTCTCTGAAAACGTGTCCACACGTCAGGATCAACCATTCGCCATCGTGGCAGTGAATTACTGTTCCCGTTGCGTAGGAGACGCCTTCGGGGTCTTCAACCCGCAGGCGCACGGTAGCCATCATCGCGTCAGCTTCCGTCCGGCTGTCCGGCCGCGTGGTTCCTTCAATTACTGTCGAGTCGACAGCTGGCTGGTTATCCGCCTGTCGGCGCCGGGTGTACTCCTCGATAAACTCCTCTTCCGAGGCAGGCATCGGGCCACCTGAAATCAGGTAAGGTGAAACCGATTGGGCCTCCGCGGGTGCGATCTGTCGAGGTGGCGCTGACGGTGCCAGCGATGTGTCAGCCGGGTTGGCCGCCAGAGCAAAAGTTCCACGGGCATCGTTGGTGGTCGGACGCCGTTGATCCGATGCGTTTCGGTCTCGATTGCGTACCTGTGTTTGAGGGCTGCCCGGTCGAAAGCCAACGCTCGTGAACCAGCCCGCAACCGTCGAGCCATCGACAAATCCGCTATACCGCAGCAGTTCCCGGTTTCCGTCGACAAACACAACCGTTGGCGTTGACATAACGCGGAACTGTTCCACCCACGAACGATGAACCATCGTGTCGATTCGGGTGATCGGGTAGCCTTGTTGTGCCAGCTGCAACAGGACAGGTTCAAGCTGCTTGCAGGGGCCGCAATGGTCATTGGTGAAAAAGTAGAGAGTCGGGCCTTCTGGTCCGTCAGTCTGTGCGGAGCAATTCGATTGCAAGCTGAACAGAATCAGAATCGCGAGAGGAATTTGAATGCCACGCGCGAAAAACTTGTTCCGTAGGAACCAACACTATTTCTTCTCCAAACTTACTTTGCGCCAGATTCTAATCAGCTCCGGAGAAAATGATGACGGAACAGGCCGGCGACGGAGGAGAGCAGCCTGTCTACCACGCTATGCCTGCTGAGACTGCCAGAGGTAAGACATAAAAATTATTGTCATTCAAAGTTCTGGGTGCAAGTTTGTTACGAGCCAACTGGGGTGAATCTTAATTTGCAATTCGATTCGATTTCACCGAGTACTACCCGTACAATACTCAACAGCATAACTACGGTTCGGTTGGAGACTCGCTCTCATGAAGCAATTATTCCGATTGTTACGGCCATCTTCAGTTCGCTGTATCGAAGCACCAATTCTTCGATTTCAATAAATATTTGAATTTTATAAGCATCACAGGCCAAGGAGTAGAGGTCAATGAGCTGGAAAACAGCGTCACATCTCGTAACCACACTCCTTTCTAAGAAATTTGTTTGTGACCTCAAAGAAGTCTACAGCAAATACTTCACAAGCGTCACCATGCTTGAGAATGCTCTTCAGTTTGCGAAGAATGCTCATGGCGAGACTGTAGCTTTGCTCGCTCCCCGGCTGAACTAGATACCAGCAACGGCCTTGGCTGGAGCACCCTAAATGCGGCTACACCCCTGTCACGCATTGTTGTTTTTGCCCCAAAGTTTGGGAGTTCTTTAGACCACAGGAGTGCGAGATAAAAGACTCCAGGCCCGTTGCCAGCCTTTGTAAGGGGGGGGTTTACATGCTGATTCAGACAATCCATGGTTATCGAGATCAGATGCAATAAGATTGGTTTATTTTTTATTCTTGACCGTAAAGTAGCAGAGGGGAAACGGATAGTGAAGAAATGGTGAGGTACTCAAAGCGTCCTTTTGAGTACCTCACCATTTCTTCACTATCCGTTTCCCATCTGCTACTTTAC
>JBCCFB010000368.1:0-4969 GCA_039029995.1 Planctomycetota bacterium
CTTCTTATCATGATCAGAGCCCCTACAGGGGTTCTAATTATGACTATTTCAATATTATGGGTCGCTCTTTTAGTTCTACTATCCAGAGGAAATGCTGCGATTTATTTTGACAAATCCATGGAAAAGTTACATGTATGAGTCCACCACCAACGATTGCGCCTACGCCGACACCGGTTGCCCCGACAATTCCAAGATGACGCTTTGAGCCGGACATGGCTGGGTATTCCTTTATCGAGTCGTTGCCCGGAATCAGTTAACCCGAATATCATTGCCTAAAACACCGATACCTCCTATGCCACACGCTACACTTACGTGATGAATTCAAAAGAACTTTTGCTCGCAAATCTTCGGCTGTCTCAGGAAATGGTGCTTGGACTGGCAGAAGAGATGGAAGAATGCTGCCTTCAATTTCCAACCGCCGGCGGCGGCAACCACGCTCTATGGATTATGGGGCACCTTGCCAGAGCCGAAGGAACGCTGGTTCACGAGCTTGTGATGGGCCTGGACAATCCGCTGACCGGATGGGTCGGCCTGTTCGGTAATGACTCTCAAGCTGTGGCCGAAGCCGGCAATTATCCGCCGTACGGTGAGGTTCTGAAGGCATGTCGTGACCTACGTGCCGATTCCATCCGTTTTCTGGAAGCGATGGAAGAATCAGTTCTGGACGAACCAACAACTCGTGACATCGGCGAGTACTTCGGCGCGTTCGATACAAAACGACATTGTTTCAACATGACAGCCATTCACTGGCTTGAGCATAAAGGACAACTGGCAGACATCCGGCGCGCTGCCGGAATGTCGCCAAGATTTGCCTGACCGAATGAAGGCCCACTTCGAATTAGCCGTGAGCGATGGATCGAAGGTCAGCATCGCTGTGGCTTTAAGGGCTTACCGTTTTCTGCTTCGGCGCATCGCCAGTGCCAAACCTATCGCCCCGACAAGAGTGATCGTCCCCGGCTCCGGCACAGCAGTAATGACTCCGTTTGACAGAAACTGGCTGGTGTCCCAGCGAAGGCCGGCACCAAGTGGTGCGTCGGTAAAGTCGAAAGAAACGGTGCTGGAAGGATCAACCGTTCCATCAAAAATATCGAACTCATCTCCAAGCGAAGTCGTGAACCCATTGATGTAATTGACGTCGATGACACCGTTAAGAAGTGCGGCTCCCGACACATTGACTGCGTCAAACTCGGTGCCGCGTACCAGGCCACCGAGTTCGATCTCAAGCGTCCCCGCTTGCATGTCAAAGTTACCCTGGATATCCGTCAGGCGGGGAGACGGCTAGTGCGATTTGGCGAAACATGCTCAACCTTAAAGGAACAATCAGGAATTCGGATCAAATCGCTAAGCTACTCTCCTGAATCAAAATCTGCCCCGGCCATTCGGGCGCTATCTTTCAAACTTATCTCCTGACGAAACCTCGCGCGCATGCTGAACAGGCGCACAAAAAAAAAAACGGCGTACTTGAGATCAAGTACGCCGGATTGGTTTTTACTGATACCAGCAAAGCGATACTTAGCCGGTAAGTTGTCGTCGCCGCGCCTTAGTTGTCGTCACTTGGCCTTAGTTGTCGTCACCGGGCCGGCGGGCACGGATCGGCGGTGCCGGTTCAGGCTTGAACTCTACGGCTTCGGTTTCAAGCAGCTTCATCGCTTCTTCGATCGCACGTTCCAGTTGAGGATCGCCACCTGCGATTACTTCCGCAGGGTTGTTGCGAACTTCAATATCCGGCGCGACACCTTCGCCCTCGACGGCCCAGTTGCCGTCCACGTCGATAAAGCCACCGCGCGGTGCAACAAACCGGCCACCATCAATCAGTGGTGGTGTGTCCCATGTCCCAACCAGACCACCCCACGTTTTCCTTCCGACCAGCGGGCCGATTTCCTTGAAGCGGAATAGATAGGGCAGAAGGTCGCCGCCTGAACCTGCTCGCTCGTTGATAACCATCACTTTCGGTCCGAACAATCCGGCCATCGGCTGGGTAAACGGCCGCCGGTCACCGGCTCGCGAATTGAAATAGCCGGTCAGTTCGCGATCAAGGACTTCGATGATGTAATCGGCGGCTGAACCACCACCGTTGTTCCGCTCATCGATAACGGCTCCCTGACGATCCTGCTGCGCGAAGTACATCCGGTTGAAATAGGTATAACCACCCCGGCCGGTATTGGGCAGCCAGACGTATGCCAGCTTGCCACCACTCATTTCGTCAACGCGTTTTTGATTAGCGTCCACCCACGCCCACGTACGCAGTTGGTTTTCACTGCGAGTCGGCACGATGAACACTTCTTCTGCACCATCCATCGACGGCTCATCGTTCACCATGATCGAGATCGTCCTACCAGCAGTTCCTTCGAACAGCTGATACGGATTGGTCGGCGCTTTCAGCTCGACTCCATCAACCGCCAGGATATAGTCACCTTCGCTGACGCCGATTCCCGGAATAGACAGCGGGCCTTGAAGCCCCGGGTTCCAGTTACCTCCGTTGTAGATCCTGCTGATCCGGTAGTGGCCAAGCGATTCTTCAAGGTCGGCTCCCGGCAGCCCCGTTTGCGGACTCGTCAAATCAGGAAAGTCGCCTCCGCGGACATACGAATGCCCGACTGCGACTTCACCCGAAAGGATGTCGAGCAGATGATTGAAGTCCGAGCGGTGATTCACATCCTCCAGCCAGGGGCTGTACCACTCCCAGACCGCTTCCCAATCCGCACCGTGCGCGTTGTCCACATACAGGAAGTCCCTCATAAAGCGCCAGCCATCACGCAGCATCTGCCGCCATTCAGCGCGAGGATCAACTTTCACACGCATTCCGCTGATCGAAAGCGACTCACCGTCACCCGATCCGTTTGCACCGGCTCCTTTCCACGAACCTCCGGTCCGCATCAGAACAGTCTTGCGATCGTTAGAAACGGTGAAGTAACTGACTCCGGTGGCGAACTCCTTTGCCTCACGGTCTTCCAGCGAATACCGCTGAACAGTCAAACCAGGTGAACCCTCAACATTCTCAAGAACAAACACTTTGCCTTTCGGTGCGTTCGCGAGTGCGACATATTCACCCCGCGAAACTCCCGGAACATCTACGATGCGTGAAGCGATTCCGTCAAAGTCGATGACAACTTTGACACCATCTTCGTCGGCATTCCCGTCAGCGTCGCCATCTTCATCAGCGCCGTCGCCGTCTTCTTCGTCGCCGTTTTCTTCGTCGCCTGCAGACTCAGAGGAAGACTCTTCGTCTCCATCCTCTTCACTTTCCCCTTCAGCTTGCTCTTCTTCATCGCTGTCGTCGCCGTCGCTGTCCTCTTCGTCGTTGTCCTCTTCGTCATTGCCTTCTTCGTCGCTTTCACTCTCTTCATCTTCTTCATCGTCACCTTCCTCCTCATCGCTTTGCGGAAGGAAAGGAGACTTTTCGTCAGCGGACAGCAAAGCCACGTACATCGAATAGGTCACCGGCCGGTCGTACGACGTCATGTCCAGCCACCCTGTATTCAAGCCGTAATCTGTTGACGCCAGAAAGTAGAGGTACTTTCCCGACTCATCCCAGACAGGGCTGATCGAGTCAGCCATCCCGTCAGTCAGGTCATGAGTATCGCCCGTTTCAAGATTGTGAACCTTGATGACGCGCAGCTGGTTTTCCAGTCGCCGCGAGTATGCGATCCAGTTCGAGTCAGGCGACCAGACCGGATTCATGGAACGTTCGGGGTGTGCAAACCGATCAGTATCGATGTGTGTCAGTTCTTCGCTCTCGATATCCAGCACAAGGACACGATAGTCAACGTCGGTAAATGCCAGCTTCTTTCCGTCCGGCGACCACGTCGGCACGAAATAGAACCCGGGCTTTTCAAATTCGATGCGTCGCTGGTTGTTCCCGTTCTGGTCGGCGATGACCAGACCGTACTCGTCACCGTCATCGTTGAACCATGCGATTTGAGTTCCATCAGGTGACCAGACCGCGTGTCGGTCGGCGATGCCTGACTTCCGCGTGATATTTCTCCAGCTTCCTTTGTCCAGCGGTACGGTGAACAAGTCTCCTCGAGATTCCATGATCGCCCGCTTGCCGGTGGGCGAGAGCCTGGCGTCACGCAGATCCCCGGCTTCAACATCCTCCCAGCGCGGACGCGCCTGATTCATATCGCGCGCAATATTGACTTCCAGTTGGCGCTGTTCACCGGTCGCAGGATTGAGTTCGTGCAGATAGCCGGCTTGCTCGTAAACGACAACTCCATGCCCGGCTCCGATACTCTTTACGTCAAAGTCGGCATGCGTCGTATGTTGTCTGTGTTCCTGATTCGCAGGATTGAATGACCAGACGTTAGCCGCATAATCGCGCTCGGAAAGGTAGTAGACAACTCCGTCCAGCCACACAGGCGCAAGGTGTCGCTCACCTTCCCACGGAGGCGTGATCCGGTCATAGGAACTTGTGGAAACGATGCTCACCGGTTGCGCCTGACCACCACGGTAGTTCCGCCACTCAGGATCCCACAAACCGATTTCCTGATAGGCCAGCCACTGCCCGTCGGCGCTCATTTCGCCGTGATAGGACTGGGGAACCGCCAGTGGTTGAGGCAGCCCACCTTCGACTGGAACAGTAAAGAACTGCCACAGTCGCGTCGGCTGTCCGTTCCGTCCTGAGCGGAACATGATTTTTCCGTCGGCAGTCCAGCCTTGTACGACGTCCTCTCCCGGATGCCAGGTCAATTGGACCGGTTCACCACCACCTGCTTCAACAACGTAGACATCGGAGTTGCCTCCGTACTGCCCGGTAAATGCGATGTACTTTCCATCCGGCGAAAAGACAGGATCAGATTCGCGACCTTCACCCGCGGTAATCCTGATCGCGTTGCCGCCCTCGCGACCGACCAGCCATATATCGTCGGCATGAACAAAGGCAATATTTTCCGGACCCACATCCGGATCACGCAACATCCTTGTGCCTTGTGCAGCCAGGGTTGCCGGTATTAAGAGAGTTAGAAGAAGA
>JBCCFB010000369.1:0-4934 GCA_039029995.1 Planctomycetota bacterium
CCAAAAAAGGCGCTGGAAAAAGGAATCCCGAGAGAAAATTCCCAGAGAAGATGGTTTGCTTCTGATCCTGTCCTCGAATTCCGGTCGGCCGACTGAAGACATACCCAGCATTGGAAACGCCCATTCCAGCCGTTTCTCCAGCTCGGTGTCAGGTTCAACGACACGATCGGGATCAGCTAGTTGTTTGAACGCCGGACCGACGAAGCTGCTATCCATCAGAAGCATGGCGATGTAACAATCAACCTTTTCCTCCAGCGCCGCAGCGGGATCAAGAAATGTACTTGCCAGATACTCGGCCAGGCCGTCCGTTTCAGGCACCAAAGCGCTAAGGATCTTTGCGGCGTTGACTTTTTCCGTGTGATTTCCTGTTTGAAAACAGATGATTAGTCGTTGAACAACCCCGGGGTGGGTATTGCGCAACTTCTGGTCAGCTTCAAAGTAATCATCCCATTGATGAATACTGTTCCCCCGATAACAACTGGAAACGACAGATTGGAGGAAGGCTGGATAGAAATCATTGAAACCATCGTCGACTTCGAATGAATCATTCAAGGCGTCGAGCAACTCTTCTGCGTTATCGGCAATGATCTGCCTGTGTTGTTCCTGTCGGTCGGCGTCATTTTCAAACAAAGCACCGCCGGCAAACAACAAAAGAACGAACTCACGACTTTGTTTTGTGCCATGCGAGAACTCTTCCTTTATGAACTCAATAAGATTGGTTTCATTGACATGCTGGAAAGCCAGAATGAAACCGTCATTCAAGTGCTCGGGACGATATCCGATATCGGTTTCCTGCGCGGGAAGCCCGTAGCGTACAACGGAGCCGTGTTCACGAATTAGAGACCTTATCTCGTCTATCATTTCAGATTGCAATCTCTCGTCGTCTTTCGCGAGTGCCCCGAGCGCCGCACAGATCTGGACTTGTGCACGAACGCTTCTTTCATATTGAAGATCCTTAATCCACTGACTGAAAGTCCTCCCTTCATAGGTGGCCTCGTTTTCCCTGGCGTACCGGCGTGCCAGCTCATCTTCGACTGTTCTTAGCTGAGCCTGTGCTTGTTCAACGTACTGAGGGACGACGCCGAAGAAATCCTGGAACTGGTACTGGATCTGAAGCCGCTTCAGTCTTGCGACATTGGTCGTAGCCTCTCCCGCAAGTCGTTCAACTTCTTCGGTGGTTGCCGTATATAGATTGGACAGATCGAGAGTCGGTATGTCTTCGATGGTCAGATCGCCACTATGCGATTCATCGGACCCCGCCGCTGGATTTGAAGCTCCACCTTGATTCTCCAGCTCACCTCGCCACGCGACCAGGGTTGCGAGCTGGTTCTGCGTACTTAACAGTAGCGGGTGTTCGTTTGTGTACATTCCTTGATAACGTTCGATCTGCTCCTGTAGTTCGAGAATTTTCTCTTCATAACTTGCAGTTGGAAACTCGCCTGCAGCCGTCCTTAGCAGAGTCGCAGTCTGCAAGTCGTCGTATTTGAGAATCCCATTCGCCTGGATAACGAGGAACTCAACAGCTTCACGGTTGTATTCCGGTGATTGCTGTTGCGCAAGTTCTACAATCTCATCGTGTCGATTAATGAGAGCCGTGATCTCGTCCGGAGAATCATTGAGCCTTGCATAATCCACGTTAAATTCTTCGGCGACCTCGACAAATTTCCTTGCTGCCGCCACATCGCCATGAGCAATGGCTCGGCGAGCATCGAGCATCGCTTCCCGCGCTGATTGATTCTCCGGCGTTTTCGGAAATTCCGTACGCGGCGGAGTGTACCCCGGTATGACGAACGGCGAATCTTCGTGATGGTCACTCAGCATCCCATGAGTTGAACCGCCCTCATTGGATTCGGTGTCCCTTGTGATTGAGACAATCTGTTTGCGACCGCGGGTCATCACCACACTGTCCTGGCTTATCTGAAAGCCATTTTCAGGTTGAGTAACCTCGATGTTGTACTCGCCGGCGACAATGTCGATGCTTTGTTCTGTCTTCAGATCGATCACACGTATGACTTCGCCATTTTGTTTGATCTCAACCTCGACATCTTCGTCATCGCATTGGATAACAAGTTCGCCGTGATTGGTAGCGATTCGAATAATGTCATCCTGGTAGATGAATCCGGCGGCGAGCATGACGAACCCAATGATCGCGGTAACGATCCAGAATTCAGCGGGGTTCAGTTTTTTGTGTGACGGGACCTGAGTATGTAACTGGCCCATTGGGGCCGACTTACCGGAAACGGCTACGAAAGGCCACTGTTCGCGACTCTGCTGGAGTGCCGCAATGGTCTGTTCAGCGTTTGCGGGCCGGTTGCCCGGTTGCTTTTCCAGCAGACACATGACCAGATCGGAAAAATCGTTCGACAAAGCCGGATTCAAAGCGACTGGCTGGCGAGGCGTTTCGTTCTGTATCGTCTGAAGCGTCGCGAGGACGCTGTTTGAGCCGAAGGGAAGCTTGCCGGTCGCTGCGCGGTACATCAGGCAACCGAGGCTGAAAAGGTCGCTCCGCCCATCAAGCTCGAGGCCGCGAGTCTGCTCTGGCGACATGAAGTTGGGTGTCCCCGCCAGCATTCCGGTTGCCGTCATGTGAGGGTCGTCGTCCGCGATCCGCGCAAGTCCAAAATCAAGAATAATGGCGCTGGTGTGTTCGTCATCAATCCAGATATTGGCTGGCTTGATGTCACGGTGTATCAGATTTTTTGCATGCGCTGCCTTGAGTCCGGAAGCGATCTGAACTGCAACACGCCGTAGCTCAACTTCCGGAATAAAAGTGACCTCGCTTAACCACTGCTCAAGCGTACGGCCGGGAATCCACTGCATCACGATGTAGGCAAGGTCATCTTCTGTACCGACATGATGGATTGCGACCACATTGGGATGCGTGATCGCCGCAGCAGCGCGGGCTTCAACCAGAAAACGCTGCTTTGCGGCGTCGCCAAGGGAAGGACGAAGGATTTTCAGTGCAACCGTTCTTTCAAGCTGACGATCGTCAGCCTTGAAGACAACGCCGGTACTTCCTGCTCCGATCAATTCAACGATGTCGTATTGTCCAAGGGACGCAATGTACTCATCGGATTCTGGAGGCGCGAGACTGCGGGTGACTTCAAGTGCGCGTTTTTCGAGTCCCTGTTTGCTGGAAGCCGGAATATCGTCGGCAACCTTTAGCCGGGTAATAAGCCCGTCTAGAAATTCGTCATCGTCGCGGGCTTGCTGGTTTCCAGCACGAAAACAGTCGTCGGTCAGCCGGTTAAGCGTGTCGCTGGCGCTAAGGCCACGCAAAGTATCTTCACATGCATCGCATTCGAGAACGTGCGTCTCAGTCTGGCCGTGTTCAGGCTCCTCAAGCTTTCCCATTACGTAATCGGAAAGCGTTTGTTCTGCAGGACAATGCTTGAGCGGGATCGACATGCTGAGCCTCAATTTCGAATAGAACTATCTTTCCGGAACGGAGTAAAACTCCTGAAGGGAGACTATGCGCGTTTCAAAATTTATTGTGTCGAAAAGTCAAAATTTCATCAGATAGTCGTTTTCTAGTCCAGCAATCCGTCCAGTTCAGCGTTCAGTCTTTTGAGCAACTTTGAGCGGGCCGAGTACAAAGTCCATGCACTAACGCCAGTATCCGCGGCAATTTCCTTGACCTTTTTCCCTGTCGAAAGGAGCTGTTTCAGAGCTTTCCACGTCTCTGGTTCGTAGTCCTTTTCCATTTTGGCAGCGGCATGGGCGACCAGTTCACGAGCATAGCTAAGGTCAAAACTCGTTTCGGCCTGCTTCATGTCGGCAAATTCTCCCAGAAACGAATTCGAGGCATCGACTTCGGGAAGTTTTTTCTTTCGGAGCACTTCGCGGTACTTGTTGAGAGTGATGGTTCGCAACCACCCACGAAAGCTCCTGGAAGAGTCGTACTTGAATGCAGGCAGTTTCTGAAGGACCACAGCGAGAACTTCCTGGACCAGATCAGCAGCATCCTGCTTTTGCAGTCCAGCTCTTC
Source organism: Planctomycetota bacterium (assembly GCA_039029995.1). GTDB lineage: Bacteria > Planctomycetota > Planctomycetia > Pirellulales > Pirellulaceae > Mariniblastus. The sequence goes on from JBCCFB010000369.1 coordinate 3,989, forward strand.
GCGCCCAGTAAAACACGAGTGGCGTATAAAGATCGACAAACCTGTTCCATGATATGTCACGAGTATCGTGACCTATGCTGCCTGATTGCAGCCGCTGCAATAAGCTCTCAGAAGTAGTGTTCAATTTGTCGTTCCGCGAATACTTTTGACTGATGTCATCATACACGCGGAGACGTCGGGCGTGAAACAAGCCCAGGTTGTGCGTCGTTTGGTTGCCCTGCCTAACAGAGCCATCTGGATTAGAGGCTAGCGCAAGAAAGCTCGTGCGCCGCTTTCGCTGTTAAGCGATAGATTGACGCACGAGTTCCTTGGCTACCGCGTATTGAAGAACCTGCTGCAGTCCATGATCTGCTTCGACAACGCAATGGATGTCGGGGTGAATCCATTGCGAAACGGGGTCCAGGTCTGTCAGTAACTCGGATAGCCGTGGAGCATGACAAGCGTTTCGGCACTTTGCATTCTTCTTCTGTTCCGGCCGGAGGCGCTTCCGCCGATCAGAAGCGCCCTTACGTCCTCACGATCTGCGTTGCCAGTCACTGCAAAGACTTGTCCCGAACAAAAGGCAACCGGTGTTAGGGTTACCGGGTCGCCGTTGCATATCACTTCAACCGCATCGTCAACGTCAATCTGTGCCGGCTCATACCATGGTTGATCACAGGGAAGAAGAATTAGCATTGCTCTGGAGCCGGAATCGTTCAGCCATTCATTTCGTTTTTCTTGTGACCATTGCACCATCTCCGGGTAACGCGTATACGTATTTCCAACTTCGTCAGTCAGATTGATGAAACACGCGACAGATGTAGCATCTTCCATTAAGAAACTCGCGGGCGTGAATTCCGTCAACAACTGGTTCGATTGACTTGTCGGCGGCTGATCAAAATCAATTTCGCGAGAAAAAAATTGAAACTTGCTGACGTCGAAGCTATCGGACTGAATATCCGGAAAC
>JBCCFB010000370.1:0-4901 GCA_039029995.1 Planctomycetota bacterium
GCCAAACTCCACGTCGATCTGAGATGTGAGCTGTTCGGCGACGGCCGTCGCTACATCGAGGTCAAGTGGGCGGAACTGAATGACGTCCACCGCATTCTGCAGCCGTAGGTCGCGCTGAGCGTCGGGGTCAGCAACAGTGTCCAGCATGTCAGCAATCATATCTCCCAGATGAGCTTCCAGGGCGTTGGTGCCCAGCAGTGTGGCCAGCCGCGCGACTTTGCTGCGGGATGCTGCGGGAGCATTCTGCAGCAACTGTATCAACGTTTTCTCCTCCATGTTGATTGTCAAACCTAGAAGGCCTCTACAACACTTCCGTCAGCCATCATCGCGACGAACTGCAGAACTTCGTAGGCGGTGTTGTCCGTAAAGAACTGAACCGAACCGTCACCCATCGCCGCGCCTCCACCACCTGGATGGCTACTGGAGATGAGTCCGAGGCCGGGCCTGGTTCCGTTGACACCCCACTCCAGAACGCCAAGTGACGAATCGGGATGGCCAACCATTCCAAGCAGCCCGCAATCCGCGGACCAGCCGTACAGCTTCGGCCCCGTGTCGCCCGCTCGAAAGGAGTCGCTGTCATTGCAACGCCCTGCCCAGACTGCACCGTATGGGTCCAGATCTGAAAGCGGCCGGTTACTCGAGCGCTCGCCGAGCAGGATAGTGTTGGTGGCGCCGTCACGGATATCTGCAAATGTGGTTCGAGAATTCCGCGCGTAAGGTCCCCAGGTTGTGTTCGGGAAGTTGATCGAGTCTGTAAAGTAGTTCGCTCCGACGTTGGCTACATAACAGGACTTCCCATAGAAGAGTCCCTGGGCCGCGACATCGTTGTGCGTGTAGTAGGCGTTTTTGTCACCATCAGGAGACGCATCGCTCGGGCACATGAAAACCGGAACCGATTGCTGCGGAGCAGCGGAAGGTTGCGGAAAACCGTCACCGAAAGGATCAGATTCGAATCCACCTGTGTCAGCGCTGAACTGGTCCCAGAGATTGCCCTGTTCAACATGAGGAAGGACGATCGATCCCCATCCGATTCGACGGGCAAATTCAGACCCGCTCGGTCGAGGAACGACAGCATCACCGCGCGCCCACGGTCCATCTCCACCTTCATTCTGATTCTTATAATTTACGCCCGGCGGAAGATTACCGTACGCACTTTCATACGTCAGATGCGCAAGGCCGAGCTGACGCATATTGTTTAGACAGGACGTCCGGCGAGCCGCCTCGCGAACCTGCTGAACTGCCGGCAGCAACATGCCGATCAGGATGCCAATGATGGCGATAACGACAAGAAGCTCCACGAGTGTGAATGCTTTTCTACGTAATTGCATGATCAATCCTTAGCGATAACAGGAGGGAATAATTCGGTTCCATCAGGTTTGAATGTTGTGTGCGGAATTCTGCTATCGGAATTCCGTACATCCGGCCGCCCGACCAGCGTCGCAGCAGCCGGAGTCCAAACCGGTTCGGGCCCAATCCATTCAGGCTTGAATTCGTTGTTTATCCTTTTCGACGTCGCGACCCCACTACAGCTGCCAGTCCGATCAGAAGACCGGCTGATCCCGGTTCCGGAATGGCAGAAGTGAAGCGGACGCTGATGTTCGTAAAGTCAATTCCGTTGTCCGGTGCGCCTTGCGAATTGGAGCTGCCGAAGGTGTTCGAGTTGGCGTGAAAACCAAGGAAGCCGAACTCGAATGAATCAACAGATGAGTCAATCACAGAGTACATCGCACCATCAAGCATGGCGGTCAGTTCAAGTTCAGTCGCGCTGATTCGTGTAATCATGAACGACCCGGTGTGCATAGTTCCGGGGCCGAACGTATAGGTTTCATCCGGGCCCGACGAAAATGATGAAAAGCTTCCGCTGCCGGTAGTCGCCATCAGTCTGCCAGTCGCCGATCCTGTGTTGTGATCACGGAAGTTAAAGTCCTGGTTGCCCGCGGAAGGATTGACGTCCATATCGAGCATATAGCCGGGCAGACCGATTTCGGTTCCACCGGTTCCTGTGTCGCCATACAAAGAGTTTGGCGAAGAGGATGAAGCCGAAATGTCAGCGTTGAGTCCCGCACGGCCGAGTGTGTCAAAGAGACCGACACGGAAAGACGATGATGTCGAACCGATTGTCGCCGGTGCCGTGAACGAATAGTTCGCAATCAGTGAATCACCGACATTCGCGAGAGTCTGTGTAGCAAACACAGTATGAATGCCGCGACCCGAAGTACCTGTCACAAGTCCGAGCGACCCGGCAGATGCTTCAATGCCGGAACTAGAACTGGAAGTCCACCAGTTGGTGTCCATCGTACCGGTGGCTGCACGGTCTCCATCTGCAAAACTGTCGTTAAAAATATCGCCGCTTGCCTGGGTTGCCAGTAGCGAAACGAAAAGAAGCGTGCACACAAACGCGTGTGTTGCGAAGCGAAGTTGGGTCATGGAAGGCTTCCTCAAAGACGGGTGTACTCGAATTCGATGACACCATATTACCAGTAATCAGAGCTCTGATTTAATAAATATTAGAAAACCTGGCCGATTTCTCCCGGAAAACAAAGTCCGCCACCACAACTCGCCGGTTAACGGTTCGAAGACACAAATACCGCACACTCAACCCCCTCTATTTGAGTATTCGCGCCTGCCCGACTACCTAATATTCACCAAACGCAATTTCCCGCGTGAGTCTCGTAACAATCCCAGGGAACGACCTGGACGCAAACAAGCAAAACGAACACTCATCGCGCAAAAAAAAGGCCGGCCCTGTCAGGGCCGGCCAGTCGAGTTTTCAAAAGCTTCATCTAGTCAAAGCTTAATCTCTTAGCTCATTGTCTTAGCTCATTGAACGACTAGTTGCCGATTTCCCAGACCATCTGATCGACGTTGCCGGAAAACGACTGACGCTGAGCCGGAGAGACATATCGCACTCTCGCCTCGATCGCCAAAGTGCCCGGTTCGACAAATCGTGAAAGATCTCCCGTTGGAGTTACCGTGACTGTCGAATCGATCAACCTCATCGCTGCTCGCGTGTCTACCAATTCCCATGACGACGTATCGTAGTTAAACAGCTCAAGGTTCTGATTGACCGTTGAGCGAGCAAACACGGACGACTCAAGTGTGAAGTCCATTGATGTAGGGAATGCAGTCGGGCTGGTCGCCTCGACTTCAATCGTCACGCGGGATTGAATATCCGAAGAATTTCGACGAGCTGACAAATCGGAATTGTCACTTGCCGTCAAATCACTCAAACCTCCTGAAGCGTACGTTCCGTGGAGGACATTGAACGATGACGGATTCACCGTGACAATTCCACCGGACTGGATAAGCTGAACCTCGACAGCGATATTTGAAAAGTCGATGCCGTTGTCGGGATCACCGGCCGCATTGGAACTTCCAAACGTGCTCCCGTTAGCATGGAATCCGAAGAACCCGAAGCTCGCCGACGCAAAGGTATCGTCGATGACACTGAAACTATCGCCATTCAGACTTCCGGAGATGGCCAGTTCCGTAGCACTGATCAACTCGATTGAAAAAGTTCCCTCATAGACCGTATTCGGTGCAAAGGAGTATCCGACATCCGGTCCGGAACCCAGTGAACTGAAGCCAGAGGTTGTTGCCATCAATCGACCCGTCGGTGTCGCATCTGAAGCATCATGTTCACGGAAGTTCAAATCGGCAGAAGCTCCGGTGTTGACGTCCATATCCATCATGTAGCCCGGCAATCCGTCCGCCTGACCTGCAAGGCCATAAACCGCGTTCGGCGATGAGGAAGAGGCACTGATGTCTTCATCCAGAGAACGTCCGAGGGTATCAAACATTCCGACACGAAACGCGGAACTTAGATTAGTTCCGACAGTCGCGGGCGTTGTAAATGTGTACGAAGCAACAATCTTGTCTCCGACTTCGGTAAGCGTTTGAGTCGGAAATACCGTGTGGATTCCACGTCCGGAAGATCCGGTGACCAGACCGAGGGATCCTGTCGAGGCTTCAATGCCTGCACTTGAACTGGAAGTCCACCAGTCTGTATCGGTTGCTCCCGTCGCAGCGCGGTCACCGTCAGCAAAGCTGTCGTCAAATACGGTTTGCACAGGAGGTGCCGGAGTGAAAACAACGCTGATGTTTGTGAAGTCAATTCCGTTGTCAGGATCGCCGGCGGCTCCGGAGCTACCGAAGACATTCGAGTTGGCATGGAATCCAAGGAATCCGAAACTTGCAGAAGCAAATGAATCGTCAGTGATACGGTAGGTCTGACCGTCAATCATGCCTGTCAGCTCGATCTCTGTCGGGCTTACGAGCTTTACAGAAATAGAACCTGTGTATGATGTGCTCGGTGCAAACATGTACCCCATGTCTGGGCCGGAAGTGAACGAAGTGAAACCTGTACTGGTCGCCAGCAGTCTTCCTGAAGGAGTCAGGTTGGTCGCGTCGTGCTCGCGAAAATTCAAGTCGGCTGCTGATCCCGTATTGACGTCCATATCCATCATGTAACCCGGAAGGCCATCAGCAGTACCGGCAAGCCCGTAGACTGCGTTGGGCATCGATGACGACGCAGTGATGTCCTCGTCAAGTGCGCGCCCCAGAGTGTCGAAAATTCCGACGCGGAAAGACGAACTTGACATTCCGATCGTCGCTGGAGTCGTAAACGTATACGTTGCGGTCAGCTTGTCACCGACATTAACAAGAGTCTGAGTGGGGAATACAGTGTGAATCCCGCGGCCGGACGTTCCTGTTACAAGTCCGAGACTCCCGACGGATGCCTCGATGCCGGCGCTGGAACTGGACGTCCACCAGTTGGTGTCCATGGCTCCCGTCGCCGCCCGGTCACCGTCGGCAAAACTGTCGTCGAAAATCGTCTGAGCACGAAGTGAACCGACAGATCCAATCGCAACTAGGAAAACTGCGCAGGCCAGTGCGCGAAC
>JBCCFB010000371.1:0-4895 GCA_039029995.1 Planctomycetota bacterium
ATTCCGTCAGCTGCTGCTGTCGGATTGGCTGCCGAGTAAAGCGTTTTTATAGCGCCAAGTGAATGACCGGCAAGAAGAATGCGTGAGTGGCCTCGCTCGGTCAGAAAGTCCGTCCACGCTTCAACATCAAATGAGCATTCCCCGACCTTTTCAAATGCGGCGCCGAGAGTTGCAAGTTTTGCCTCTCTGGAACTCCAGTTGACCAGGTCGTGCCCGCGATTGTTCGCGAGGACACAGGCAATTCCACGGCCCCCCAGAAAGGCTGCTATGTGCTTGAGTAGTTTTGCTCCGTAGAAATTACCGCCCAGACCGTGACTGATCACTGCGGCGTCGAAGGGCCCTTCGGCTGAAATGTCGGAAGCTGCTTCCACATAAAACCCGTCCAGGCGTACGTGATCTGCGGTGAGAATCGATACAAGTTCACCTTTCATGAACCGCCTCCTGTGCATCAAAAAACCCTTTTCACCGCATGGTGAAAAGGGTCATTGCTGTTTGTCTGCCGGTAACGGGCTGTCCCCATTTGCGTGGGGAAACCCGGGATTCAAGTGACCAATTAGTTGCCAACCGGGTGATGGACACTCAGTTGAGACAGCAGTTGCAGGACACCGTTGAGGTGAGCAAGACGCGGCCCATACTTATCAACGAATTCATTCAAGACAAACTCGCTGTCCAGCATATTTTCGTGGTTGTCGTTCACATCAACAGTCAGGTTATGGAGAAACTCCGTTTGGACCTGGCTGAGTGCTTCAGCCGCTGCGCGGCAGCGACGTGCAAGGATTGGATTGGCTTCTTTCCACTGCCCCAGTTCCGCTGAACGTTGTCTTTGTGAAGCATTCATTTGCTCCACGAGCTCTTCCAGAAGTTCATTCTGGCGGTCCTGACCGATAACCAACTGCTGCAAAAGCGCGTTGAGTTCAGAAGTCGGTTGATCCTGAGACTGAGCTGGAACGTTGTTTGCGTCGCTAGCACTTTGACTGACGTCGATGCGAAAAACCGGGGAGAGATCCTGTGGATCGTGTTTCATCTGTGCTCGCTCCGAATAATTTATGAGTACAGGACTAGTATAAACACGGCCCGGAATAGTGTCGAGGATTCATTAGCAAAACGCATTGATTGCGTAATGAAAAACGAACTGCCCCACTAACATCTGTATTCACTGTCAAACTTTCACATTTTCCGGACGTATCACGACGCTTATGCGGATCAGTAAGTTTGCGGTGAACTGTGCACGTTGCGATACCGTGTTCAAGTCACTTTTTGTGTACTTCCGATTGTGAAACCAACGCGGGGAATCCTTACGTATTTTCGCGGAATTCATGGTTGACAAACAAGTCTCCGGAGACCAGACGCGTTAGCCGTCTGTTGCTTCTTCGCGAACCCGACTGCGGCTCGCGATCATTACACATTAACGCACGTGAAGTTCTGAACTTTGGCAAACGACGACGTCAGCGAAGCGGAACCGGTTATCGGATTCATCACCATTGAGCATGTCCCTGAACTGGGACACTGCGGTGGCCTGTTGTTGCTCAATGCGATCGGTCGCCCGATTGAGTTTCATTGCACAGCGCCGGTTCCGGAAAACCGGGCTCAGCGAATACTGTACGGCCGGACGTACCAGACGTTTCTCTATTGCGACCAGATTTCGCTCGCGCTGACCGCAAAAGCAAAAAGAAGAGCAGATATTCTCGTGACTGATTGCGTTGAGATTATTCCGCTCGGCCGGCATTCACAGGCTCCCGTCCTGTGTATTTCAAACCCCGAAGATCAGCTCGAAACCATTCAGGACCCTGAAACGGCAGGATTCGAATCCGGTGATATCAGGTTCTGGTCAGTTGAATCGGACCGGCAGCAAATCAGCGCTGCGCAGGAGCTTTGCCGGAAATTCGTCACAAGTCTGCCGCTGGACGAGCCGTTTGAGCGCATTCGCCAGGCAATCTCCGAAGCGCGAACCGTAGCTCGATAACCTGACTGGAGCAGAAGATGATCCGGTTTCTGGATGAGCTGAACTGGCAGAAACACATTGATGCATGTCCCCTCACTCCGGGCGACGGCTCGATATCAACGTGGATCCCTGATCAGAATCCCACCTCCGTTCCCGTCGTGTCCGCAGGCTTCAAAAATCGCAGGGTGAAAATCAAAAGCTTCTTCTTTGAACCAGCCTTTGAAGACGCTACCAAGCGAGAATCGAAAACTGCGGGAAACGATCGAAAAGAGAAATCTCAATCGCGCCCCGTAGCCTCAACTGAGAGTCCTGACGAAAAGCCTTCAAGTAGCCGGACAAGGATCAGACCACCACGCGACATCATCAAGCTGGACGACCGGCTGTTCTACATGTTGCAGCCGCCGCTTGAAAATCTGCTCTCGGGAAACACGCTGCAGTTTCCTTTCAAGCCGTTCAGTTTTCAGTACGGAGGAATCGGGTTTCTCTTTCCGCGTCATCGCGCAATTCTCGCAGATGAGATGGGACTGGGGAAAACGATGCAGGCGATTACGTCAGTGCGCATGCTGCTTCGGACCGGTCAGGCAAAGTCGGTTTTGCTGATCTGCCCCAAGCCTCTGGTTACCAACTGGATCCGGGAATTCGCCTTGTGGGCGCCCGAGGTTCCTGTCGTTGCTATTTCCGGTGCCCAGCATCAACGGCAATGGCACTGGAAAGAGAATCCGTCGCCGGTAAAGATCGCCAACTACGAATTGATGATCCGCGATGAGCCGGTGTTCAACAGGCCTGACAGTCATTTCGATCTGGTCGTTCTGGACGAGGCTCAGCGAATCAAAAATAAGAACAATTCGACCAGCAAAGTCATCTGCGACATCCCGCGCTCTCGCAGCTGGGCGTTGACGGGGACACCCATCGAAAACAGCCTGGAGGATCTTGTAGGAATCTGTCAGTTCGTATCTCCCGGACTTGTCCACGGTGAAATGTCCCCGAGACAGATGAAAACCGAATTGAAAGACATGATTCTGCGACGGACCAAAGACCTTGTGATGAAAGACATGCCTCCGCGCCTGATTCGAGACGCGGAACTTGCGCTGTCGGACAACCAGGCCGAGTCGTATGAGAAGGCCGAATCTGCGGGAGTGCTGCGGCTGAACGACATGGGCAACGAGATGACCATCAAGCATGTCTTTGAACTGGTCCTGCGCCTTAAACAGATCTGCAATTTTGACCCGGCCACCGGTGAGAGTACCAAAGTTGAAAGGCTCAAGGCGGACCTTGATGAAATCGCTGCGAGTGGCCAGAAGGCGATCGTGTTCAGCCAGTTCGTGGATACGATTGACAGGATTTCTCCACACATCGAGCAGCATCGCCCGCTCGCCTATCATGGTCGCATTCCATCGAAACAGCGCGACCCGATTCTCGACGAATTCAAGAATGATCCTTCGAGGACCGTCCTGCTGATGAGCTACGGCGCCGGAAGTGTCGGTTTAAACCTGCAGTTCTGTCGCTACGTCTTTCTTTTCGACCGCTGGTGGAATCCTGCCGTCGAAGATCAGGCCATCAATCGTGCTCACCGGATCGGAGCCGCTGGTAGCGTGACGGTCACGCGGATGATGATGTCCGGCACAATCGAACAGCGCATTCACGAAGTTCTTGAAGCAAAGCGCGAGCTATTCCGCGCCGTGCTTTCCGATGAAAACCAGCAGGCTCGTCGTGGATTGACGCGCGATGAAATCTTCGGCCTGTTCAAACTAACGACGCCACAGGGTACGATTAGGCGGTCGTCAGATACCAAAGCTGCCTAGGCTCGTTGTCCCTCCGGCTGCATGTTGTTGCCTGCAAGTGTTGCCGCCGGAGTGTTTCTTTTGCTGCGAATGTCCTCTTCAACCACAAAGCCTGATGCCTCCGCCGGGAAGAAGCCGAGCGATCTCGCGCGGGAGAGTGCTAACAATTATCCGTGGTACTCGCCAAGGTTCTGGAACGGGATGCGGGTCGGAGGATTCGCGCGACTGCTCAGCGAAAACGGCTTCCGGATTCATCCGTCTCGCTGGCCGATGACTGTCCTCGGAAGTGCGACCTCGTCATTCAACACGGTGATGTCCCTCGCCCAGCGCGTAACCCACGGCGGAAGGGTTGATCGTGAAGAACTCGTTGCACCGCCGGTTTTTATCACCGGTCACTGGCGTTCGGGCACGACGCTGATGCACGAGCTGATGTCGCTCGATCCCGGACTTGCGTTTCCAAACAACTACGATGCCTTCTCACCCGGCCACGCTTTGCTGACCGGCCCCCTGTTCAGCCGTTTCGTGGATGTGCTGATGCCGGGACAGCGCCCGATGGATGACATGGGCATGCGTGCCTTTTCACCATGCGAGGATGATTTCGCTCTGATCTCGCTGGGAGCGCCCACGCCGTACAGACGCATTGCATTCCCCAACAACCGCAATGACGACCACAGACAACTCGACACCGCAAATCTGACGGATAAGCAGCGCCGGCAATTGACGGATGCACTGGAATCATTCTTCAAGATGCTGTCCGTCAGGTACGGGCAAAGGCTCGTACTCAAATCACCGCCGCACACAGGTCGCATCGGTTTGCTTGCCGAGAAGTTTCCCGGAGCGAAGTTCGTCCACATGTCTCGACACCCCGAAAAGGTGATGGCTTCGACCATGCGGCTATGGAAGTTGATCGACCACTTCCAAGGCTTCCAACGCGCTGGCTACGACGACAACTGGCTGAAAGAATTTGTATTCGAATGCCAACAGTTGATGTACACGTCCTACTTCCGTGACCGCGCCGCGCTTCAAGACAATCAACTGATTGAGATCCGGATGGAGCAACTCGTTGCGGAACCCGCGGCGACAATAAAGCAGGTGTACGATCAACTGGATCTAGGCGATTGCGGTGATGTCCTTCCATTGGTTGAAGGCTACTTCGGCAAGCGGGATTATCG
>JBCCFB010000372.1:0-4848 GCA_039029995.1 Planctomycetota bacterium
AACGCTCATGAAAAACGTCACTGCTGCTCTACATTGTTCGTCATCAGCCTGGAGCAAGTCTGTCTTTTCGAATGGATCGCTTTCTACATCGATCAATTTTTCAGGTTGACCATCAGCGGTGATGTAAAGCTTGAATCGCTCATTGCGGATGACTCGATCCCGGTACCAGAACTGGTTCTCAACTCCGGCATCGGTCAGTCTGGCATTGTTGCCACCACCCATTGCGAAAATCCAGCTGCGCTCAGACGCGACTGAGTTTCCACGCAGAACGTCGGCAAAACTGTTTCCGCTGAACTGGTCCTCTCTTTCCTGCGCGATGCCGAAAAGATCGAGACAGGTCGGGCCGATGTCAGTGATGTCTGCCAGTGCTTTGGATTCGACGCCTTCGGGGACGACGCCCGGGCAACTGACTACAAACGGGACACAGATTCCATTCTCTGTCGTTTGAGCCTTTCCGCCTCGTACCGGTCTTCCCTGAATCGTCCCGGTCAGACCGCGACCTGTGCCGTTGTCGGTAGTAAAGATGACAACGGTTCGTTCCCGTATCCCGTTTTCTTCAAGAGCCCCGACCAGTTTGCCAACCAGCTTGTCTACATAGCGTACCATCGCCCGGTGCTTGTCCATTTTGTCTTCTGCGTCAGGCTCATCGGGAGTCGGGACCAGCGGACCGTGAGGCAGAGCCATCGGAAAGTACAGGAACATCTGCTTGTCTTTATTCCGCCCGATGAAATCCACCAGGAAATCCGAGTAGACATCCGGCCCGAATTCCCCGGCACGCGTGCCGCTTTCTCCTGCCGAGTAGACATACGGATCAGCGTAGCGTTCGCCGCTGGGTGGATTGCCTGCTTCATAGCCGGTCCACATGCAGTACTCATCGAACCCGGCTTGATTCATCGCTTCAGGTTCCTGTCTGAAATCATCAATCTGCCATTTGCCGGCAGCGGCGGTCGCAATTCCGGTCTCGCGGATTTCTGCAGGGAATGAGCGGTTCATCTCCGGATCAAAACTGCAGCCTCCACCCCAGCGCGGGACGTCCCAGTGGTTTACCCATCCGTGTCGGAACGGATAAGTGCATGTCAGCAAAGACAGCCGCGTTGGAGTGCACTGAGGCATTACGTAGAAATTGTCAAACCTCATCCCCGTTTGCGCGAGCGAGTCTATGGCTGGCGTTTCAATGCCCTCGGCGCCGTAACAACTGATCCACTCTTTCCCGAGGTCGTCCGCCATGATGAACAGCACGTTCAGCTTTTCTTCACCGCTCTCTGATTGCGTCTCAGCCACGGGCTGAGCCTGCGCGGCTGTTGAAAGCGCAATAAGGGCTGCAAATACGATTGACGCTTGGAATAGACGTATCACTGGAAACTCTCGGGTTGTGTTTCTGGCTCGCCACAATGTGTGGTGTCGCTAGCGTGCGGGCTGCTGGCTTTCGTGTCAAGTCAGGCGCTATTGGTTGGCTTTTCGGAATAATTCCGACTTTAACGAAAGAATAGAGTTTGCGGTTCCGATCGATCACATAACGGCTCACGCGGCGCGGGAAATCCGTGTCTGAACAAGCTTTTTACAGGAAAGATGAAAATGTTCCGGCCCCAACTTTTGAAAACATTTGTCATCCTGCTGACTGTCGGTCTCGGGATTCCATTAACCGCGGGCGCACAGACGCCTCGACACGCGGCCTATCAGGCGCGTCTGGATGCGATGCAGCAGGCCAGAGCACGAGCTGCCGCTCCTGCTCAACCGACTCCGATCGATCAACAGGCGCCTCAAGACGAAAATGTCGAGCAGGTGGCTTACGACCAGGTCGTCTATGATCAACAGGTTCAATATGAGCAGCCCGGTCAATACGTTGCTCCACCGGCTCAAATGCCTCGCAATGCCCGGCCGATGAACCGTCGTCCTGCACGCATGATGAACCAGCAAGGTCGCGTTGTTCCCGCCGGTTATCACTCACACGGAAACGGTCCTCACACCCACGTGGCTCAGCTGCATGACGGCGCGATGGTGGACGGCGGCATGAACGTTGTCGGCAGTTCAGTGATGAACAGCCCTGTCGTGGACAGCTCAATGCAGCTTCACGATCACAGCATCGGAGTGCCATATACTGATGGTGGCATGATGTACGACGAATACGGTGGCTGCGCCGACGGCGGTTGCTACGACATGGCCTGTGGTGATTCCTGTTACGACCGCGGAGGCTGCCCTCCCGGAACACCTTGCTGGCTCGACAACCTGTGTTCGATCGGGCGAAATGGTGAGTACTTTGTAGGAGCAACCGGGTTCAAAGGTCCTTCATTTCAATTGAACGGGCAGGATGTTCACGATTGCGGATTCGGCTTTTATGGCGGATTCAACGTTGGTGTTCCGCTCTGCAATCTGACTTGCGGCATGCTTACCGGCCAGCTCGGCGTCCGATCGGTTCAAACTCAGTTCAATGGTTCGGCAATCACTCCCGAAAACCGTGATCAACTGTTCGTAACGGCAGGTGTATTCCGTCGCGTTGACTATGGTCTCCAGGCTGGAGTTGTTTATGACTATGTTCGTGAAGAATGGTATGCGAACGCGGATGTCGGCCAGGTTCGTGGTGACCTCAGCTGGGTGTTTGACGGCGGCAGCGCGTTTGGTTTCCGTTACACCGAAAACGTCGAGGATGATACCAACGCATTCAATCAGACCGTGAATTCTGTGGACTGGTACCGTCTCTACTGGAGGCGGCAATTCGGAAACCGCGGCTATGGTGAAATCTTCGGTGGAGCAGCCGATGGTGACTTTGGCACAATTGGCATGAACTGCGATGTGCAGCTGACATCATGCATTGCTTCGCAGACCGGATTTACCTATTTCATCTCTGATGAAGATACAGTCGCTACCGGCGGTCGCGATTCAGACGCATGGAACCTGTACCTCGGTTTCAGTTACCGTCCTCGCGGATACAGCTGGTACAACAGCTACGATCGTCCAATGTTTGATGTTGCAGACAACGGCACCTTGTTGCTGGGCCGGCAATAACGTCGTTTGTTCAAATTGACATCAACGAATGAGTCCCGCTGGCTTTCAGCGGGACTTTTTTGTTGCCGCATGATGCATTCGCTTCGAAAAAAGCGTCTGCGGTGACTGGATAAGCTGCGTTGGACCTATCCTGAAACGCCATAAATCAGATATGATGAGTCGAGAAAGAGACGATCTGGCAGGCACGAACTTATACCCCCTGTCAAAGCAGCACTTCGCGTTGCTGATAACACGCTCACGAAGCAGACGATGAGTCAGGATTCCAGAGAAGATACTCATCACGAGACGAGGTCGTAAAGAAAACGGCATGAGCGCTTTGGAACGGTCGATGCAAGCCGTTCAGAAATCGGACTTTAAGAAGACGAAACTACACAATACACGCAATCGACCGGGAGCGGATTCCGGACGGTGGAGATCAAATGACAGACGAGATATTTGACTATTTCGGCGGTAACTCCGGGAAAAAAGTCGAGCCAATTGAGGATGACAGCCTGTTCAGCGACGACGATGACGTTTCGGCGGAAGGCTCATCTGAAAAGACAGGTACCGGCGACGACATAAATACTGCCGCGGAAACACCGGCGGACGCGGACAATGAACTCGGGTTCGCGAGTTTCGAAGATGTCCTGAAAAACGATGATGCCCGCACAGGTGAGATTCTCGCATCAGTCGAGGATATTCCTGAATTAGAGATCATTGAAGAAGGCGAAACGGTTGTTGCAGTGGAACCCGTGGCTGATGGGGCTTCTGCGGATGCAGAATCAATTGAACAACCCGAAGATTCAGGGCCCGACGGTTGGGACCAGTTGGTAAACGACTTCGGAATCGACCCTGTTGCGCAGGCACCCGCCAAAGAAGCTGCGCAAGTTGCAGATCCGCGGAAGAAAAAAGAGAAGAAGAAGGACTCGAGGCCGCCCGCTGACTTCGGAGCAGGTCTGTTTGAGGCCAGTGAATCTTCACCGGAGGAAGAAATCCTTTCGTCGATGTTTGTTTCGACGACCGAACCGGAAGATCGTAAGCCGGTTACCGTAGATGACGTAGGTGAGGGAGAGGACTTTGCTCCGCATTCCACACAGGTCGACGATGAACCGGTAGCCGAATCCCCAGCTCCTTCGATCAGCGACGGATTCGGTGCTGGACTCATTGATGATTCCAAACCGGGTGATGCGGATGCGGCAGTTGAAGAGCCGACTGCTTCTGAATCCAATGATGATGAAGAGGAGTACATCGAGTTCGAAATCGAAGAACTCGATCCGGATTCGGGTGATGATGATCGACAGCGAAGACCATCGCGCCGAAACCGCGCGAGAAATTCGCGTGAAGAGTCCCATCGACAGGATTCAGGCCGGGATAATCCGCGGCAGAAGGCTGACAGCGATCGTGGTAGACGTGGTCGCAGAGATCGTCAGGAACAATCAGAGCCGGGGCGTAGTCGATCCGACGAACGTGGTGATCGAGTATCCTCTGAAAGAGGAAAACGAGACGGCGGCGACCGGAATGATCGAAGTGGAAGGCGTCAGGATCAGGAAGATCGTGGCCGTGGGCGGAGCCAGAAACGTTCCCGTAATGAGGAACGTGAGCCAGCCGGCTTTGATGATTTCGGAGCAGGAATCGGATTTGACGATTCCGGCTCGGACAACCTTGAGCACGAAGACCGTGGCTCAAGGTATCGAGGAAGGCGCCGTCGTTCACGAGATGATGACGGTGGTCGTGACGGCCTGCCGAGAGTTCGGTTTGACAGTGTCGGAAGCTAAGACGGAGACCAGGCTTCTGCACTCACAGACAGGAACCCTCGGCATCAATGCAGCTGGCCAGGCATACAAACAGGCAAACAACTTTGTGTAC
>JBCCFB010000373.1:0-4842 GCA_039029995.1 Planctomycetota bacterium
ACGGTACATATGCAACCAAGGTACGGTGCTGATCCGTCAAGACGATCCATCTATCATCTCGCCCTGACGTCGCGGACGTCGCCGCCGGCACGGCCCTGATTGCACAACAAACCGGCCAGCGGAATTACTACATCACCCCTGGATATCCATCCATGAGTATCTGCTTGAAGAAATTTGCGTTGTCCGCCCTTCTGACGATCTGGTTAGGGATGTATTGCTCCGGGGAGTCGCGGGCAGGGGACCACGCAAGCAATCGAGTTAGCTCTGCAATTACAACAAGTCTGCAATTTCATCACGAGCTTCGAAATCTGCCTTCGCAATCGAACACGCTCGGTAACCGGCACGAACTTTATCTGTCGATGGCCGACACGATGGAATTGCCCGAGGATTTTGAATACCTCGAAGTTCCTGAAGAGGTTGAGCAGGAACCGTGGTTCACAAGCGCGGAAGTTGTTGAAGAAGGAATTCGCCCGGGAGTAAGTTACGAAGTTGTCAAAAGCCGTGGTTCGGCACACATCCGTGGAACCGAAGAAGTAACCGAGAGACTGCGAAACAACCTGAGGTTCATCACCTGGTATCGCAGCCAGCTAAACCAGCCATTTGGAAAAGAGCGTGCCGATCAGGCGGCTGATTCGATGGCAGGTCTTATTGATGGTTTTCTCGAAAAGCTCTCGGAGTCAGTACCGGAAGTCCGGATACGCGCGACCGGCGATGTGATTAACGACGAAGAGAGGATTGAATACTCAGATCAGGAAATCTGGGCGATCATGTCCACGATCAACCGGTACTTCTTTTACAAATTTCAGTTGAATCCCGGACGGGAGGATTTTCAAAAAGCGGACTTCCTGCTGGTTGAATCGATGGTCAAGACAGCCGCGATCTACGGCTCCAAGCCACCGGAGACCGGCCTCCAGAAAATTGAAGTCGAACTTTCTGAAAACGATCGCAACTGGAAGCAGCATGGTTTCGAGGCGATGGAAACCTGGGAGGACTTTGAAAGCGCCGAGGAGACTGGGATCTGTGTGATTTCAGTTCCTGCTCGACCGGCCCCGACTCAGGTTGAACAGGCTCGCGAAGAACCTGCGGAGGAAGATTCAAATGAGTTTCCTTCGGACGTCGAAGACATCCGTGAGATCGGCGACCGCATCTTTATCAAGCGCCGCGGTCGCTGGCAGCCATGGGACGGTTAAGTTGCCGATGGAATTGTCAGCGCTTGTCCGAGACTATCGACCTTAAAGGGCGGCTCCGAATAGAGCCGCCTTTTTTTGATTCGTAATGTCGAGACGCTCACTCTTATCAAATTTCAAAAAAGGCAGTATTGGTTCCTGAATTCCAAGACTCATTTGAACCCTGAGAGCAGGGAAAGGCAGTTTGCCGCCATGAAACAGATTGCTCGTCCACTAGTCGCAAAGTTTGCAGGTATATATTTTCGATCCTGGAAATTGCTGAGTCGAATATGCGAAATCGCCGCAAGTCCTGCTTTGAAATTCTCACGGTAGTGTGTTGGCTGTTTTGGGGATGCGGAGTTGCGCACTCTCAGACCGCGGAGGAAATCCGGTTCTTTGAATCAAAAATTCGTCCAGTCCTGATTGAGCATTGTTACCGCTGCCACTCGACAGAAGCGGGGCGGGCGCGTGGTGGTCTAAAAGTGGACACGCGGAAGGGACTTCTGGATGGCGGTGACTCGGGCCCGGCCGTCGTTTCCGGTTCAGTCGATCAGAGTTTGCTCTATCAAGCCCTGCTGTATCACGGCGACGGTCTCCAGATGCCGCCCGCAGGAAAACTGGCCGACTCGGTGATCAGCGATTTTCACGAATGGATCACCGCTGGAGCTCCTGATCCACGAGACGTGACCGTTAACGCCGATGTTTCTACAGAGATTGATATTGAGGCGGGTCGCGCGTTCCGAAGCTATCGGCCGATTAATCCATCTGAACCTGCTGTTACGCAAAGCTCCTGGCCACGAACAACGATCGACAGCTACGTCAGTTCCCGACAGGATGAGCAGGGACTTGTCCCGGTTGATGACGCGCCTCCATCGGTACTGGTGCGCCGACTCTATTTCGTGATGACGGGCCTGCCGCCTTCATCCCATGAAGTGATCGACTGGACCTCAAAACTTGAGGCAGTCACCGGCGATGAGCGCCAGCAAGTCGTTTCAACGCTTCTTGATCAACTGCTTTCGTCCCCGCGCTATGGTGAACGATGGGGTAGACACTGGCTGGATGTTGCACGTTTTGCCGAATCCACCGGAGGTGATCGTAACAACATTTATCAGCATGCCTGGCGCTACCGGGACTACGTCGTTGATTCCTTCAACGAAGACAAACCCTTTGACCGGTTCATTCTGGAACAACTGGCCGGTGACCTCCTGCCGGTGGATACGGATGCTCAGTGGGCTGAAAATGTCATAGCGACAGGATTCCTCGCGATCGGCGTGAAGTCGGTGGGCGAAGAGGATTACGACAAGTTTATTGCGGACATGATCGACGAGCAGATCGATACAACGACTCGTGCGTTTCTGGCGACAACGGTTGCTTGCGCACGCTGTCACGACCACAAGTTCGATCCGATTCCGCAGGAAGATTACTACGCGATGGCTGGGATTTTTCGCTCAACCTCAACTCATTTCGGACTGATCTCAGCACAGTCAAGGCATACGACATCACTACTGGACCTGACAGGGCTTGGTCCGCAGCCTTCTCAAACGTCGCTGGATCCGGAAGAACTGCAAAGGTTGACCCGTGAACGGGACGAAGCCCGCCAGGCAGTCGATGATGCAATGGCGCAGATCAGAAGCGGACAAAATGTTTTTCGTGGAGCATTGCGGCGCCTGCGTTCTCAACGATCGGTGGCCGAAGCCGCCCTTGAGGCCTACGACGAAGATGGAACCGCGCGGGCTCTGGCGATGGGAGTTCAGGATCTGGACGAACCTGTTCCAGCGAGGTTGTTGATTCGCGGAGAACTGGACAAACCGGCGCAGATTGTGCCGAGGGGACTGCTGCAGGTACTTACAGAAGCAGACCAACATTCCATCGCGCCGGAAGTTGCGGGAAGCGGACGACTGGAACTCGCAAAGTGGATCGCGAGCAATGACAACCCGCTCACAGCGCGCGTCATCGCAAATCGCGTCTGGTACTGGATGTTCGGACGCGGCCTTGTGCGAACGGTTGACGATTTCGGCAGCGCAGGCGATTCTCCAACCCACCCTGAATTGCTTGACTATCTCGCGACAAGGTTGATCGAGGAAGACTGGTCGATCAAGGCTTTGATTCGGGAGATTGCAATGTCGCGAACATGGCAATTATCCTCGGACTGGAACGAGAGCAATTTTTCGACCGATCCCGACAATGCGTTTCTTTGGCGCATGAACAAGCGACGGCTTGAAGCCGAGGCCATTCGCGACTCGATGCTCGCTGCTGCTGGAAACCTCGATCTTACCAGGCCCAACGGGACATTCCTGAATGTCGTTGGAGAAGGAGGAGTCGGACAAAACGTTTTCGTGCCGGAGATCATGGCAATCCAGACGAACACTCGCTCGGTTTACCTGCCGCGTGTTCGAGCGGTTGTTCCTGAGATGTTGGAAACGTTTGACGCTCCCGATTCCGGCCTGGTCTCAGGCGCTCGCGACGTGACATTGAATCCGCTCCAGTCATTATTCCTGATGAACAATGAATTCGTTCAGGAGCAGTCTGAGGGCCTTGCCAACCGGATTCTGCGACTGCCGCCCGAGCAACGTCTCGATACGGCCTACCTCATGACATTTGCCAGACTGCCTTCGGATAGAGAACGTGAACTGGCGATGGAGTACGTCGAAAGATTTGCGCGGGGCCAGCAAGCCTCTGGTCAAATGCAAGGTTCGGAATCGCAAGAAGTCAGGGGGCGAAGGCGCCGTGAAGCAGGGGCTGGCGAAACCGCCGATGACCAGCCTGAGCCGATGAGCCCTCTCGCAATCTACTGCCAGGCATTGTTGAGTTCGATGGAATTTCAAACGATTGATTGATTATGAAGCACCGGTTTTGTACCAATCGAATGGCACTGTTTTCGCGTCGCCAGATTCTTCAGTCACTTTCCGCCGGTTTCGGGTACCTCGCGTTTTCAGGGCTCGCCTCCGCGCCGCAAAGCCACGCCGGGCCGCAAAGCCACGCCGGGCGGCAACGCGCCTCTTCCGCATCTGAGTCGCGTCAGCAGCGACGTTTTGCAGCAAAAGCAAAACGAGTGATATTTCTCTGCATGCGGGGTGGCCCATCGCATGTTGACACCTTTGACTACAAACCGGAGTTGATTCGGAACCACGGGAAACGATCGAACTATGGCGCTCCGTGGTGTCGTCCTATCAGCGAATTCCGCCAGCGCGGACGTAGCGGATTGTGGATGTCCGATCTGTTTCCGAACCTTGCTGATCAGGCAGACAAGCTTTGCATGCTGCACGGTATGCATTGCGATCAACCGGCGCATGCGCCATGTCGACGGGTTCACCCACTTCGAGTGCGAACTGGGGGAGACCGACTTCCACCAACATCCCGAGGCGTTGAAGGCCGGCCGCCTGTTGACATTCGAGTTCCGCTTCTTCAACGACGAGACCCACGAGGGGTGGGCCAGGCAGAAGCGCCGCAACCCGCACAACCTCTCCGCCTACTACTCGGAGTTCTTCCGGATCAAGGTGGGCGAGCCCGGCCTCTACATCGACTCTTTGGAGGCGCCGGGGGAGCTGCCATCGCCGGCGCGCTACAGCGGCGGTTGGACGACGATTCCCACGGTGCGTGTCGAGCCGTGGTCCGCGCTCCAGCAGCAGGCCTTCAACCTCAGGCCGGCCAACGCCCAAGCCTTCCTCGACGGCCG
>JBCCFB010000374.1:0-4772 GCA_039029995.1 Planctomycetota bacterium
CCTGCTTCGAATGATCGTTTCCAGTGAAATCTATAGCCGGCTTGAGTCCGCGGTAGTCATGGAGGCAGCAGAGTATTCGTCTGCAACCAGGCGCGAGTTGCTTTTGAGTATGAGCAGTCGCCAGTTGTATCCGATTGATGACTCGAATTACTACGTCCCGTTTCTAACGCAACTCTTCAAAGAATACGAACCGGGAGACCGGTGGTACCTCGAAGCGATCGGAATCGCATGTGATGGCAGGTGGGATGAGCTCGCAGAAAATATGAAGCTGGACGATTTAACACCGCAGCAACGGAACGACATTCTGTGGCGGTCCAGATTCAGTTCAACTCCGGAAGCTCTCTGTGAAATTCTTCAGTCAGAGGAGCTGACCGTGCAACAGGCGCCACGCTACGTGCGTGCGCTGGATTTTTTCCGTGAGCGTGGCGCTGGCGAGGAACTTCTTAATCTTGCTTCCTCCATCGATCCGCAGCGCAATGAAACTTCCGAATTCGTTTTCCTCGAGGCCCTCAAACGTTTGCCGGCAACATCGCTTGACGAAGAACTCAAGCTGAAGGTGGACACCGTCATCGCCAGCGCATCGCCCGCGGAGACGATTCGACTCGTGGGGCAGTTTCAACTGGGCAAGTACACCGACAAGCTGCTCGGCTACATTACAGCGGATGCGAACCGGCAACTGGCGATTGATGCGGCTAGAGTACTCTCGCAACTCGACACGGAATTTGTAAACGAAAATCTGGTTTCGCTGGAAGCTGCTCAGTTCGAATTACTTGCAGACGCTCTCGCCGGGGTGCGAAGTCCGGAGTCAACCGAACTCTTGAAGCAGTTTGCGCTGAACGTCGATAACGAGCTGGAACGTCGCAAGCGTGCTGTACTGGGCATGGCAAAAGCGAGGCAGGGAGCTGAAGCATTGTTGCGATGGATGGAATCCCAACGCTACGATCGCCGCCTCGAGCCGGCGATAAGCGCTGCGATGCACGGCTCACAATGGAATGATGTTGTTGATGTTGCGAGGACAAGGTTTCCAATGCCGGCCGGCCGCGAAGCGCCGCTTCCTTCAGTGCGGGACCTGCTCCGCTTGTCCGGCGACGCCGGTAGCGGGCTGGAAGTTTACAGGAACGCGGGTACGTGTGCCAAATGTCACATGGTCAACGGTGAGGGCACGGAGGTCGGACCGGATCTTTCTGAAATCGGATCCAAGCTGTCCCGCCAGGCAATGTTTGAATCGATTCTCTTTCCTTCAGCCGGAATCAGTCATGGATACGAGCAATGGACGGTTCTGACAGCCGACGGGGATCAACTGGACGGTCTTGTGATCAGTGAGACCGACGATTTTATCGAGTTAAAGGACAAGGAAGGCGTGGTGAGACGAATTCCAATGGAAAACATCGAGGCCAGGCGACCATTACGACTCTCTCTGATGCCGGCAGACCTTCACAAAGAGCTATCCGAGCAGGAGCTTGCCGATCTTGTCGAGTACCTGATGCAGCGCAGAAACCAACCATAGCCGGAAACGGTCCTGCGCTTCCAACTATAATTCTGGTTTAGCTTCGTTTCGCATTCGTGCAGGCTGTGCCATGAATCTGTGTTCCCTAGTCCGAGTTTCACTGTTACTGCTGTTCTTTGCTCCAGTCGTTTGTGCACAGGAAGCAACTCCTGAACCACCAACAGTGACTCAGCGATTCGGCGCGCTCAAGTTTAGAAATATCGGGCCCTTTCGTGGTGGTCGCTCGAATGCAGTGACAGGTGTACCGGGTAACGATCTTGTTTACTTCTTCGGGAGTACCGGTGGCGGAATCTGGAAAACAGAGGATGCGGGAATCACATGGAAGAACGTTTCCGACGGACAGATCAAGAGCGGCTCAGTCGGCGCGATTGCCGTCGCTCAAAGTGACCCCAACTTGATCTATGCAGGAATGGGCGAGCACGCGGTTCGCGGTGTCATGACATCGCATGGCGACGGAGTTTACAAAAGCACCGATGGTGGAAAGACATGGAAACACAGTGGGTTGAGCGAGTCCCGCCATATCGCCGCGATCAGGATTCATCCGGATGACCCCGATCATGTTTACGTCGCGGTTCAAGGCTCACTCTACGGACCGTCAAGCGAACGAGGTGTTTATCGTTCAACCGACGGTGGTGAGAACTGGCAGCAGGTTCTTTTTGTCAATGAAACGACCAGTGCCGCCGATTTGAGCATGGATGCAAATAACCCCCGAATCCTATATGCGGGGATGTGGGACAACGTCCGTTCTCCGTGGCAGATTCGTAGTGGTGGTGAGGGTTCAGGAATCCACAAATCAACTGACGGCGGTGAAACATGGACGAGGTTGACCGCTGGATTGCCCGAATCCATGGGCAAGGTAGCCGTCGATGTCTCGCCTGCCAACTCAAATATCGTTTACGCCAACATTGAGGCCGACAAAGGCGGGGTATATCGCTCGGATAACGCGGGCAAAACCTGGAAGCTTGTCAATTCTGATCGTGTCACCGTTGCTCGGGCATGGTATTACATCGAGATCTTTGCCGACCCTCGCGATGAGGACCAGGTTTATGTCCTCAATGCTCCGATGCTTAAGTCAATCGATGGAGGAAACACGTTTTCGCCGGTTCCTAATCCGCATACCGATCAACATGATTTGTGGATCAACCCGGAAGAACCGCGGAACATGATTCTCGCAAACGATGGAGGCGCCTGTATTACTTTCAACGGGGGGAGATCCTGGTCACCACAGAACAATCAGCCAACGGCACAGTTCTACCGCGTGATTGCTGATAACCAGTTTCCCTACCGGGTCTACGGCGGACAACAAGATAACTCCACAGTCAGTATTGCCAGTCGGTCATTGCGTGGTGGAATCAGCGAGCGTGACTGGTTTCCGACGGCCGGGGGCGAGAGTGCTTTTATTGCTTTCGATCCTGATGATCCCTCTGTCGTCTACGGAACAAGTATTCAGGGGATACTTTCTCGACACGATCTGGAGACAGATGAGAACAAAAGTGTCGTCGTTTATCCGCAACTCAATCTCGGTACGTTGCCGGTCGACCAGAAGTACAGGTTCAACTGGAACGGCCCGATCGCTGCCCAGATCGAAGACCCGTCGGTCCTGTACACCGGTGGCAACGTCTTGTTCCGATCTGATGACGCCGGTCAGGGCTGGGTGGAAATAAGTCCGGATCTTACCCGCAACGAAATCGAAAAGCATGGAGATGGAAGTATTCCGTTTACCAACGAGGCGGCTGGCGGAGAGGTATACAACACGATCAGCTACATCGCCCCGTCGCCCCACGCTTCGGGAGAGATCTGGGTCGGAACCGATGATGGATTGATACATCGCACAACCGACGAAGGCGCTTCCTGGACCGATGTGACGCCGAACGGACTTGAAGAATCGCTGGTTAATGCAATTGACGTTTCACCGCACGACGAAATGACAGCGTTCGCTGCAGTGACCCGCTATAAGTTTGACGATCTGTCACCGATGGCCTACGCGACGATTGATGGCGGCCGCTCCTGGGCCTCGATTGTCAACGGATTCGAAGACGGTCATTTTGTGCGTGTGGTAAGACAGGATCCGGTCAATCCTCATGTTCTCTATGCAGGTACGGAAGGCGGACTCTACGTCAGTTTCAACTTCGGAGCGAAGTGGCAATTGATGCAGTTGAATCTGCCGGTCTGTCCCATCACTGATCTGACTTTCAGCGACAACGATCTGATTGTGGCAACTTCAGGTCGATCGTTCTGGATTCTCGATGACCTTGGAGCAATTCAACAATCCAGTGGTGAACTGGATGCTACGACGTTTCATCTTTTTCAACCGAAGGATGCATTCAAATATGAGTCGGCAACCTCTGCAGCAGCTTCGCCTCTACAAGGGCAGAATCCGCTGCCGGGTGTGATCTTCGATTATCACCTTCCCGATTCGTGGACGGACAAAATGCGACTGACTCTCACCGTCATTGATGCAGATGGCGTGATCATTCGTGAAATGAACAGTGAAAAAGTTGCCGACCCGAAGAAGTGGGACGGTGGACCTGCTCCTAAAGTAGTGTTGCCAGCGAAGGCCGGCCTGAATCGTTTTCACTGGAACTTGCGAACCGATCCGATTCCCGGGGTAAACAATGTGTTTGTGATGGGGTCACATAACGGCGCTCGCGTAGTCCCCGGAGAATACACGCTGCGACTAACGACAGATCACCTGGACCCAGCGGAACACGGTGCGATGACCGCGCCAGTGATCGAGCACCTCGAGCAGCCGCCGCGCCGCCTCGTCGACCACGTCGTCCTCGGGGCGCTCCGCCGAGCCGCCGTCGCGCTCGTCGACGAAGGTGCGCAGCACGTCGGACACCCGGTCCGCGAGCCGGCGTCCGAGCGAAACCGATTCGTCGTCCGCCATCGAAGCCCCTCCCTACTCCCCGTCCAGATAGCCGAGCGCGCGCAGCTGCTCGAGCACGGCCGCGTCCACACCGCGATCGGTCTCGTCGGGGACCGCGACGCGCGCGCGGATCTCCTCTTCGCGCTCGAAGTGCGCGCGAGACGCGTCCTCGTAGACCCCGGCGAGGGTCTCGAAGGGTGCCACGTCCAGGCGCCGCTCCGGGAGCCGTCCCCACGGCTCGGTCCCGAGCCGGTCGCCGTCGAAAGGCACGCGCTCGAAGCGGTGCGCCTGACCGGAGAGCGCGCCGTCCGCCGTGAAGATCGTGAACAGCGGCTCCTTCACGATCGCGGACGACACCGCGACCCCGCGGGTGTCGAAGCGCGCGGCGAGCCAGTC
>JBCCFB010000375.1:0-4764 GCA_039029995.1 Planctomycetota bacterium
CCAGCCAGTTGCTGATCAGGCTGTTTTGAGCGTCTCTTAACCCGGCCAGAGCCTGCAGGAGGTCTTGAGTAAGACTGGAATCCCCTGCTGTTGCTGTTCTCAGGTTAATCTGTGCCTGTTCAACCTGACGTGTCGCCGCAATCAATTGTTGCCTTGATATCTGGAAATTAAAGCGATTATTGATCAATTGGCGAATATCAATCCGGATATCGTTGGTAATCCGGTCCTCTACTTCCATATAAGTCCGTCTAGCGACCTGGTAATTTAACTGCGCATTGCGGTAAATGTTTCGTTCAGACATCCGATTGAGCGGACCGTCGAAATTAACACCAACAGTGTAGTCAGATTCTTCGTTGTCAAAGCGAAAACCGTTGTCCCTGTTCGGGTCCGTGGACAGCCTCGCTGACGCGTTTAGATCCAGGTCGCTTTGAAGAGCATCGGCAGCGACTTCAGTCGCCCTGAATGCGTCTGTGACTTGTGCGCGGGTGTTCATCAGATCGAGGCGATTGGACAGCCCAATCTGGACAGCGAGGTCGGGATCCGCGTCCAACGGCTCAATTTGAATCAGGAACAGGCGGATCTGAGTCTGGGCAACGAACAATGTCGATATGTGGTCTGCAAGCCTGGTTCCAATCAGGAACTGAACAACCTTCCAGGCTCGAATATCGTCAGGATCGTCTTGAAAATAGAGAGAAGCAAGGTCGTCAATCTGATTCGGCCGTTGTAGTTCGCCGGGGTCAACCCGGATATTATTCTCTTCCAAAGCGTTAAAAGGCTGGCCAAGATCAAACGTGTCAGCCGCAAGAGCGACTCTAAGTCTCTCGATCGCATCAGCAGTTTTTAGAATTTCCTGATCCAGTTCCTGGAGCTGGCGTTCAATTCTCACTGCGAGTTCCAGTTGTTGTTCGTATTCAATCCGGTCGTCGGCTGAGGTTGACCCATTCGGTTGCGCCTCATCCAGAATTGCCTTCCATTTATCCAGATCTTCTTTCAAAACGGGGCGAAACGTCTTCATCTGCTCGAACTTGTTCTGCAGTTCAACAAACGTTTCATCAAGGAATATTCCCGGGGCAGGATCAGGTGGTAGATACTGCATCAAGGTCTGTTCGAGATCTACGTTCGCGTTCTGAAGTTCTTCGAGCTCGGGAGAATTCAACTGGAATTGTTCAAGAATCGTCTCATCAAGCTTAATGTTCAATCGAGCCGGCAGTCCCAGCTGGAACTTAAAGCGGTCGAGCGACGAATCGAGGGCCTGCTGGGCGTTGAGCAATGAACGTCGTCCGGACTGATACTGCTGGAATACCTGGTCGACCTGAATCTGAGTGACCTGGTCCATTGGCAACAGGTCGCGATGTTCATCGAGATTCAACCGAAGGTTCCGGACGTTTTCTTCTTCGATGCGGATCTGCTGCACCTGGGTGAGTAGATCAAGGTAGGCACTTACGGAATCGAGATAGAATTCACGACGGAAGTGAGCGAAGTCTCTTACTTCGTACAGCAATGATCTCTCAGCCTGGGTGAGGCCTTCGGTACGCACGTGACGAAAGGCACCGCGCAAGAGAGGCTGGCTCAAGGTCACGATCAGATTGCCGGCAGCAAAATTCGAGCCGCCTCCGCCGAGTTGCCAGGCGAATGAATTGGCAAGGTTGGTCGCGAACTGGCCGCCAGTAGCCAGGTTCCTGCCGAATCCGATTGAAGTGCCGGTTGCCCCCGGTCTGATCGCGCTGTCGGCTCCGGGTAGAGTTACATCGTTGTCGATGCCGCCAGCCCAGTTGACTTCAAATTCGAAACGGTCTGCTGATAGCCCCAGCGCGTTCCGGTAGAGCGATTCGACCTGTGTTTGAAACTCTCTGCTGTGCAGGAGAGCAAGGTCCACAGTGCGTTGTTTGTCGATGAGGACATTTCCATCTTCGTCGTACGGCAGGTATTGCAACCATTCCTGTGAATCGATCGGTCCACCCTGCCCGAAATTGTCCCAGTGGTTGTTGCGCCGTGAATTGTATGGATGCCGCATGTAGCACATGGCAGCGCGATCGTCCGGTGGCAACGGCCCACAATCCGGATCGTAAAAATATGCCATGCGGGAGGTTGGATGAGCTTCGACGGGCCGTTCCGGAATATCCCACCTGGAATCGAACTGACGGGTTCCGAGCAGGTAATAGGCATTGGAATCCGCCCAGTTCCGGTACGTTGATCGAGAACATCCGGCAAATGCGCAGCAGACAACCGTTGCTGTGATCAAAGCAGCGTAGATAGTCTTTCTGGTATCGCGGAAATAACGGTTAATGACTTTTCAGGCCGTATTCTATGTTGGTTCTATGTTGGGCAAACGGACGTATGTTGGGCAAATGCATGACAGAGTTGATTCATGCCGCCCGCAATGGATAATCGCAGCTGGCCTGGACAGAACATTGGTCCAACGAATCGGGCTTAGCCCGGTCCTATCCTTCCGTTGTCATTTTCGACTGATGTCGTGATCAGGCTTTGCGAAGATTAGCCGGTTCTGCGGATCGGTCGAATTGGCAAGCGTCAAACTTTGCCACAATTGCCGTGGCTGCGAGAAATGCTGGCAGGTATCACAATCCAATCAGGAGTTCAAGAACTTGAGAACAAAGAAAATTTTGATTCTGGCAATACTGCTGATTGCGGTTTTCGAGACGCGAGCGAATGCTGAAAATCCGGGAGACGATCGGCCCAATGTTGTGATCGTGATTACGGACGATCAGGGCTATGGCGATTTGTCCTGCCACGGGAATTCTGTTCTAAGGACTCCAAATCTCGATCAGCTGCATTCCGTGTCAACGAGACTGACCGACTATCACGTAGCGCCCACGTGTTCCCCGACACGTGCGGCTCTTTTGACCGGGCACTGGACAAACCGGACTGGAGTCTGGCACACGATCATGGGTAGATCGATGCTGCGGGAGAATGAGGTTACTGTTGGCAAGATCTTTGCGGACCAGGGATACGCGACGGGCATGTTCGGCAAATGGCACCTTGGCGACAACTATCCATTTCGTCCGGAGGATCGCGGGTTTACTGAGGTGCTACGGCATGGCGGCGGTGGCGTCGGCCAGACTCCTGACTACTGGGACAACGCCTACTTCGATGATACGTACTGGCACAATAAGGTGCCGGTTAAATGCGAAGGGTACTGCACTGATGTCTTTTTTGACTATGCGAAGCGATTCATTTCAACGCAGAAGGAATCCGGAAAGCCGTTTCTTGCATACATCTCGACCAATGCTCCGCATGGTCCGATGCTTTGTCCGGAGCAATGGAGTGCCCCTTACATGGAGCAAGGCAACCATGTCGGAAATTTCCTCGGGATGATCGCGAATATCGACGACAACGTCGGTCGTTTGCGTGAGTATCTGGAAGCCGAGGGTTTGGCAGAAAACACAATTTTCATTTTTACGACTGACAACGGAACATCATCCGGCCACGAAATCTTCAATTCTGCAATGCGAGGTAAGAAGGGAAGCGAGTATGACGGCGGGCACAGGGTGCCCTTCTTTCTGCACTGGCCGGCCGGTGGTTATGAAAATGGAGTCGATGTAGACGACCTGACCGCACACGTGGACGTCATTCCAACTTTGCTGGAACTTTGCGAGCTGGATTCGCCAGCCGAAATTGAATTTGACGGAATGAGCATTCGGCCGCTAATCGACGGCGAACAGGAGTTTTTTGATCGTATTCTTGTAACGGATTCCCAGAGAGTCAAAGACCCGATCATGTGGCGAAAGAGTGCCGTCATGAAAGGCAAATGGCGGCTTGTGAATGGCAGCGAACTTTACAATGTTGAATCAGACCCGGGACAGAAAGACAACGTCGCGGAAAGTAATCCGGAGATCGTCAACGAGCTGAGGCAGTTCTACGAAACCTGGTGGGAGGAGCTTGAGCCGACTTTTGATCAGGACACGCTGATTTACATCGGCCATGACGCGGAGAATCCTGCGCGACTGACGTCACATGACTGGATTACTACCGGTTCGTCGCCATGGAATCAAGGACATATCCGTCGCGCAGCAAACGGGAGGAATGTTACCGGGCACTGGAATGTCCGGGTCGCAGAGAAAGGAACTTATGAAGTCGCGCTTCGTCGCTGGCCCGAACCTGCTGATGCTTCAATCGATGCTCCACTGGAACCCGGGGCGGATGTTCCGGGCGGGCAGCCGCCAAGAGTTGTTCCGGGGGTCGCGATCACTCCGGTCAGGGTCGTCCTGCAAGTGGGAGAGCTCGTAGTCGAGCAGGAGTTTGAACCAGCAGCAAAAGAAGTCGTGTTTACTCTTGAGCTGGAAGCTCAGGACACGACGCTTCAAGGAACGTTTATAGAAGCGGACGGAACGGAATACGGTGCGTATTACGCTTATGTACTGCGTAAATAGCGCACCGTTTATCCGTAGTCCGAATTAAGTCCGGCAATCACCGGTTAGTTGGTGATTGTCCAGATTATCTGGTCAACATTGCACGAGAACTGTTGTCTCGGGCTGGCCGAATTGTACCGGATCCTGACTTCAGTCTGGTTGGTTCCGGGTTCGACGAATCTCGAAAGGTCGCCACCCGGAGTTGCACTGACTGTTATGTCTGAAAAGCGGCTCGCTGGACGTGAATCGACCTGCTCCCAGGCCATCGTGTCATAGTTAAACAGTTCAATAGTCTGAGTAACACTCGAACGAGCGAACACCGATGCCTCGACTGTGATTTCCATGAAGTTCGGCATCGCAACCGGACTGGTTGTCGAAGCTTCAAGGAATATACGCG
>JBCCFB010000376.1:0-4735 GCA_039029995.1 Planctomycetota bacterium
GACTCGCGCGTCATCGCCGAGTGTTCCGCCGTCAATATTGACCACAACGTCCGTGACGTCGAAAGTATCTCCGGATTGAAACCAGTCTCCGATATCTCCTCCGGTCAAATTTATTGTCGTACCTGCGTAGGCGCGCATATTGTCTCCGATGGAACCGCCGGAGACATTGATTTCCATGTTCGTGCTCGAGCCGTCGGACTGGCCGGAAAAAAATGAACCTCCGACCATTCCGCCGGGTAACACATTCATCTGGGTATCAGAATCGATCCAGAACGGCGCGTTGTCCGGAGGAATCCAGTAGATCGTATTGAACTGTGCAAAAAGAATTTGCGGGGCTGCCAGTACAAGAAACAGCGCCGAAAGAAAATGGATACGGATGCCTGACATAGCGATACGACGAATGGATAAAAAAGGTGACAAGACTATTGAAAAAGATGGACTCGTGCGATGAACCGGAAGCTTCGGTTCACTCACAGACGTTGGAAATCTCTGCGGCCTGTTTTTTCAGCGATACTGCATGGTGTTGTTCGATGGCATCTTTGAGCCGCTCCCGCGATTCGAGTCGGCGATGCCTTGTCGCAAGGTAGCCGTTGTAGACATACGGGCCTCTCATCACGGCCCAACCGACGACAAACGCCATGTAGACGACTAATAATGTCCACAGCAAGAATACGTCGTCAAACCAGCTAAGCACAGTGCAGCAGACTGCCACAACCGCCGTCAGCGCAAAAATCGACTTGAAACCGAACTGGTAACGTGTGTCTTTGCTTTCCTGATTCAAAGGCCTACCTCAATCCGGGTGGAAGTCCGTTGGGAAACTTCTCGGCAACAATCTGCTCGATGTGTGACTTTCGATTAGCTGGCCGTGGATGGGTGCTCATGAACTCGGGCTGACCTCCCCCGCCGGAAGTCTCTTCAAGGATATCCATCACGTCGAGCATGTGATCGGGGTGATAACCGGACAGGACCATCAAAGCGATGCCCCACCGGTCTGATTCCAGTTCGTCCTCACGCCCGTATTTCATTTGGACAAAGTTTCCGACCATCGATGCCATACGGGCGCTGTTAACATCACCTCCGGCAACTCCTGCCGCGCCGGCAAGCTGTTGCCAGAGTCCGGCGTTTGCCATCCGCTCGGCACCATGACGTTCGATGACGTGTCCAATTTCATGGCCGAGGATTCCAGCCAATTGCCCTGCATCGGTAAGCCGGTAGTACAACGCCTCGGTAATGAACACCTGACCACCGGGCAACGCAAAAGCGTTGACCACACCTTCATCCGATAGAAGATGAAACTCAAACGGATAAGGAATTTCTTTTCCCTGACGCTGTAAATGCGTTTGCAGATTCACTACGAGGCGTTCTCCCATGACGCGCACGTTTGAACTGGCAGTCTGGTCATCGGATAGCCCCTGATGCTGAGCCGCCATTTGCGGAGCCGCAGCAATTCCCATCTGGATCTCTTCATCGACCGACATCTTTACGCGTTGTGCTTCTCCGGTTACGGGATTCACGTCAGACGTCATCATGTAACTGACCAGCGAAAACAGAACGATCGCACCGGCGATCAACAGACGGATTTTTATCGTCGAAAAACCGCCGCCGCGCTGACGACGTCGGGGAGGGTGATAACTCATCGGCAAGTCCGCGCGATTGCGGGTAAAAAGCGTGGGTCAAATAGTGATTCCGGCAGAAGAAAAGCCTGAATTCTGCTCCCATGCATGATATCTAAAACATGCTGGATTAGGAAACCTGCTGGCAAGGATCGTTACGACGCTTTGTGCCGGGCGTGTCGCTTGAACCGCTCATTTATTTGAAATGTACAAAATTTGTCGCCGCTTTCCGGAACCACTGCGGCATATATGTATCAAAGCCGGATGGACGAGAATTTCGTAAGGCCAGATCCGCGATCAGGAGATGCCGGCTCAAACATCAAGTTGTTGAAGTTTATCCGCTGGCTGACTTTCCTGGTTCTGGCGTGTTCGGGCGCACTTATTATTTCAAATAGCCGCGTCTATTTTACTACCCCGATGCAGGCTTTGTTTTTAATGGAGCGGCCAGCGCTGGCGGCCAGCGATTACTGGCGCGCTTTATTGGCGGTTCACGTTGCAGGCGGAGCGGTATGCCTTGTTTCGCTTCTTATTGCGACTTTGACCTCATGGAACAAAGTCCCTGGAACATTGCACCGTTGGAGCGGCAGAATCTATGCAGTTTCCGTCCTTGGCCTGCTTTGTCCTGCCGGGCTTCTATTGACCCCGTATGCCAAAGGCGGTCTGCCCGGCAAAGCTGCATTCCTTCTGCTGGTCATCCTGACCGCCGGATTCACCGCAGAGGGCGTTCGCTACGCACTAAAGCGTAACTTCAAATTGCATAAGCGCTGGATGACACGCTCAATGGCAATGGTCGCCTCGGCGATGACGTTCCGCATGTTTCAAGCAGTCCTCGGCTGGTCCGGTGCTGCTCCTGAACCAAACTATGTGGTTTCGCTTTACCTGAGCATCTTTGTGAACTGGCTTGTGATTGAGAGTTGGCTGGGAACTTTCGCGTCCTTGCTGCGTCCCAGTTCAGCAACAAAAAGCGAGTTCTGAATTCACGGTCAAACAGATGGCACGAAAGAGAACGGACATGGCACGCTCGAAACAATCGTCAAAAAGCACCTGGCTCTCTTACTTAATTCTTGCAGTTGCCGGAGTCGGCATCGCATTCATGTCCGTCAGCTACGGACAGGATGAAGAACTGGTGACGACGCCAGACACGCAGAACCGACGGGTCGACATTCAGCACGCCCTCAACGACCGGGTGATTCGCGCTCTTGATCCAACTGCATTTAATCGCGGCATGCGTAACGACAAACGATACTACTACAGCATCGCCCTGCACCTACAAGGGGAACTAGCCACTGAAAACCTTGTACTCTTCGACATCCTGCGCGAACCGACCAGGTTTCACCTTCGCAACAGTGGATTGGGAGCAGGCGACACTGAAGTCTCCCCTCCGGACCGCCCCGAGCCTGAGGTCGTTTCTAAGGGAATTTTTGATATCGAGAAGCAATGCGCTTACATCATTGCGGAGCACGAAAACGGAATGGAAATCCAGTCTCTGACTCGCGAACACATCGCCGGATTCCGCGAGCTTGAGGGAGATGCAATTCAAATCGGCAGGAGCGGGGAAAGCACCGGTCGAGGAACCCGGATCGCCGACCGATAGATGCGGAGCGTTCTACTGTCTGGCCTTGCGAGCGCTCTACAGTTTGCCGGTGCGGAGCAACTAACTGCTGGCGGCATACTACTGCTGCCTGAGTTGCAGAATCTGTTGCTCAACCGCCTCTGCGGCAGCCTGTGCTTCCTGACGTGATTGTCGGGCCGCGTTCAGCTCAGCCTGCGCGGCTGCCACTCTTTGCTCAGCCTCTGCGGTCGCCTGATTGCGAGACGCAACCGTCTGCTCGGCATCAGCAAGCTGCGTTCTAAGCCGGGTCAAAGTCTGATGAAAGCTGATCTCCTGCGTCCATCGCTGCACGGCTGCGTTTGTTCGATTCACTCGTTGCCTGGCAGCCTCGACCAGCTGCACATGCTCGGTCTTCACCGTGCTCAACTGATTGAATTCCTGGTCCAGTTCGCCAATCCTCTGATTCATGGCCGTGACGGCAGCCTGTTGTTCAGCGAGTTGTGCCTGCAACTGTGTCAACGTCGCCTGTGTTTGACTCGTCGTCTCGTTGCTGGTTGCAACCATCTGATTCAACTCGGCAATGCGGGCCTCGATTTGAGTTATCTTCCCGGACAACTCGTCAGCTGTACTTTTCAGTTCCACGTCCTCCGGCAGAGCATTGGAGGCCTCCAGTGCCTTGACGTGCGACTCCTTTACAAGTGGCATTGCCTGATTCTGTTGAGCCAGATCGGACGTCCACTGCTGACGGTTTGCTTCGGTTTCTGCCAGTTGCTGCTGCGCTGCAGCAATCTGCGGTTGCAGTTCGTTGATTCGTGTTGTCGTCGCAGCAAGATTGCTCTGTTCGGTTTGCTTTGCGTTGGTTGCTGCAACGATCTTCTGCTCCAGTTCCGCCAGCGTAGCTTCCAGCGGAGCCAGTTCACTTGCGGCAGTCTCAGCCGCGCTACGGGAATTGGCAAGCCGCGTCTCAAGGTCCGGAGGGTTCGGACTGAGCGTTCCCAGCACCGCCGCGTCCACGGCGTTGATTACCTTGATGTTTCCATCCCAATCAGCGCAAATCACTCGTGCTGATTCTTCACAGTACCTGGCCGTTACGGCAACGTCGGCCATCTTCTCGAAGGTGTGAAGCGTTGCGCCTTCCTGATCGAACACTTTGGCATGATTGTCTCTGCCCGCAGTAACCAGGTTTCCGTTTCGGGCAAACTGTACTGCGGTCGCTCCGCCACCATGAGCATTCCATTTTTTCATTTCGGCACCGGACTCTGCGTTCCAGATCCTGACGGTCGTATCTTCACTGGACGAAGCAACGGCCGCTGCGTCTGCGCGCCAGCTGATTCCCGTAATAGAGGCGGTATGGCCCTTCAGGTCCTGATGTACATCGCCTACATCGGCAAGCCACAAGTGGAGGCCCCCGTTACGGTCGCCGGTCGCCAGGTAGTTTCCGTCGGGGCTGAATTCAAGAGCCGTCACCCACTCCGTATGCTTCTTGATCTCGTATATCACCGAGCCGTCACGAGTAGAAAGGACTTTGATCAATTTGGAGGGTCCACCGATCGCAACCCTTGATTGGTCA